>CBFDTW010000031.1:0-15159 GCA_965613085.1 uncultured bacterium | reverse complement strand
ATATGCTTATATTTTTTGTTTTCCTGCGGTTTTGGTTTAAAAACTGGGGGATGGCAACTTAATGCGACTGTTGTCTTTAATAAAAAAATATATATATTATGGAAGCAAATAGTGGAGCAAGAGGTCGTTTCGGAGAGACTGGTTTATATAATTGAGCCGTTAGCTCAGTAGGTAGAGCATCGGCCTTTTAAGCCGATTCCAAGCAAATCCTAAAATCCCCATCACAACCCAAAATTCTCTCCAGTTCTTAAATTTCAAGATTCTATTATTTCCATTAATTACATTATTTTACGCCATTTTGTGCAAATTATAGTCACAATATGGTCACAAAGGTTTACTATTTTAGTTAGGTATTTATCCTTAATAGAAAGTTAAAGTTCGCCCACACCTAACTCTCATCGTATCTCACATATCTAAAAAGTATCACACGCTTTTATTATTAGTCCTCCCTCTAATTTTTTCTCACCTTTTACCCTATTTGCGTGCCGAATTTTTTCGTTGATTTTGATGTGATCAACGCATTAGTTGATAAATCACATTTGTTGTACTTTACCAGAGAATATCTATAATTTGGTCAATATTGAAAAGGTAGAAGTTTCCCTAAAATTTTCCCTCAAAATACGTATATCTCAAAATAATCTTGCTTATCCCACTTACTAAGTTGCTGCATTCCTTATTATATCATTATTTCAAAGAAAATAGTCTTAAATTTTGGGGAAAGTCCTGAGGCTCAATTTTTCTTGACATATTTTTTATGTATGTTATAAATACAAATTGAATATTTTTCATGTATTTTTGTGAAGGACAATATGCAGAAAGCAAAAAGGATGAAAAGGTTAGGAACTGAAACGGCCTTTGAAGTTTTGGCCCGGGTAAATGAGCTTAAGAGAAAAGGTAAAGACATTATAAGCTTTGCCATCGGTGAGCCTGATTTTGATACACCAGTCCATATTAAAGATGCAGCAATGAATGCACTTAAAGAAGGATATACCCATTATTCTCCCTCAGCTGGTGTTCTTTCTTTAAGAGAATCAATTGCCCGCTATATTTCTAAGACAAGAGATATAGAAGTAGATCCTGAAGAAGTGGTAGTTACTCCGGGAGCAAAACCAATCATTGCTTACGGTATTCTGGCCTGTGTTAACGAAGGAGATGAGGTGATATATCCCAATCCAGGTTTTCCAATTTATGAATCTTTCATAAATTTTGTGGGAGCAAAACCTGTTCCTCTTCCTCTTCTGGAGGAAAGAGAGTTCAGTTTTGACCCTCAAGAGCTGGAGAAAAGAATAACTGATAAAACAAAAATGATTATTATTAACTCTCCTCATAACCCTACAGGTGGTATACTAAGCCGGGATGACCTGGAAATGATTGCTGAGATATCGAAGAAAAAAGAGATCTGGATTATGTCAGATGAGATTTATTCCCAAATTATTTATGATACAGAATTTAATAGTATTGCCTCCATTCCGGGAATGAAGGAAAGAACGATTTTAATAGACGGCTTTTCCAAAACTTATGCCATGACTGGCTGGAGGTTAGGATTTGGGGTGATGAGAAAAGATCTGGCACAGGATGTTACAAGAATCCAGACCAATGTCAACTCCTGTACAAACACCTTTATTCAATATGCAGGAGTAAATGCTCTGGAGGGACCACAGGATGCCTCTTTGGCTATGGTGAAAGAATTTAAAGAAAGGCGCGATATTATCTGGGAAGGATTAAACGAAATAAAAGGAATAAGATGTGTTAAACCAAAAGGAGCTTTTTACATATACCCTAATGTTACTGAGGTTTGCCGCAATCTCAACCTTGAAAACTCAAGAAAACTGCAGGATTATCTCCTTTATGAGGCAGGTGTAGCAGTTCTGGGTAGAACCTGTTTCGGACAAAGATGTGAGGGAGAAAAAGACGAATACATAAGATTATCCTACGCTACCTCAAAAGAAGATATTCTGGAGGGGCTAAGAAGAATTAAAAAAGTGGTAGAAAAATGAAAGAAAAAAAAGACAGAGATTATTCATATTATCTTGATACAGATCTTTCCAAAATAGACCCTGATGTGGACCTTGTTATCGATTTTGAAAGAGTGAGACAGCTACAAAAGATCATTCTTATACCATCAGAAAGCATCTGCCCCAGGCCTGTTCGAGAAGCCCTGGCATCGCCTTTCACCAGTCTTTACGCTGAAGGATATCCTTCCCCGAGAATGAGTGAAGAAAATGATGAAAAGGTCTTACTTGACTTTGATTACCAGCTTGCTTACTACAGACGCTATTCTGACAGACGTTTTTACAAAGGGGTTGAGTTTGCTGATTTTGTTGAATCTCTTGCCCAAAGAAGGATAGCAAAGTGCTTTGCCACAGATAAAGTAAGTGCAGACAAAATTTTTGTTAATGTCCAACCATTATCAGGAGCAGCAGCAAATAACGCTGTTTATGCAGCCTTCCTTAAACCCGGTGATACAATTATGGGTATGCACTTATCTCATGGAGGACATCTTACCCATGGGAGTGAATTTAATCGCTCCGGAAAATACTACAGGGCTGTCTCATATGAGGCAGATCCTGTAACTGGAAAACTTAACTACGATGCTATAAAAGAGCTTGCTTTAGAGCACCAACCCAGGATAGTAATTGCAGGTTATAGTGCCTACCCCTGGAGTGTTGACTGGAAAAAATTTAGAGAAATTGCTGACAGTGTAGGAGCACTTCTTTTTGCCGATATTGCCCATGTTGCAGGACTTGTGGTTGCTGGAGTATATCCTAATCCAGTAGGCTTTGCTGATGTTATCACCTTTACAACTCATAAAACCCTCTGTGGTCCCCGGGGAGCAGTTATCTTGACTACTGATAGAGAAAAAGCTAAACTGATAGATGATGCTGTTTTTCCTGGAGAACAGGGAGGTCCTCACATCAACAAGATTGCAGCTATAGCAACTACATTTAAAATTACACAAACAGAGGAGTTTAAAAAACTGCAGGAAAAAATTGTTGAAAATGCCAAAGCCTTAGCCTCCTCTTTAGAAAAAAAAGGGTTGAAGATGGCCTATGGAGGGACCGATACTCACCTTTTACTGGTTGACCTGAATGCCATTAAAACAAGGACCGGCTTTCCCTTAAAAGGAGAAATAGCTGCCCGGATTCTGGATCTCTGTGGTCTGGTAGTTAACAAAAACACAATCCCTGGTGATGAAACAGCTGCTGAGGCAAGCGGCATAAGACTTGGAACTCCCTGGGTTACTCAACGAGGGTTTGAAAAAGAGGAGATGGAGAAAATAGCAGAACTTGTTCACCGGGTACTGGTCAACATTCAACCTTTCATGTATAAAGGATTAACCGGGGACTTGCCCAGAGGAAAAATAAATCTTGAGATAATAGAAGAGGTAAAAAAACAGGTAAGGGAGCTAATCCAGGAAAAAGAAGGTGAGGTAGAGGATAAGAGAAAAATTTTTGAATTTGTCTCTTATCAAGAACAGTCCTCTTCATCCAAGCAAGAGACAGGGACAGAAAAAATCAGCAATATGGAAATACTAAGGGTAAGCGGAGAAAGGGCAAAACCTTTCCTGCAAGAGGTATCCACTGCCAATATAGCAGAACTTAAACCAGGTGATGTCACCCCCTCCTTCCTCTTAGATGCCGAAGGAAAACTCATTGCTGATGTTTCAATCCTCCGTTTGCCTCCCGATGAGAAGGGAAAAGATTATTATCTGGTGGCAACAACCTCTTCCAGTATACAAAAAGTAAAGTGCTGGCTGGAGGGTTTATCAGATGGATACATTATTTTTGATCCTCAGGATATATTTGCCAAAATTCAGGGACCTGTAGTAGTGGAACAAGTGAAAGAAGGGAAAGAAGAGATTTTGAGGAAAATGGAGGGAAAGTTAAAAACTAATCCAGAAAATCCCAAGTTAAAAGATAGACTCCGGTTAAAGCAAGAGGCTGAAATTGATGGTTTATCTCTGTATAAAGATTTTCCCTCCTGGTTTGATCTGTCCAAGCCTTATTTTATTGGACAACACCTTTTTATTCAAAATATATCTTTAAAAGTAGAAAAAAAGAAATTTCACTACGCTGGGAAGGAAAAGATTAAAAAATCTTTTTTACACACAGAGCATTTAAAACTGGGAGCAAAATTTACCAGGTTTGCTGGATGGGAAATGCCTCTTTATTATACAGGCATTGCTGAGGAACACAGAGCGGTAAGAGAGCGAGCAGGAATTTTTGATGTAACTCATATGGGGGTCCTGGAAGTGAGTGGAAAGGGAGCTGCTGATTTCCTGGATGTAGCCTGTACCAACTATGTTCGATGGATAAAACCTGGTCAGTCTCAGTACAGTTTTCTTCTCGACCCTGAGGGGAATGTGATAGATGACATTATGGTTTATTGCCGCTCTGGAGAAAAATATATGATTGTTTGTAATGCTGCCAATCAGGAGAAAGTTTTAAGCTGGCTTAAGGCAGTCGCCTCTAAAAAGTACATTATAGATAAAAATTACCCGGCAAGAGAGGTCAAAGCTTCTGTAAATATCAAGAATTTAAAAGATGCATCAGCACAAGATGAGCGAAAAATAGATATAGCTCTCCAGGGACCTGCATCAGGTTTTATTCTGAAAAAATTAGTAGATGAAAATCTGTGGGAAAATATAAAAAGGCTTGAAAAAAACGAATTTGTGGAGGGTGAGCTTGCCGGGAAAAATACAATAATCTCCCGCACAGGTTATACCGGAGAGGATATGGGTTTTGAGTTTTACCTCCATCCAGAAGATGCCTCTATTATCTGGAATTTGATTCTGGAAAAAGGCAGAGAGTTTGAAGTTAAACCCTGCGGTCTGGGAGCAAGAGACTCACTTAGAGTGGAAGCCGGTCTTCCTCTACACGGACATGAGCTTGCCGGAAGGCACCAAATTAACCCCATTGAGGCAGGGTATGGAGCTTTTGTTAAGTTTCACAAACCCTTTTTTATTGGAAGAGAGGCTCTGCTGAAAAAAGAGAAAAAAAGAGAAAAGAAAATTATAAGGTTCAGGCTAAAATCAAGCTATGGCAGGATGATAAGGTCGGAGGATCCTGTGGTGGACAAACAGGGAAGATATATTGGAAGGGTTACAAGCTGTGCTCTGGCAAAAGATTTTCAAGTTGGCCTTGCCTTCGTTGATGAAAGAATTCAAGAAGGGGAGGAAATTGCAATATTTCCCCTTCCCCGGGGAAGATTTCAGGAAAAGTCTGCAGAAAATCTAAGTGAAGGAGACAGGACTGTACTTCCCCAGGAAGCTATAGTTCTGCCTCGGTTTCCGGAGAAAATCGATGAGGAGAAAAGTCCATGTATCCCAGGAACTTAAAATACACCAGAACCCATGAGTGGATAAAAGTTGATAAAGATATAGGAGTTGTCGGGATTACAGATTTTGCAGTAAAAAAGCTCACTGATCTTGTATATATAGAGCTCCCCCCGGTAGAAGAAAAACTAACACGGGGCTCTCCTTTTGGCAGTATAGAATCTGTTAAAGCTGTTGCCGACTTAAACTCTCCTGTAACTGGCAAAGTAATAGAGATTCACCAGGAACCATCCCACAAAATAGATCTGGTAAGCAAAGACCCTTATGGTGAGGGCTGGATGATCAAAGTAAAGATAGAAAATCCAGAAGAGCTAAATAGCCTAATGGGCCCGGACGAATATGAGGAGTGGATAAAGCAGGAGGAAAAATAAATTAAAGGGCAGATAGACAGGCCAAAAAAGGAGGTGATAGACCAAGCAGGTCAAAGTCTACGCTGGCAAAAATCAAGGAGCATAAAAAAACCTGAACCAGGGAAAAGGAGACAAAAAATGAGTAAAAAAGGAAGGAAAACTTTTTTTGTAATTTGTACATTGATTGTTATCCTCCTGGTTGGTGAGATGGCCTTCTCTGCTAAACCTTACAAAATCGGGTCTCTTCTTCCCTTAACCGGGGACTCTGCTCCCTTCGGCCTGCCTCAGCAAACCGGTGTGAGATTAGGTGTAAGGGATGTGAACCTGGCGGGTGGAATTCTGGGCAGAAAACTTGTCTGTGTATATAGAGACTCAGGATCTATGCCTACTCCTGGCGTTGATGCTACTATGAAATTAGTCAAAATTGATAGAGTTCCTTATGTAATTGGAGGTTTCTCCAGTGGGGTAACTATGGCTGCTGCCAAGGCAGTTACTATCCCTAACAAGATTGTCCATATAGGTCAAGGTTGCACCTCTCCTCTGCTTTCTGTTATGAAAGACGATGATTACTTTTTCAGAGCCTGCATGCATGATTTGTATCAAGGAGCAGCACTGGCAGAGATGATGTGGGAGGACGGAGCAAGAAAAATTGTCCTAAACTACGCCAATAATCCATACGGTCTTGGTATAGCCGATGCTACTGCCCAGAGGTTCACGGAACTGGGAGGGGAGGTACTGGCCAAAATCCCCCATGAGCTTGGAAAACCCAGCTACAAAGCGGAATTATCGATGGTTTTCGAGCGTACCCCTAAGCCTGATGCTGTAGCAATGATAGTTTACCCGGAAGATATGATAATTATGGGCAAGCAGGCCATAGCCATGGGATACGGACCAGACGTAATTCCCTGGTATGGATGTGATGCCTGGATGGCACCGGAAGTAGTAGAAGGAATAGGGGCAAAGAACCTTGAAGGTGTCAAAGGTACAGCTTCAGGTGTTCTACCAGGTCCTTCCCTGGAAACCTTTCGAAAAGAATATGAGGAAGAATTTGGCACATTTCCAACCAAGCCCTTTATTGAACCAGGATATGATGCCGTAGTAGCTTTCGCTGTAGCTGTTGCCAGATCCGGTAAGCTGCCTGAGGAGCTCACGCCTAAGGATATAAGAGACAATATGAGACCAGCCAACAACGCTCCAGGAAGGAAATTCTATGCAGGACCTGAGGAGATAAAGAAAGGACTCGCCTGGGCAGCACAGGGAATAGATACTGACTATGTAGGTGTTGCCAGTACAGTAGAATTTGACAAGTACGGGGATATAGTGGGAGCGGTCGCTATCTGGCAGGTAAAAGAGGGTAAAATAGTAGTAATAGAAAATCTTCTGCCAGAACCAGTCTCCAGAGAAAAACTTGGCCCAAGATACCTACCTTAGAATTATCTAAAGAGAAGCTCTCCCGGTTTAAACCTGGGAGAGCTTCTAAAAATAAAAAAGGAGGATCAGAGTGCCTCCAATACTGGAAATAAAAAATGTAAGCAAAAGTTTTGGAGGGATTAGGGCAGTCAGAGATTGCTCGCTGAAGGTTGAACGCGGGAAAATTACCGGATTAATTGGACCCAATGGAGCTGGTAAAACTACCCTCTTTAATTTAATTACCGGATTTTATGAGATGGACTCTGGTGAAATTTTCTTCAACGGTGAGAAATTGCAACCAGGACTCCAACCCCACGAGGTGTTTCTTAAGGGAATATACAGATCATTCCAGATCACGCGGGAGTTCCACAACATAACTGTACTGGAAAATTTGTTAGCAGTTCCACCAAAGCAAGAAGGTGAACAGCTCTGGATGAACTGGTTCAGACCAGATAAGGTAAAAAAACAAGAAAATGAGTATATTGAAAAGGCTATGGACATACTAAAATTCCTGGAACTGGACGGAAAAGCTGGTGAACTTGCTGGGAATCTGGCAGGAGGGGAAAGAAAATTGCTCGAGTTGGGAAGAATGATGATGGTGGAACCGGAGCTTGTTTTGCTGGACGAACCAGAAGCAGGAGTCCCTCCAGTTATGCAGGGCAAGATAAATGACTATATCAAAACAATATCCAGAGAGAAAGGAATAACCTTTTTTGTAGTAGAGCACGATATGAATGTAATTATGAAGTTGTGCAACCCCATAATTGTTATGGTTGATGGAACTTACCTAACTGAAGGACCTCCCGAAAAAGTACAGCACGATGAAAAGGTAATAGATGCTTACCTGGGGAGGTAAGATAAATGGCTAAAGAAGAAAATATAATACTTGAGACCAATAAAGTAACTGCTGGTTATGGAGGAGTGGATGTATTGTTTGATGCCTCTATAAGGGTAAAAAAAGGAGAGATAGCAGCAATAATAGGACCCAATGGAGCTGGAAAAACCACTCTTTTGAGAACTATATCCGGTGTTTTATCTCCAAGAAAAGGTGAGATAATCTTTAAAGGTGAGAGGTTAAACGGCAAAACTCCCAGAGAACGCTTAGAATTAGGTATAGGTTACATTCCCCAGGAAGACAAAATATTCCCAAAAATGAGCTGTATTGATAATCTGCGCATGGGGGCTTATACTCTGCCAAAAGAAAAATTCTCAGAAATGCTGGAAAGAGTTTACCAGCTTTTTCCGATATTAAAAGAAAGAAGGAACCAGATTGCTGGGCAGTTCTCTGGAGGACAAAGACAAATGCTGGCTATAGCCAGAGCATTAATGGTTGAACCGGACCTTTTGCTGTTGGATGAACCCACTTCCGGTCTGCAACCATCTCTTGTAAAGGAAGTTCTGGATAAAGTAAAGGAGCTACATAAACAGGGAATAACCGTACTTATAGTTGCCCAAAATCGAGAGGCATTAGAAATAGCTGAAAGGGGATATTTAATCCGGGCTGGACAGGTTGTACTTGAGGACACAGTAGAGGGTTTACTAAAAAATGATCAAGTTATGCAACTTTATTTTGGAGGTTAAATTATGGGTGGATGGATAGTATCTGGATTAGTGTATGGAAGTATAGTAGCACTGGGAGCTTTGGGTTGCTCATATGTACTTCTCATACAGAGGTATTTTAATTTTACAGTAGCTCCCTGGCTCGCTCTTGGTGCTTATTTTGCCTGGACTATGAAGCAAATTTTGCCCCAGTGGGGAGGGGTAGAGCTGGTAATAGCTGCCATAGTTTCGATGGTCGCTTTAGGGATAGCTATGACCGCAGCAGACAAAGCTCTATTTAAGCCATTAAGAGATAGGGGAGCTCCTTTTATGTTCTTTTACCTGACCTCGTTTGGACTGTTATTTGCAGTAAGAAGTATCATCTGGCTTATCTGGGGTCCTCAGCCAAAATACTATTATCCAGGAGCTTCTGTCGGAATAAAAGGTCCCTGGGGGATCATGGTGACACCAGCTGAGCTTCTTACCTTGATAGTAGCTGTGGTGGTGGTGGTCGCTCTATATTTTTTCCAATATCGGACAAAATTGGGCCGAGGAATGCTGGCAACCGCTCAGAATCCTATGTTGGCAAGTGTATGTGGGGTTGAACCAGAGACTGTTCATACAACAACTACTATGATTGCCGGGTTTGTGACGGCACTTGCCGGAATACTTTATGGACTTACCATCCAGATTCGTCCCCTTATGGGATGGTTTATACTCTTGGGAATATTTGTGTGTGTAGTTTGTGGTGGAGAAGGGGCTATCCTGGGGACCTTGGCCGCCGGTTATCTGGTAGGAATAGCGGAAGAATTTGGTTCAAATTTAATTCAGATGCCTCTTAATTTTTGGGGAGTCCCTGTTGAGATGAGTGCTTATAAAGTCGCCCTATCCTGTGCATTGTTCTTGGTGGTAATATATTTCAGGCCGCAGGGAGTCTGGAAAGGAACTTTTTTAGAGAGGTGAAATTATGGGTTATCTTATATCCATTTTATGCATAGGTGCTTCATATGCAATAGCTACTCTCGGATTAAATCTGCAGTGGGGATATACCGGGCTTTTTAACATTGGAGTAGCTGCCTTTTTCGCTGTGGGTGCTTACACCTCAGCTATTTTAACAGGGCCTGACTGGGGTGGTATGATTGGAGGCTTTGGTCTGCCCTATCCTGTTGGACTGGCAGGAGCAGTAGTTTTTGCCGCTCTTTTAGCTTATGCTATTGCTTTTGTTCTCCGTCTGGAATTTGGCTTCTTAGCTATTGCCTCTATTATGCTCTCAACTGTTGTGATCCTGATATTCAAAAACGAAATGTGGTTAACTAACGGGGTATGGGGAATTGGAGGAATACCCAGACCATTTGGCGAGATGCTAAGTCCAGCTACCTCTGATTGGGTATATACAGCAGTAGCCTTAGGTATCTTGGTGGGAGTTTACTTTTTGCTTGAGAAAGGAGTTAGATCTCCCTGGGGAAGAACTCTGGGAATAATAAAGGAGGATCCGACCTTAGCTGAAATGGTGGGGAAAGATGTTTACAAGTGGAGAAGGACATCCTGGATAATCGGGAGTATGTATATGGGACTCGCCGGAGCCGTGTATGGACATTACATCCAGTATATAAACCCAAGAACTTTTGATGATGTTATGATTACTTTCCTCTGTCTATGTATGGTAGTTATTGGGGGTTCCGGGAATAATAAAGGTTCCATACTGGGTGCTTATGTTCTGTGGGGTACCTGGACAGTGAGTGAGATTCTTACAGGTTTTTTACCGGAAGCCTGGCAGTTGCGCGCTCCTTTCGTCCGGGTTTTGGTTATAGGAATAGCTATTATCTTGCTCCTCCGGTTCAGACCTCGAGGTCTAATTGGTAGAGAAGCAGCCATATCAAAGATGGGCGAGAGGATAAGAACAGGACGAGTCGAGTAAAATTCTAAGAAACGGAGTAAAGGTAAAATGAGACCCACGAGAGTAGAAATCGACTTAGACAGTATTGCCTATAATATTCACCAGATACGTAAGAAGGTTGGTAATAAGACAAAAATAATGGCAGTGATGAAGGCTAATGCCTACGGACATGGAGCAGTCGAGGTAGCAAAGGTTGCCATAGATGCCGGAGCCCAGTGGTTAGCTGTAGCTTTAGTTGAGGAGGCAATTCAGCTGCGTGAGGCTGGAATTCAATCACCAATTCTAATTCTGGGGTCAACTCCACCAGACCAGGTCCACGAGGTAATCAAATATAACTTATCTCAGACTGTTTGCAGTAGAGAGCTAATTGAGACCTTATCAAATGAGGCTCAATCCTGGAATCAAACTGCCAAAGTCCACATAAAGGTAGATACCGGGCTGGGAAGATTGGGGATTTTCCCGGAGGAAGTAGCTGCTTTTGTTAAGGAGAGCTCGTGTCTGGAAGGTATTGAAATAGAGGGCATCTTTACTCATTTTTCGGTAGCAGATGAGGATAAAGCTTTTACCGAACTGCAGATCAAAAAGTTTAAAGAGGTAATTTCTAATTTAGAGAGGGAAAAAATTCACATTCCTCTAAAGCATGCTGCCAATAGTGCAGCAGTCGTGGGTTTTGCTTCATCTTATTTTAACTTAGTAAGACCAGGGATTATACTTTATGGACTTTATCCCTCACCTGAAATGAATCGGACAATACCCTTAAAACCTGCTATGAGTTTTAAAACCAAGATAACTTATTTAAAAAGAGTACCTGCAGGATATAGTCTTAGTTACGACAGAACTTTCACTACTAAGAGAAAAAGTTTAATCGCTATCTTGCCCGTAGGCTATGCAGATGGTTACCCCAGAGCTTTATCCAACAAAGGAGAGGTACTTATCAAGGGAAAAAGAGCTCCCGTGGTAGGCATGATATGTATGGATATGACCCTGGTAGATGTTACTCATATTCCAGATGTGAAGGTAGGTGATGAAGTGGTTTTGTTTGGCAAGCAAAACGGTGCACAGATTTCGGCAGATGAAATTGCCTCAAAATCAGGTCTCATTAATTATGAGATTCTGTGTGGCATAAGCAAAAGAGTCCCCAGGATATATAAAAGGAGAGATGGAGGAAATAAATGATAATAGGCCTGCCAAAAGAGATAAAGGAAGAGGAGTGGAGAGTAGCTCTTACTCCTGCTGGAGCAAAGGCGCTGGTGGAAAGAGGCCATGAGGTTCTTATGGAAAAAGGAGCAGGTATAGCCTCTGGCTTTTCTGATAGTGAGTATCAGGAGGTGGGGGTAAAACTGGCCTCAGACAAAAAGAGTCTCTTTGATGAAGCTGAGATGATTGTAAAGGTAAAAGAGCCTTTACCTTCTGAGGTTGATCTTTTCCACAAAGACCAGATCCTTTTTACCTACCTGCATCTTGCAGCAAATAAAAATCTCACCTTAGCTCTTTTAAAAAAAGGTATAGTGGCAATAGCCTATGAAACGGTTGAAGATGAGGAAAAAAGACTTCCCCTTCTTGCTCCTATGAGCGAGATAGCAGGAAGAAGTGCAGTTATTATTGGAGCTTATTTTCTTGCAAGACACAAAGGAGGAGCAGGCATCCTTGTAGGTGGGGTTCCTGGCGTGCTTCCGGCCCGGATTCTAATTCTGGGGGGAGGAACAGTAGGAACTAATGCAGCCAAAATAGCTGCAGGACTTGGTGCAAGAGTTATCGTAACGGAAATAAACCCTTACCGGATGCGTTATTTAGACGATGTTCTTCCTCCTAATGTTTCCACCTGTTATTCCAGCAGCTATGCTATTCAGAAAATTCTTCCTTCTGTGGACCTTGTTATTGGGGCAGTACTTATCCCTGGAGCTAAAGCTCCCCACCTTATAACTCGCAGGATGCTCTCACTAATGCGAGAAGGCTCAGTAATTGTGGATGTAGCTGTAGATCAGGGAGGGTGCATTGAAACCACACACCCCACCACTCATGATAACCCAACTTTTACTGTAGAAGGTGTTATTCATTACTGTGTGACCAATATACCAGGGGTTTATGCCAGAACCTCTACCCTGGCCCTGACCAATGCCACTTTACCCTACATTATTGAAATAGCTGACAGAGGCTGTCGTCAGGCCTTTATCAAGGATCAGGGTCTTGCCAAAGGGTTAAATCTTGCAAAAGGAAAAATAACCTGCAAACCGGTAGCTGAGGCCCATGGAATGGAGTGGACAGACTGGCAGAAGATTATATAAAAAGCTACATTTAGTACGGAGAGGGTAAAAATGAATCTGCCGTATATTCCTCATACTTTAAAGGATCGACAACAGATGTTAGCCGAGGTAGGAGTAAAATCAATAGAAGACTTAATTACCGTTCCCGAGGAAATTCGCCTTTCCTCCCCTTTAAATCTTCCTTCTGGTATCTCGGAAATACAGCTTACCCGGGAGATAAAGAATTTCTCCCGGCAAAATGCTTCCTTAGAAGAGTATACCTGCTTTCTGGGAGCAGGAGTATACGATCATTTCATTCCTGCGGTGCTGGAACACTTAGCTTCTCGTTCAGAATTCTATACCTGTTATACCCCTTACCAGGCCGAGGCATCTCAGGGAACACTGCAGGTTATTTATGAATATCAAACTCTTATCTGCAACCTCTTTAAGATGGATGTATCCAATGCCTCCATGTACGATGGAGCAGCCTCTCTGGCAGAGGCAGCTCTTATGGCCTATCGTATAAGGAAAGGGGAGAAATTTCTGGTAGCTAAAACCCTGCATCCGGAGTACTACCAGGTTCTATCAACTTACACAAAACCTCTGGGGATAAAGCTCATCCAGATACCATGCACCCCTGATGGAACACTGGATCTTAATCGGCTGGAAGATGAAGTGGATGGGAGAACAACAGGTGTTATTGTTCAAAACCCCAACTTTTTTGGATACCTTGAGAATATGCAGGAGATAGAAAAAATTGCTCATAAATTTGACTCCCTTTATATTGTAAGCTGTGATCCTGTATCCTTGGGTCTTTTATCCCCTCCCGGAGAGTACAATGCAGATATAGTCGTGGCAGAAGGTCAGTCTCTTGGCAGCCCTCCTTATCTGGGGGGAGAATGTCTTGGTATTTTTACCACTCGTAAAGAATTCCTGCGTCAGATGCCTGGAAGAATTGTGGGAGAGACTCAGGATAAGAAGGGAAAAAGAGCATTTGTTCTAATTCTCCAGACAAGAGAGCAACATATAAGAAGGGAAAGAGCTACCTCCAACATCTGTACCAATCAAGCTTTAAATGCCTTAAGGGCCTGTATTTATCTTTCCTGCCTGGGAAAGGAAGGTTTAAAAAAAGTAGCCCTGTTTTGCCTGAAAAACTCTCATTATTTGAAGGAAAAAATAGAGAATCTTCCCGGATACTCATCACCCTTTTCTGCTCCCTTTTTTAAAGAATTTGTGATAAAGGTTCCTGCATCCTGTGAAAAGATAAATCAAAGACTTCTGGAAGAAAAAATTCTGGGAGGACTGGATCTTGGAAGATTTTACCCTGAGCTTAAAAACTACCTTCTCTTCTGCGCCACTGAAAAAAGGACCGAAAAGGAAATGGATAAATTAGTTTCTCTGTTAGGAGAGATAAATGGATGAAGCTTTAATTTTTGAAAAAAGCAGGCCAGGAAGGACTGCTGTATCTTTGCCCGAGACTGACCTCAAAAAAGAAGAAATAGAAAAATTTGTTCCAGCTTACAATTTGCGCAAGACAGAATTAGGTCTTCCTCAGGTAAGTGAGCTGGATCTGGTCCGTCATTTTACCAGACTTTCCCAGAAAAATATGAGTATAGATACCAATTTTTACCCTCTCGGCTCCTGTACCATGAAATACAATCCTAAAATAAATGAAACTCTGGCTTCCCTTCCTCACTTCTGTGGACTTCACCCCTACCAGCCTCTCTCTACAATCCAGGGAATTCTTCACATTCTTTATGAAACAGGTAAAATGCTGGAGGAGATCTCCGGGATGGATAAGGTCTCCCTTCAGCCTGCAGCGGGAGCCCATGGAGAGCTTACCAGCATGTTAATGATCAGAGCCTTCTTTGAGGATAAAAAAGAAAAAAGGGAGAAAATCCTCATTCCTGATTCTGCCCATGGAACAAATCCGGCCAGCTCCTCTCTGGCAGGATTCAGGGTGGTAAAGATAAATTCCAATCAGGAAGGAGAGGTTGACCTGAAACACCTCTATCAACAAATGGACGAAAAAGTAGCCTGTATAATGCTCACAGTTCCTAATACCCTGGGGCTGTTTGAGAGAAAGATCCTGGATATAGCTGAAATTGTTCATTCTAAAGGAGGTTTTGTTTACCTTGATGGAGCCAATCTCAACGCCCTTATGGGTATAACAAGACCTGGAGATTTTGGAGTTGATATAATGCATTTCAACCTTCACAAAACTTTTTCCACCCCTCATGGAGGAGGAGGACCTGGCTCAGGACCTGTAGGAGCAAAGGAAAAACTTGCACCTTACCTGCCTTCACCTACCATAGAAAAAAAAGAAAATGGCTACTACTTTAACTCCGAAAGACCCAAATCCATAGGGAAGGTAAGGTCTTTTTA
>CBFDTW010000030.1:0-15984 GCA_965613085.1 uncultured bacterium | reverse complement strand
GTTAAAAAGGAGGCAAAAACTGTAAACCGGGCTGCTCAGCGGGAGGCAGCAAGGAAAGCTGCTGAGGAAAGACTTGCCAAGCGGACAGCAGCAAAAAAACAGCAACTGATTGAAAGATTAGCTGCTGCTACTAATCAGCTTGCCACTGGTGTTCAGGAGGCATCATCTGCTGCTCAGGAGCTTATGAGCACAATGGAGCAGATCTCATCTGGTGCCCAGGAAGCCTCTGCTGCCACCCAGGAAAGTCAATCAGCTATTGCTCAAATTGACAAAGGAACACAAATCGCATCTCAAAATGCTCAGGCTACGCTTGATGCCGTAAATAGACTGCAGGCCATGATAAAAGAAATGTCTCAGGGTATTGAGGTTCTAATTGAGGGAGTGAATAAGACAGCTGAGGTAAATCTGGAATCTGCCAAGATGGTAGGAGAACTTGAAAAACAGGCAGCTGAGGTGGGAGAAGTTGTCCAGACAGTGGTTGGTATTGCTGACCAGACCAATCTTTTAGCCTTAAATGCAGCAATTGAGGCGGCAAGGGCAGGAGAGTACGGCAGGGGATTTGCTGTTGTGGCTGATGAGGTCAGAAACTTAGCCGAGACTTCTGAAGCATCAGCCAGAAACATAAGAGAGCTTGTTGGGCGCATTCAAAACGATGTCAAAAAAGTAGCCGAGGATACTAAAAAATCAGGAGAAAATGCCCGCTCTCAGGTAGAAAAAGGTAAAAAGATTATCGAGAATCTGGAGACTATAGGAAAAGATATGATTAGCATTCAACAGGGAAGTGATGAAATAAATGACCTGTCTTCCAGATTGGCTGCTTCAGTACAGCAGTTTTCAAAAGGTGCCGAACAGATTGCCTCAACTGCTGAGGAGGCATCATCGGCTGCCGAGGAGGCAAGCAAGTCAACCCAGGAGCAGGCAAAGGCTCTGGAAGAGATAAGAAAAACCGCCGAGGACTTAGCCCAGATGGCTGATGAGCTTAGAACATCAACCATTACCGATAAAGCAGCAGAAGAGCTTGCTGCTGCTGCTGAGGAGCTTTCTGCCACCATTCAGGAGGCCAACAGTGCATCCCAGCAGATAATGTCTGCCATTGAACAAATAGCATCCGGTGCCGAAGAACAGGGAGCAGCTACCGAAGAGTCAGCTTCCAATACAGAAGAGATACAGAAGGCATCCAATGAAGTTGCTCAAAAAGCAGAAGCTTCTCTGGAAAAAGTTAATGCCCTGCAAAAACTTCTGGATGAAAATAGAAAAGCTGTGGAGGAGCTCATTCAGGGAATATCCGATGTAGCTGAGGCCAGTGCAACTTCAGCAAAGAATGTCCACGATTTGGAACTGAGAGCAAGAGAAATTGACAAGATTGTTGATGCCATTGCCAATGTAACTATTCAGACCAATATGCTGGCGGTAAACGGTGCTATAGAGGCAGCCGGAGCAGGTGAGCACGGTCGGGGATTTGCCGTGGTGGCATCGGATATTCGCAACTTAGCCAGTGAATCAGCGCAAAATGCTGACAAAATTAAGGACTCGGTCCGGGGAATTCAGGAACAGATTGCCCGGGTAGCTCAGGATATAGAACAGGTAGGAATAACAGCCCGGGAGGAAGTGGAACGTGCCAAAAAGACCACACAGGCTCTGGCTCAAGCAGCACAGCAAATGGCTGATGTCCAACAAAGAGTGGAAGAGATAAAGAATGCCGCTGCTGAGAGCCTGAAAGCTATTGAAGAGGCAAGAAAGGGAGTGGATCAGATTGCATCTGCTGCTCAACAGACCTCCTCTGCCTCTCAAGAGGCCTCCTCTGCTGCCCAGCAGCAGGCTAAGGGGATGGGCGAGCTTGCAACAGCCGTAGAGGAGATATCGGCTTTAGCTGATGAGCTGCAGAATATGTAAAAATATGGGGGGTCGGGGAAGTTAAATTAACCCCGCCCCCATGTAAAATGGGTCAGGTCTTAGTTTAGCCGCAAAAAATTCTTTTATTTTAAAAAGGAGGTCAAGATGGCGATGGATACTGAGCGTCAACTGGTGAGTTTCGAAGTAGCCGGAGAGGAGTTCGGGCTTGATATAATCGAAGTTCAGGAAATTATAAAGATACCCGAGATTACCAGAGTACCCAAAGCACCAGAGTTTGTGGAGGGAATAATTAATCTTCGAGGAGGTGTTCTTCCTATAATTGACTCCCGTCGACGCTTTGACCTGGAAGTGAAGGAATGGACAGATTCTAACAGAATTCTGGTGGCAAACATTGAAGGCAAAATGACCGGAATAATTGTTGATTCTGTATCTGAAGTGCTCCGTCTGCCCGAGAGTGCAATTGAACCGGCTCCTTCACTTATGGGAACAGGAGCTGAATACCTGGAGGGGATAGGTAAACTGGAAGAGGAAGGACGACTTATTAACCTGCTTAATCTGAAAAAATTTCTTGCTATAGAAGGAATGGAGGAGTTTTCAGAAAATCTTAAATCTATCACCAAGGAAAAAGAAAAGACCAGGGAGGATAAGATGGATAGAAATGTTTCTGATGAGGTTCAACTGGTAGGTTTTAGATTAGGTGAAGAACAGTACGCTGTGGGAATCTCGGAAGTTCAGGAAATTATTCGGGTGCCTGAAGTCACCAGAATACCCAAAGCACCAGAGTTTGTGGAGGGTGTAATTAATCTAAGAGAAAAGGTATTGCCCGTTCTCTCCCTTCGTAAGAAATTTGCCCTGGAAGATGTCAAAAAAATGGACTCCCAGCGCATCATAGTGGTAAACATAGACGGAATATCCACTGGAATGATAGTAGATTCAGTATCTGAGGTTCTGCGTCTTCCCAAGGATTCCATTGAACCACCTCCTCCACTTCTTTCCGGCCTTGACACCGATCATCTGCAGGGGATAGGCAAACTAAAGGATGGTAAAAAACTCCTTCTCCTGCTGGATCTGCACAAGCTCCTTACCACTTCAGAGAAAGAAAAGCTCTCCCAGTTAAGCAAAACCGGGGAGACCAATATTGATAAAGATAAGAGGGAGGAAAGAAAAATGACCGAGGAGGAACAACTGGTCAGCTTTAAGATAGAAAATGAAGAATTTGGAGTAAATATTGAGGAAGTTCAGGAGATTATTCGCCTTCCTGAAATTACCAAGGTTCCCCAGGCACCTTTCTTCGTGGAAGGAGTGATAAACCTGAGGGGCAATGTTCTTCCGGTGATTGACCTTCGCAAAAGATTTGACCTGGAGGCTACCAAGAAAACCAATGCTACCAGAATTGTGGTTGCCAATGTAGAGAGCAAAACCACTGGAATCATAGTAGATTCAGTATCTGAGGTTCTGCGTCTTCCCAAGGATTCCATTGAACCACCTCCTCCAATCATAGCCGGTATTGAGGCTAAATACCTTCGAGGAATAGGCAAACTTAACGAAGGGAAAAGGCTCCTCATTCTGCTCAATCTGAAGGAAATTTTAACTGTCCGGGAGGAGGACAAGGTAAGGAAAGAAGAGAAAAAGTCTGTTTCTTCCAGAAAAGAGGAGTCTAAACCCGAACCGGAAAAACTGGAGAAAACCGGGCTGGAAGAGGAAAAAGAAGTAAAAGAGGCTGAAACTCAAAAAAAGGAAGCTGAACCTGAAGTAGAGCTTCAGAAAGCCGGGATAAAACCGGTAAAAGAGGCTGAAACTAAGGCAAGAAAAGAAGAAGGAAAGAAAACAGAAAAGACAAAGGAAAAAGAAAAAAATAAATAATGGAGCCTGTTAAATCAGAGGTTATCGCTATTGCCAATCCCAAGGGAGGGTGTGGAAAGACAACCACCGCTGTAAATCTGGCTACCTGTATTGCTTCACTGAAAAGAAAGACACTTTTGATAGACCTTGATCCTCAGGCAAGTGCTACCATCGGGCTGGGTATTAAACCTTATCTGTGTCGGTTCTCGGCTGGAGAGGTTTTACTGAATTCTGCAAAAGAGGCAGGGGAGGCGGTTTATTCAACAAAAGTAAAGAATCTTTTCATTATACCAGCTAAGTCCTCACTTGCTGATGTTGAGACGAAGCTGCGCAAACAAAGTGGAGGAGGACTGGTGTTAAAAAGCAGGCTAAAACAAATCCTTTCAGGATACGATTATATCTTTATAGATACAAGTCCTTCCCTTGGTGCTCTAACTTTAAATGCCCTTACCATCGCCCAGAGGATTATTATTCCGGTACAGACCCAGTTTTATGCCTTAAGAGGACTGGGGCAACTTTTGAATATGGTAAATATAGTAAGAGCAAAAGTTAACCCGAATCTTTGCAGGATCCGGATACTGGCCACCATGTATGATCCCAGAACCAGGCTGAGTCAGAATATCTTAAGCGAGTTAAGAAAAAGATTTGAAAAAGAGCTTTTTAAGACCATAATTCCCATCAGCACCAGGTTAGCTGAGGCTCCAGCCTATGGAGTTCCTGCACTCCTTTACGATTCTCATTGTAGTGGAACAATAGCCTACAGAAAATTGGCTGGAGAGGTAATTGCCGATGAAAAGAGGTAAGTCTTTTAAAATAAACCTTACCCGTGTTATCCAGGATGTTGAAAAAGAGATAGAGCCAGGAGAAACTCGGAAAATAATAGAACATCTTATTCCTTCTGCTCATCAATATATTAAGATTGGCCTTAGCTGTTATCACAGGGGAGACTACGATGAGGCAATAAAACAATTTCAGGAAGCTCTGAAACTAAATCCAGGGAAAGCTGAAATTCACTATAATTTAGGGCTAACCTATCAGGCTAAAGCAAGCTGGGATGAGGCTGTTGAGGAATATCGGAAAGCTCTTGAGCTTAACCCTGAGGATGCAGAAACACACAATAATTTAGGTATTGTGTATTATAATCAAGGTGACTACCAGAAGGCTATAGAAGAGTTTAAACTCGCCCTTTCCATCAATCCTGATTTTGAAATAGCCAGAAAGAATCTCAGGTTATTAGAGGAGAGTAAATGAGCGGGGAAAACTCCTTCTTAGAGGTGGATTACCGGTATTTCAAAAAGAAAATTCTGGAAAAAAGTGGAGTTGACCTTGATGCTTATAAACCCCGTCAGATGCAGCGCAGGATAAAGGAAATCGGTAAAAAAAAGGGATTTTCCACTTTAAGGGAATACTGGCGTTTTCTGGAAAAAAATCCCCGAGAATATGAAACATTTCTGGACTATATAACCATAAATTTTTCCGAGTTCTTCCGTGACCCGGATCGCTTCCAGGAACTGGAAAAAAGAATACTTCCAGAACTTTTAAAGAAAACCCCCAATCTCAGGATATGGAGTGCAGCCTGTGCTGCAGGGGAGGAACCTTACTCTCTGGCAATTATTCTTGAGGAAAACTACCCTCAGGTAACCACTCGAGTTCTGGCTACAGATATAGATGAGGCTGCGCTGAGAAAGGCAAAGATCGGGCTTTACGATAAAATGCATCTGAGGAATGTCTCTCCTGACAGATTGAATAGATTTTTTATCAGAGAAAATGACAAATTCAGGATAAAAGAAAACATAAAAAGAAGGGTAAAGTTTAAAAAAATAAATTTACTTGAAGGAAAGTTCCCCAGAGAATTTTTCTGGCTCATCCTCTGCCGTAACATGATTATCTACCTTGAAGATGAGGTCAAAAACGCTTTGATAGCTAAACTCCATGGTGCTTTGAAAAAAGGTGGCATCCTCTTTCTGGGAGGCACCGAAAAAATACTAAATCCCTCAGAAACTGGGTTTGAACCCATAGGAAACTGCTTTTATCAGAAAATTTAAAAACTTATGAGTAAAAAAATAATAAATGTCGGCATTGGCCAGCTTGAAGTGGCAAGAGCCCCTGCAGTACTCGTTACTCATAATTTAGGCTCCTGTGTTGGTGTTGCTCTTTACGATCTTCATCATAAAATCGGCGCTCTTGCCCACATAACTTTGCCAAGTTGCACAGGTACAAACAGCTCCTGGAAAAAAAAGAATGATAAATTCGCTGACACTGCCATACCCCTGATGATCAGGAAAATGGAAGAAATAGGAGCACAACGCGGCTTTACGATAGCTAAAATTGCTGGTGGTGCAGATATGTTTGATCTTCCATCTAATGCGCCTTTTGAACTGGATATTGGCCGTCAAAACGTGGAAGCGGTAAAGCACTGTCTGCAAAAATATGGTATAACCATAGTCGCAGAAGAAGTCCTGGGCAATATCCCCCGGACTATGGAATTAGACCTTGCCACAGGAAAGGTCACTCTCAAAACATCGCAAAGAAAAACAAGATTTTTGTGAGGGGAAAAATGAACATATCTCACAGAATAGTTTCTACTCAACGCAAGATAAAGGTACTGGTTGTTGACGATTCAGCTTTTATGCGCAAGGCAATAAGGCAGATTCTGGAATCTGACCCTTTAATTGAGGTAATTGACATAGCAAGAAACGGAGAGGATGCCCTGGAAAAACTCCGGGAGGTAAAGCCCGACGTTGTTACTCTGGATATCAATATGCCCAGGATGGATGGTCTAACCTGTCTAAGGCACATTATGTCTACTCATCCTCTTCCTGTGGTTATGATAAGTTCTCTCACTCAGGAAGGGGCTCAGGAAACCTTCAGAGCACTGGAGCTGGGAGCGGTGGATTTTATCCCTAAACTTTCAGGAACAATCTCTCTTGATATAGACAAACAAAAAGAGGAGATTATTCGCAAGGTAAAAGCAGCTGTTTCTGCTAAAATAGAAAGGATTGCCCCTTTTAAAGTACAGCCTGCCAGACCAAAGGTCTCTTTTAAAGAGGTTAGAAGAAAAGCCGTTATATCTGAAAAAGCGGTAGCTATTGGAGTTTCTACCGGTGGACCTCAAACTCTGATGAAGATAATTCCCCATCTTCCAGAGGACCTCCCTGCCTCCTTACTGATTGTCCAGCACATGCCCCCTAATTTTACCCGTGCTTTCGCGGAACGCCTTAATGCGTCAAGTAATATCGAGATAAAAGAGGCTGAAGCCGGTGATGTTGTCGAGCCGGGGAGAGGCTATCTTGCCCCTGGAGATTACCATATGACTGTAGCTAAAAGAGCCCTGGGTAAAGGAGCAATCATCAGGCTGAGCAAGGAACCTTCTAATACTCTTCACCGCCCTTCGGTGGATGTTACTATGTCCTCAGTAGCTGAGCTTTATGGAAAAAACACCGTGGGTGTTATTTTGACCGGAATGGGCTCTGATGGAGCCGAGGCAATGGTAAAGGTTAAAAAAATGGGAGGTAAGACCATAGCTCAGGATGAGACATCATCCATAATCTTTGGTATGCCCAAAGCTGCTATTGAAAAGGGGTGTGTTGATAAGGTAGTTTCTGCATCAAAAGTTGCTCAGGCAATAGTTGAGGCAGTAAATAGCTAAAGGAGGTTAAAATGGGTACTTCAGAGTCAAAGTTTGATGAGCTCATGGAGAAGGTGAAAAGTGAAAGTGAGGAAGAAAGAAGGTGGGCAGCTCACCTTCTGGGCGAGAGGAGGGAAAAAAGAGGGATTAAACCTCTAATAAAGCTTCTTTCTGATAAATCCTGTGCTGTGAGGGAAGCAGCAGCAGATGCCCTGAGCAGAATAAACGGCAAAGAAGTCATCCGGGAGCTCATTTTTCTCTTGCGCTCTGAGGAGGTAGATTTGCGGAATATAGCGATTGAAATTCTGGAAGAGATAGGAGAAAAGGTAGTAGAACCTCTTTCCCCGCTTCTTGAGGATGAGGACCATGATATACGCAAATTTGTCTGTGACATAATGGGGAACATTGGTAGTCCCCGGGCTATTCCTTATTTAATCTCCGTCTTAAATGACCCTCATATTAATGTAGCCTGTGCAGCCTGTGAGGCTCTGGGTAATATAAAGGATAAAAAAGCAACAGAGTCTCTTTTAAAAATCTTAAAGGATAAAGATAGGAAATGGCTCATTTACAATGCTGTGGAAGCCCTGGGAAAAATACAAGATGTGAGGGCAGTTGATGCTCTTATGGAGCTTTCCTCCAGTAAGAACTCTTTAATTCTCTTTGCCCAGATCAGAGCCCTTGGCGAGATAGGGGATACGCGGGCGGTTGGTTATCTCCTTTCCTTTCTGGACTCAACCGAGCTTAACAAAGCAGCGGTTGAAGCACTGGCTAAGGTAGCAAGGAAAGATGAAAAAAAGGTCTCCTCATCCTTAAAAAGTTTCCCTGAAAGAACAGGGCTTATCCGTAAATTCTTAAAAAATCCTGACCCCGGGGTGAAAGAGAAGGCTGCCTTTCTGGTCGGCGTTATAAAAGATAAAGAAGCTGTACCCCTTCTGGTTTCTCTTTTATCCGGGGATGAGGAAAAGGTAAAAGAAGAGGCAATGAGAGCCCTGCTTAAAATTGACCCCGAGCTTTCCTTTCTTCCCGGAGAGGTAGAAGATACAGCAAGGGAAATCTTAGAGGTTTTTCTATACGACAACGATAAAAAATTGCGCGAGGCAGCAAGCAAAGCACTGAAAAAGTTTCCACCTCTCCCTGAAGAGTGAGGAAAGTTGAAAAAGGAGCTGATAAATGGAGATAACAGGTCTTTCTCAGCAAGATTTTAAATTGTTCCAAAATCTCATCAATAAAAAAACCGGGATATTCCTTGATGAAAGAAAAAAGTATTTTCTTGAAAGTAGAATCTCCAGCCGGATGGAAGAGTATAACCTAACCAGTGTGAGGGAATACTGGAGCCTTGTTAATACAGACCCAAAAGAATTCTCTACTTTTGTAGACAGTATTACCATTCCTGAAACCTATTTTTTCAGAGATTATCCCCAGCTGAAAATGTTTGCCGAGGATATTTTGCCTGTTGTTTGTGAGGAGAAGAGAAAAAAATTCAGTAAAACTTTAAAAATATGGAGCGCTGGTTGTTCCACCGGGGAGGAACCCTATACACTGGCTATTATCCTTCGAGAGATGATAGAAGACTTTAATACCTGGAATGTGGATATACTGGGTACCGATATAAGCAGGAAGGCTCTTAAAAGATGCCGGGAGGCAATATACAATGCAAGATCAATAAAGGATGTTCCCCTTGAATACAAGAAAAAGTACTTTATCTCCTCCAATACCCATTATATAGTTAAACCGGAAGTTAAGAAACTGGTTCGTTTTGATTACCTTAATCTTATCGACAAAACAAGAATGCAGGCAATAAAAGGAATTGATTTTATATTCTGTAGAAATGTATTGATTTATTTTGATTCTGAAAATAGCAAAAGGGTAATAAGTTACTTTTATGATGCTCTTAACAAAGGCGGGTATATTTTTCTGGGCTCAAGTGAGTCCATTTCCCGTCTCAGCGCTGCCTTTAAACTGGTTAGATTTAAAAACGGTCTTGCCTATATGAAAGAATAAAAAGAGGGAGGAAGAAAAAATGAAAAAAAACATTCTTGTAGTGGATGATTCGGCAACTATAAGAGCTCTACAGGCTTTCATTCTTCAATCAGCAGGATTTGAGGTGGAGACCGCTGCCAATGGGGTTGAGGCTCTGGAAAAGTTATATCGCAAAAACTTTGACCTCGTAGTGGCAGATATAAATATGCCCAAGATGGATGGTTTAAAGATGATTGAGATACTAAGAGGACAACAGCTCTATCGCGACCTTCCCATTATTATAGTGACAAGCGAAGAGGAGGAGGAAGATAGGGAAAAGGGATTGAAGGCAGGAGCAAATGTTTATCTGGTTAAACCAACCGATCCTAAAACACTGGTTATGAATGTAAAGATGCTGCTGGATTAAACTTCAGATTAAACCAAAAGTCCTAAGAAGAGAGGGACAGGATGAATGAGTTTTTAAATGACCCTGCTATTATAGGAGAATTCATAGCTGAGGCTCGGGAACATCTGGAATCCCTGGAGCCAAAACTTCTAAAGCTGGAAAAAAACCCCGAAGACCCCGAGCTTTTAAATGCTATATTTCGCTCTTTTCATACTATAAAAGGTTCCTCTTCTTTTCTTAGCCTTGTTCAGATAACAGAGCTTTCCCATAAGCTGGAAAATGTTCTGGACAAATTACGCAAAAAAGAACTTGGAGTTACCCCGGAGATTATTGACCTTATCTTTAAAGGAATGGATATTCTCAAATCGCTCATTGAAGATGTAGCAAGCGGAGAAGAAGAAAAGATAAAAAAAATTACCAGCTACAACCTCAAAGAGGTAGAAGATTTTATCAGCAAAATAGACAAGGCCATTCAAAAGCCAAAAATAGAAGAGATCAGAGAGAAAGGAGAAATTACCCCAAAAAATGAAAAAGATGAAGAAGAAAAACAGATATTCCTCACCGCAGCTCACCAGCATCTTTCCACCATCAGAGAATGCCTTGAAGGTTTAGAAAAAAATCCCTCTAATTTTGACCTTATTGATGCCCTGTTCAGAGCAGTTCACTCTCTTAAAAGTTCCTCACATTACATGGGGGTCCTTGAAGTTAAAACCTTAACAGAAAAGCAGGAGGAAATTTTACAAAATCTCAGGAAGAACAAGCTTTCTGTATCTGGGGGTCTGTTAGAATCCCTGAGGCTCGGTTATAATTTCCTGTTTGAGTTTATGGAAAATTTCCAAAAAGGAGAAAAAAAGGCTTTTAACCTGGAAGATGTTATTGAGAAAATGAAAAAAGCTCTTGAAGAGGATAAAACAAAAACTTCCCGAAAAACTCCTCCAAAAAAGTCTCCTTTGAAAAAAGAAATTGTAGAGAAAACAATCCGGGTACCCGAAGCTAAACTGGATAGTTTGATGAACCTTGTTGGTGAGCTGGTGATAAATCGCAGCACTTTTTACTCCATTATCCAGAAACTGGAAAATGGAGCAGAGGTCTCACAAATATCCAGAGAGATAAAAGAGGCAGCTCAAACCATGCGAAGAATCACCACTGAACTTCAAATGACGGTAACCGAGCTTCACATGCTTCCCATAAAGACCCTTTTTGGTAAATTTCCCCGTCTGGTGAGAGACCTATCCCGGGAAAAGGGTAAAAAAATAAACCTTGAGGTATCCGGAGAGGAAACACAACTTGATAAAATGATGATTGAAAAAATGGGAGACCCTTTAATCCATCTGGTTCGCAATGCCATCGACCACGGAATAGAGATGCCAGAAGAAAGGGAAGCCAAAGGAAAACCTACATATGGGACTATAAAACTTTCAGCCTCCCAGGAAGGAGAAACTGTCATCATTCAGGTTGAGGATGATGGTCGGGGAATAAATTCTGAACTGCTCCGGAAGATGGCTGTTAAAAAGGGAATTATAAACGAAGAGAAGGCGAGAATTCTGGATAAAAGAGAGTGCCTGGAGTTGATATTTCTTCCCGGATTCAGCACTGCCACCAAGGTAACTGACCTTTCTGGAAGGGGAGTGGGGATGGATGTAGTAAAAGATGTGGTGAAAAAACTGAAAGGAGAAATACAGATAGATACCGAGCCTGATAGAGGAACAAAATTTACCATAAAACTACCCCTTACCCTGGCTATTGTAAATGTCCTCTTGATAGAAGCTGCTGGACAGACTTTCGCTTTACCCTTGAGTTCAATAAAAGAGACGGTAAAGATCTCAAAGAAAAAGATAAATAAAGTACTAAAAAAAGAGATCACTCTCTTAAGGGAAAACATACTGGGTATAGTTAATTTAAAAGAGCTGCTCCACCTTACTGACCATAATTATAGAAGGGAAGAAGATCGAGTTCCTGTAGTGATTATTCAGGGAAGAGGGAAGAATCTCGGTTTGATTGTTGATGCCCTGCATCGCCAGGAAGAGATTGTTATTAAGCCACTTGAGGGAATCGCAACCAATATTCCCGGACTGGCAGGGGCAACTGTCCTGGGAGACGGACGGGTAATCCTCATTCTGGATCCTGGAGAATTAATCCAGATGGCCACAGGTTAATTTTTAGAAAAAGAAGTGGTTATTTTCCAAAAGCTGCCAGAACCTGGGCATCTTCCCTCTCACTTACCATCGGGTTAGCAATTCTTTCTTTCATCCTGGAACAGGTCTTTCTATAAAGGAGGTTAAAGATAAAAAGAGGCAGGCCGTACTTCCATCTTCCTCCTGAAAAAACTCCCGACATCCTTTTAAAAATAGAGTAAAAACTCAGGCTATTTACATAAGACCAGGCAAATCCTTTATCCAGCTCTGCTGGACTCATTTTCTTTGGCCTGAATACTACATGCCCGCAGTCATAATTGGACCAATCTCTGTCAATAATTCTACCCTCTTTTTCCACTTCCTTATAAAATCTGGTTCCGGGCAGTGGTGTGAGAATAGAATATTGAACACTATCTAATTTCACTTTATTTACAAAATCTACAGTTATTTTAAATATACTCCTGTCATGAGCATCCATGCCAAATATAAAAGCCCCATGAATAAATATTCCGTAGCGGTGGAATCTTTTTATTGCCTCCTCATAAAATTCAACCTTATTTTGACGTTTTCCTACCTCTTTAAGAGCACCTTCTGATACGCTCTCCAGCCCTATAAAAAGAGCTTTACATCCACTTCTGGCAGCTAAATCCAGAAGTTCCTTATCATAGGCTGCATTTATAGATGACTGACTCATCCAGATTATTTTTAAAGGAATAAGGGAGCGGAAAAGTTCTTTAGCGTATCTTTTATTTCCCATAATATTATCATCCAGAAACACAAATAAGCGACCCTTTAGCCCCTTTCCTATATTTTCTTTAATAAAATCTACAACTTTATCTATGGGACGGCATCTTATCTTTCTGCCAAAAAGCTGTGTTACCGAGCAAAAAGAACAGTTATAAGGGCAACCTCTTGTGAGGTGAAGAACCTTATCGGCAATATACCTATCCCTTTTTAAAATATCCCATCTGGGAAAAGGAACCTTAGAAAGGTCAGGTAGCTTTTCATTTTTATAAATCTTCTTCAGGCCTTTTTCTCCGCCTTTAACAAAATCTTCCAGCAACTTTTCCCAGGCACCCTCAGCCTCTCCGACCACCACTGCACTGGCATGTTGAAGTGCTTCCTCAGGTAAAACTGAAACATGAGGGCCTCCAAGGACTACGGGAACTCCTCTTTTTCTAAACTGACGCGCAATCTCATAAGCTCTGGGAGCAGCAGAGGTCACAGTAGTTATACCCACCAGGTCAACATCTTTCTCAAAATCAATAGGTTCAATATTTTCATCGGTGAGAGTTACCTTGATATCACGTGGAGTTACTGCAGCTACATTTAAAAGACCAAGAGGGGGGATTTTAAAGACCTTTTCTCTCTTAGCTCTTTTTGTCTGAACTTTTTCCGTCCACGTAGGAGCTATCAACTCTATTTTCATTTTATCTCCTTTGTCCTGTAAAATTAGCTTTTGCAATTATACAAGATAGCGGGAATATGTCAATTGACATTTTTAATTATTTTGCTATAGGTATACACCAAAAATTCAGACTTTAAGGAGGGATTTAAAAATGGCAATTGTAGAAGTGTGGATAGATGAGGATGCCTGTACAGGGTGTGGACTTTGTGAGGATACATGTCCTGATGTCTTTGAAGTGGATGATGTTGCTACAGTTAAAGAGGAGGCTGACTTTAATGAATTTGAAGAAGAGATAAAGGAGGCAGCAGAGGAGTGTCCAACCGAAGCAATCCAATATGAGGAAGAATAAAAGGTGTGACGAGGACGAGCTCTGCTTATTCAGCTATAAAAAAAGCAGGGCTCGTCATTGGTCATACTTTTTCAGGGAAGTTAACCAGTTTTTGGCCATGTAAGAGCTTCTAACAAAGGGAGAGGACGCAACATAGAGAAAACCCAGAGAACAGGCAATTTCTTTGTAATGTGCAAAGGTCTGGGGTGGAATAAACTCTCTAACTTCCAGATGCTCTGGTGAAGGCCTTAAATACTGACCTATAGTTAAGATATCACAACCTGCAGTTCGCAGCTCTTTCATTACCTGCACCACCTCGTCCATTTTTTCTCCCAATCCCACCATAAGTCCTGACTTGGTATAAACTGTCGGACTAATTTCTTTGCATTTTTTTAAAAGCTGAATAGAGCGCTGGTAATTTGCCCCGGGTCTTACCTCAGGGTAAAGTCTGGGAACGGTTTCCAGATTATGATTTACAACAAATGGCTCTGCTTCCAGAACTTTTTTAAGAGAAGATACCGACCCACCAAAATCCGGTATCAATACCTCTACAAAGGTCTTTTTCCCACATAATTTTTTAATGGAATTTATTGTCCTGGCAAACTGTTCTGCTCCTCCATCCGGGAGGTCATCTCGAGTCACTGAAGTTATAACCACATATCTTAAACCGAGTATGAATACAGCTTTTGCTACATTCTCTGCTTCCTCGGGGTCTGGAGGGAGAGGGTTTCCTTTCTTCACCGCACAGAAACGACAGGCTCTGGTGCACCTGTTTCCCAAAATCATAAAGGTAGCTGTTTTTTGAGAAAAACACTCCCCAATATTGGGACACTTTGCTTCCTGACAGACAGTATGCAGTGAAAGAGAGCTTAAAAGTCTTTCCATCTCTTCCACCATCTCCAGAGAAGATATCCTTTTAGTAAGCCAGGAAGGTAGTCTCATCTCCTCTCCTTAATTATAAGCTCGCTTAAAAGTTTCTCTTGCCTTAAATGTTTAAAAATTATAAATATCCTTACCTTTTTGTCAAAACAAACGTTGAACTTTGAACAAAAAGATAATTGACAACTCTGATAGATTTAGCATAATAAAACAAGCATCACCTGTTGAAATATAATTGATTATTTGAGGACAGAAGGATGATTTACATAGAGGAGTTTTTCAGTGTGAGTTTTGAAGGAGAAGAGAAAATAACAGATAATCCTGTCCCCTATGGCAAATTGTGCAGGACAAATGTTGAGAAAACAAGATACGTTGGTATTGCCCGGATACGCAGATTAGAACCTCAGAATTACAGACTGGAAGGGATTACCATAATAATCCTTCCTGGAAAAGACAGTGTAACAGGAGAAAAAAGAAAAAAGATCATGGCATATGCTCGAGCTTTAGCCGGAAAAAGATATGCCAGAATATTAAAAGGGAATTTTCCCATTCATATCGACCCTCATATCTCGGATGCCCTGCGAGATGCTGCCTTATGGATGCCAAGTAAAGGCATGGTTTACCATATGGAAGAAATAATTGAGGATATGCTGTTGTATTAAAAAAATAAATAAAGGACCTAAAAAATGATAAAAAAAGCGGGGATGTTAATCATTATTTTTTTATTCATAACCAGTGGTGCTTTTTCTCTTGCGAAAATGCCTGAGATTGATCGTGACAACTGGGTTAGTATCAGCGGAGAGATAGATAGAGAAAAGGCAGAGGAAGTTATCCTTGCATTGATGAATCTTGATTCCAAACCAGGAACAGCCCCCATTGGCATAAGAATCTCATCTCCCGGAGGGTCTCTGATGGCAGTAATGGCAATCTGTGATACCATAAAAAATCTGCGCCATCCTGTAGTAACTCTTGCCCTGGGTGAGGCAATATCTGGGGCTGCCGTAATTTTAAGTTGTGGCGATGAGAGATTTATAGGTGATTACACAATGGTAATGCTCCATCAACCTTCTGTTATTTTCGAAAACTGGAGTTCTAATTTTGAGGAGCTTCAACAATTTACCCTTGCTCTTGGTAAAATAGAAAACCAGATGTATCGTCTCCTGGCTCAAAATACCGGAAAATCTGAAGAGGAGATAAAAAAACTCTTAAAAAAGGAGGTGTGGTTTACCGCAAAAGAAGCGATAGAGTTTGGGCTGGCTGATGAACTTTTAAGTGAAGGAGGGCTTAGAATAAAAGAAGAACCAGTTGAACCGGAAGAAGAGGAAAAAGAGGAAAAAGAAAAATCTGATACCTTTCCTTCTTCTCAATCTTGCCAGAGTTTAAAATAACTAACCCCATAGTTTTGTCTTGAAATTTATATTTTATATAAAATAAAAAAGGAGGGAGGTTGTGCTCCTTTTTTTGCTAACGGCTGTCTCTTATACACATCTCCGAGCCCACGAGACTAGGCATGAGCTCGTATGCCGTCTTCTGCTTGAAAAAAAA
>CBFDTW010000029.1:0-16027 GCA_965613085.1 uncultured bacterium | reverse complement strand
GACGGCATACGAGATCATGCCTAGTCTCGTGGGCTCGGAGATGTGTATAAGAGACAGGAGTATTTATCTAACTTAATTTTATTTTTTGTATGCCTCATATGCCTTTTTAGATTAAGGGATATTGCCCATTTTCAGGATGCAAGAGAATTTCTTTTTCAACTTCTTTTCTCGGCCTTGCATATCTTTTTCTTGTCAGCTCAACAATTTCTTCTTTATAGGATCTTTCCCTTTCAGGAGGAGGCAGGGTTACAGCACTGAAAGGACGAGAAGTTACTCCATTTACCATAAGCTTTAGGTAGATGTGGTAGTTGGGAAGGTTAATAAGATCTATCTCTTTAAAGACAGGATAAAATTCCCTGGCAAAGTGCTTTGCATCCTCTGCTCCTACTCTAAAAGAGATAATAGTTCCAACATTTCCAAAAATCGCTTCTTTTATTTTTCTCATCAAGCTGGTCAATGTATTGGTGGGCAAGGATTAAATTCAATCCATATTTTCTTGCCTCAGATAAAATATCAGCAAGGGATAGAGTTAGAAAGTTATGAATCTCATCAATGTATAGGTAAAATAGCCTTCTCTCTTTCTCTTTTAAATCACTCTGCTCAAAGCTATTTTTCCTCTGACCAACAATATTTTTAAAAGGGATGCTGACTGAAAAATGACCAATTTTGTTTAAGATGGGTGATCTTGCCTCCTGTCTTTGCCAGGTAGATAATTTTTAAACCGGAAAAGCCAGAAATCTTTTATCTCCTCTCTTTGGGAACAAAATTCAAAACCTCCTCAGCTAAATCTCCACGGAGGTCAATTAAACAAAGGCCATTTCCCTCCTTTATATTTAATACAACATTCTCAATTAAAGTAGATTTTCCGGTTTCCGTCTTTCCCACAATGTAGATGTGTCCCTGCCTGTTTTTCTTTTTAATACCAGATCTTTTCCTTATATCCCGGAAATTGCTTAAGGCAAAATACGGCGGCCCGGTAATGACTCTCATTTCTATTAAGCAAGGAGATTCGGGTTATAAAACACCAGCTGAGGTATATTTTGCTGAGAAAGAACAAAGTGGTAAGCGGGACCTTAAACATGACAAAATACTGTCCGACTAATGGGGCCCGCCCCCAGAAAAAACTACCTGATCAAGCCTGCCAATGGAGAAAGCAAAACCTGTTGGTATCTGGGTAAAGGTCTTTACTGAAATCAGGCAAAAGGCGAAAGCCTGGAGCACCATGAAAAAAGAGCCCACTTTTGTGCTGAATTAAAAGGCTGGCCTATCTTCTCCAAAGATCCCTGTCAAGGTAGCGGTAGCCGATAGCCTCAGAGATATGAGGAGGTTGAATCTCCTTTTCCCCTTCAAGATCTGCTATGGTTCTTGCTATTTTTAAAATGCGATGGTAGGCTCTTGCTGAAAGATGTAGCTCATCCATGGCAGAGTGAAGGAGATTTTTTGCCTCACCTTTCACCGGGCAAAATCTTTTTATCTGAGGGGTGCTCATCTGGGCATTGCAAAATATCTTTGTCCTCCTGAAGCGGGAAAGCTGAACTTTTCTTGCCCTGTTTACCCTTTCCTTTATAGAGGAAGAAGGCTCTGAGCTACCATTCCCCAGAAGCTCTTCTTTTCTTACAGCACGCAGTTGAATGTGAATATCAATTCTATCAAGAAGAGGACCTGATATTCTGTTAAGATGTTTTTGTATCTGATAGGGTGTACAACTGCACTCCCTTGCAGGATCACCAAAATAACCACAGGGGCAAGGATTCATGGCTGCAACAAGCATAAACCTTGCCGGATATGTAATGGAAGTTAGAGCCCGGGAGATGGTGACTACACCATCCTCCAGAGGCTGGCGTAAAGACTCAAGAACGCTTCTGGGGAACTCAGAAAGCTCATCCATAAAAAGTACCCCATTATGGGAAAGGGAAACTTCTCCAGGTCTGGGTATCCTGCCACCACCAATTAGACCTGCCTCAGAGATCGTGTGATGAGGAGAGCGAAAAGGACGTCTTGTTATGAGAGCCTGATCCGGAGGTAAAAGTCCTGCAACTGAATGTATCTTGGTGGTCTGGATAGCTTCCTCCAGACTCAGATCTGGCAAAATGGTGGGGACTCTCCTTGCCAGCATCGTCTTTCCTGCACCAGGAGGACCAATCATAAGCACATTGTGTCCACCAGCTGCTGCAATCTCCAGAGCTCTTTTCACATAATTCTGTCCCTTAACCTCGGAGAAGTCCTCTTCATAAGAACTTGTAGCTGTGAGGGTTCGGGGAAGACTGGATCTGTAAGCGGTAAGTTTAACCTCTCTGTTAAGAAAACCAACCACCTGATATAAACTTTTAACCGGATAAACATCTATCCCTTCTACTACTGCTGCTTCTTTTGCGTTAGCCTCGGGCAGGATAATAGCTTTGATTTTTCTCTCTTTAGCTTTAAGGGCAATGGGTAAAACTCCATTCACCCTGCGGACCATCCCATCAAGGGAAAGTTCTCCAAGAATAGTATATTGAGAAAAAAGGTCCTCCCTGATAATACCCTGTGCCTTAAGAATACCAAGGGCTATGGGAAGATCAAAGGATGAGCCTTCTTTTTTCACATCCGCAGGAGCAAGGTTTATGGTTATCCTTTTTGCCGGGAAGGGAAAGCTGGAATTTTTTATAGCTGATGTTACTCTTTCCTTGGCTTCCTTTACCGCAGGATCAGGAAGGCCTACAATGTGGAAAGAGGGAAGACCGGCAGAGATATCAACTTCTACTTCTACAGGATAAGCCTCTATCCCTAAAAGAGAAAATGTATCTACCCTGGCCAGCAAGACATACTCCCTTTTCCCTCGCAGGTAACCAGTATACCAGACCTAAAGTCCCTGTCAATATCCCGCGTTAACTCGTCTAAAATGTAACCGAATGGGATATATTTGATAATCCCTGTGGATAAAGGCTTGAACCTTTATTAAAAACAGAGGTAGATAGGTTAAGAGAATCTGGAAAAGAAGCACTTAACAGGGTGAATTTTATAACTAAAATGACTATAAATGCGACTATGAAAATGCAAAAAGGAGGCAGGGATGAAATTTGTAAGTGTTGCAGAGGCAAAAGCCAAATTTTCTGAAATTTTAAGAGAGAGTAAAAATGAGAATAGTGTTATTACCAGTAGGGGGAAACCCAAAGCCCTGATTCAGAATTTAGAAGGAGAGGACTTTGAAGATTTTCTTATCTCTCATAGCAAGAGAATAAGAGAGTTGATAGAAAAAGCCTGGGAGGAGTGCAAAAGAGGAGAGGTGATACCATTGGAGGAGCTGATGAGGCGTGCAGAGCTCTTTTCCTAAATGAGTTGACCGGGATGAAAGCAAAATAATAAAAGTGATTTGACGAAAATTAAACCAGATTGTATTATGGGAGTGTAACTGTATTTACCGGAAGCTTTCCTCAAACAGGTGACAGGCTATTCTGGAAAAAGGGGAAAAATTGGGAAATAAACCTTTAATTGGTATTACAATGGGAGATCCTGCAGGAATTGGGCCGGAGATAGCGGCAAAAGCTCTGAACAGGCAGGAGATTTACAGAATTTGCAGACCCCTGGTGGTGGGAGATGCAAAAGTAATGCAGGAGGCTTGCAGAATTGCTGGGGTGAATTTGGGAGTGAACCCCATTAAAAATGTTAGAAAAGGCCGATATGTGTATGGAACTTTAGATGTATACGATCTTGAAAATGTTGATGTAAAAAAACTTGTATATAAAAAAGTTAGTAAAATGGGAGGAAAGGCCTCTCTGGATTATATTTACAAAGTGATTGAGCTTGCTATGGAAAGGGAAATAGATGCCACAGTTACAGGTCCAATTCATAAAGAAGCCATTAATCTTGCCGGATGCCCTTTTGCCGGTCATACAGAGATATTCGCCCATCGTACCGGAACGAAGGATTATGCCATGATGCTGGTAGAAGAAAGCTTTAGAGTGGTTCATGTAACAACTCATGTTGCCCTGAGGGATGTACCCTCTTTTATCAAAAAAGATAGGATTTTAAAGGTTATAAGACTTGCCTACAGAGCAATGAAAGATTTGAGTATAGAGAATCCAAAGATTATAGTCGCAGGACTTAACCCTCATGCAAGCGATGGAGGGCTTTTTGGGGATGAGGAAGAACTTGAAATAACCCCGGCTATAAAGCAGGCTAAAAAAGAGGGAATTGATGTTGAGGGGCCGGTCTCTCCGGATATAGCTTTTGTCAGGTTAAAAGATGGAGGATATCATGTAGCCGTTGCTATGTATCATGATCAGGGACATATACCTTTAAAGATTTTGGGTTTTATCTGGGATAGAAAATCAGGAGATTGGAAGTCTATAAGTGGAGTGAATGTGACCTTAGGTCTTCCCATTATCAGAACCTCTGTTGATCATGGGGTAGCTTACGATAAAGCAGGAGAGGGAAAAGCAAGTCCTGATAGTTTAATTCAGGCTATAAAGTTAGCTACAGAGCTTGCCACAAAAAAAGCGTTAATTTGACAAATTATCAGAACACAGGTATTATAAAAAAGAGTGTGGTTGATAGAGATTTTGTAAAGGAGGTAAGAAGCTGTAAGTATTTTTTAAAAAGGGGGGGTGATGGGTGAAGTTAAGTGTTTACCCCTGAAAGTTAAAGTGAAGGTTCTCCATCGTATCTGGGCAGGAGAAAAGGTGGCACGGGTTGCTCATGAGTGCGGTATAAGCAGACAGGTGATTTATGCCTGGAAGAGGAAAGCTGAAAAAGCCATTTATGGAGCCCTGGAGGAAAAAAGGAGAGGTCCCAAGCTCCATAGCCTGTCTGGAAGCCGAAAAACCCACCAGAGTCAAGAGAAGAAAAAAGAGCCCTCCCGATCATCTAACTCTACCTCAACCCATCGGATTAATAGTTCTCAAAAGAATAATGGTGAAAAAAGAGTTGAGCGGTGTCCGGTGTGTGGCTGTGAGAAAATATACAGGAACGGAACTTACATTAAAAAAAATCAGAATAACGGACGCAGAGAAGAAGTTGTTCAGCGCTATATTTGTGTATGGTGTAAAAACTCCTTCACTAATCTGAAGCGGTCTGCATAGACTCTTTCTGAAAAGCTACGGAAGGCAAGAGTTATTTATTTAAAAACTTTTGAAAAAACTTTTATAAAAGTTTTTTCAAAAGTTAGGAAAAATAAAATGAACAGGTGGCAGCTCATCTCAGCATTAAGACAGAAGGGAAGGATGTCCAGAAAAGATATCGCCAGAGTTTGTAATCTTTCCCTTCCAACGGTAAACAAAATCATAAAATTTTATTTAAAAAAGGGAGTAATTCGGGAAAGCGGGCTTGACAAATCCTCAGGAGGAAGAAGACCGGTGTTATACGAATTCAATGAGAAAGTAAAATATGCTATAGGTGTGGATTTTGAGATACCCGAGTTAACCATAGTTATTACTGATTTAAAAGGGAAGATTGTGGATAAATGTTTTACTTATCTTCCCGATAAGAAAGACCCTTCCTCTGTTATAGGCTATGTAAGTGAGAGGATAGAGGAGCTTTTGAAAAGAAAAAGGCTGAGGAGCAAGGATATAGTAGGTGTTGGATTTGGCGCCCCGGCTTTTCTTAATCAGGATAGAATAACCATTTCAGGGAAAAATCTTCCTTCCTGGAAACAGGTACCTGTAAGAGAGATTCTGGAGGAGAGGTTGGGGATACCTGTTGTTATTGACAATGATGTGAATTTTATGAGTTTATCCGAAAGTTACCATATGGATTACAGGGATAAAGTTCTGGTGTATCTTGCTTTGAGGAAGGGAACGAAGGGTGATATTAGAATGGGTGGAGGAGTGCTCATCAATGGCCAGGTTTTCCATGGAGCTCACGGAAATGCAGCAACACTTCGTCATGCCTATATTGATTTTTCCTCCAGCAAAAGGAGTGAAGAGGTAATCGAGGATGCAATGAAGATACAGAACCCCCAAAAGATGATTCTGAAACTCAGGGATCATTTATTAATCCCCATGCTTAATATGGTGGTTCTTTTTGACCCTGATCGGGTGGTAATAAATGCCGGTATTTTAGGTCAGTGGGAAAAGGTCTTTGTCAGGGAATGTGAAAGGGGCTTAAAGCATCGTCTTCAAAAACTGTTTAACTGGAATTTCAAGGTAGATATGGCCCGTGATAGAGAGATGCCCTGTGCAAAAGGGGCAGCTATTTATGTTTTACAAAAAGTCTTTAACAACCCGGATATATTTCTGGAAAAATTTTGATGATTAAAGGAAAAACAAAGGCCCGGAGGAGGTGAGAGTATAAATGGGCCAACCTGGTTTAAAGGTAAAAAATGTATTTAAGGAGGGAAGAATGCGTAAAAAAGTTATATTTTTTCTGATTTTGGGCCTTTTGTTGAGCGGAATACCTGCAGCCAGTTTTGCTGGAAAAACTGTAACTGTGCTTGGTGTATGGGGAGGTGGTGAGAGAGATGCTTTTATGAAAACCCTGGAACCTTTTGAGGCAGCAACCGGAATAAAGGTAGAATTTACCGGTACACGTGACCTTCCAGCAGTACTTACCACCCGGGTGGCGGCTGGTAATCCCCCGGATATTTCCGTTTTGCCTAACCCCGGGCAGATGCAGGAATTTGCCAGGGTAAAAGCACTGGTGGATCTCAGTAAGGTCATGGATATTGGCAAATTGCGGAATGAATATGCTAAAACATGGATTGATCTTGGAAGCTTCAAGGGGGTTTTGTATGCTATTTTCATCTCAGCAGATCTCAAGAGTCTGGTCTGGTACAGTCCCAAAGCATTTGCTGATGCAGGATACACAGTGCCTCAAAGCTGGGATGAACTAATTGCTCTTTCTGACAAAATTGTTGCTCAGGGTGCCTCTCCCTGGTCTATTGGTCTTGAATCAGGTGCTGCCAGTGGATGGCCTGGAACTGACTGGATTGAAGATATTATGCTCCGAATCGCACCTCCGGAGGTTTATGATAAATGGGTAAATCATGAGATATCCTGGACAGATCCGGTGGTGAAACGTGCCTGGCAACTTTTTGGTCAGATTGCTCGAAATGAAAAATATGTTTATGGAGGTCCGGAAACCGCACTTACCACCAATTTTGGTGAAGCTCCCAATGCTCTTTTTACCACACCACCCCGAGCTTACATGCACAAACAGGCTACCTTTATCAAAAGTTTTATCCTCAAATATAATCCTGACCTTGTACCGGGTAGAGATTTCAGCTTCTTTCCTTTTCCACCTATTGAGCCACAGTATGGGATCCCTGCTCTGGGAGCCGCCGATATGTTCGCCATGTTCAATGATACTCCGGAGGCAAGAGCTCTTATGCGCTATCTGGCAACTGCAGGTGCTCAGGAGATCTGGGTTGCCCAGCTGGGAAAACTTTCGGCTAATAGAAGGGTAAATCCCAATGCCTATCCGGATGATCTTACCAGGAAGGCTGCCAGAATATTAGCCAGCGCCGAGACGTTCAGGTTTGACGGCTCTGATCTAATGCCTGCTGCTGTGGGTTCTGGTTCTTTCTGGAGCGGTGTACTTGACTATGTAGGTGGTGAGGAGCTTGACTCCGTTCTGGAAAGGATTGAAGAGGTAGCTGTTGAGGCTTATAAGGGATAAATCTGAAGCCGGATTTGTGACCGGTTAAAAAGTCACAGGTCCGGCTCTTATAAAAAGGGAGAAAATGTGGGTAAAAAGCTAACTCCCTGGTTATACCTTTTTCCAGCCTTAGCCATATTGGGTTTTTTCTTAATTTATCCTTCTCTTCGTACATTTTATCTTTCTTTTTTTGATAAAAGTTCTACCAGTTTTGTGGGAGGAGCTAATTATATCTACGCTTTCACTAACCGGGTTATGTTAACAGCATTCCGGAATAATATTCTCTGGGTAGCAGTTTTTACCACAACAACTGTATTCCTTGGACTTATTTTTGCTGTTCTTTTTGACAGGGTAAAATATGAAGTTGTTGTTAAGTCTGTTATCTTTATGCCCATGGCTATCTCTTTTGTGAGTGCCAGTGTTATATGGAAGTTTATTTACGCTTACAGACCCGCTGGAGCTTCCCAGATTGGCGTTCTCAATGCTTTGTGTGAGGTATTTCATCTTCCTCCGGTAGCCTGGTTGATCCAGAGGCCCTGGGTTAATAACCTGTGTCTTATAGCTGTTGGAGTATGGGTATGGACAGGGTTCTGTATGGTGGTATTGTCGGCCTCATATAAGAGTATTCCCAGACAGTTTTTAGAAGCAGCCCGGATGGATGGAGCCGGAGAATGGAAAATTTTTTGGAAGATTATCATACCTTTGCTTACACCAACTATCATTGTACTTGTAACTACCATGGTGGTTTTTGTGCTCAAAGTTTTTGATATTGTGTATGTCATGACCAACGGTAACTTTGGTACCGAAGTCATTGCCAACAGGATGTATAAGGAAATGTTTCAGTTTAGAAACTTTGGTAGATCAAGTGCCATTGCTGTAGTATTGCTACTCCTTATTTTTCCCATGATGTTGCTTAACCTTCGCCGGTTTAAAAGAGGGAAGTTATGATGAAAGGGAGAAGAGGGAAAATTTTATCCCGTCTGCTTCTGCATACCACAGTTATCTTCATTGCCTTTTTGTGGCTTGTTCCAACAGTTGGCGTACTGGTGACATCCTTTAGATTAGCCCAGGATGTGGCAAATAGTGGGTGGTGGACAGTGTTTGAAAATATATTTTCTCAGGTCCGTTTTACTTTGAGAAATTACCAGGTGGTTTTGAGCCGCATGGGTATAGGAAGAGCTTTTTTAAACAGCTTTATCATCACCATTCCTTCTACTGTAATACCTCTGGGAATAGCGCTATTTGCAGCTTATGCTCTTGCCTGGATGAGATTTTTTGGTCGCACCACTATTTTTATGATTATGATAGCGCTTCTGGTAGTTCCCCTGCAGATGACCTTTATCCCAATTTTGCAGATTTTTAACAAAACAGGACTTGCCGGTACCTTTCCCGGAATCTGGTTAGCCCATGCTGGCTATGGACTTCCTCTTGCCATATATATGCTTCATAATTTTATCTCAGAACTTCCAAAAGAGCTTATTGATTCTGCCTGTATAGATGGGGCATCCCTGTTTTATATCTTTTTGCGTATTATCTTGCCCCTTTCTGTACCTATCGTTGCCTCTCTTACTATTTTTCAATTCTTATGGGTATGGAATGACCTTCTGGTTGCACTTATCTATCTGGGAGGAACGCTGGATGTTGCTCCTGTTACTGTCCGGATAAGCAGTCTTGTTGGCTCGTATGGTCAGGATTGGGAGCTTCTTACTGCAGCGGTATTTATCTCTATAATTCCTTCCCTTGGTGTTTTTTTTAGTCTGCAGAGGTATTTTGTGCGAGGAATTCTGGCAGGGTCAATTAAAGGATAAAATATGGCACTTTCTAAACTATCAAGGTACGAGAGGATTGTTGGCTTGAGGGAAATTGAGGAAATACTTGCAGAGGCAGATAAAATTAAGGGAATTTCCGTAGTGCATGTTAACTCAACGCTTAAAGGTGGAGGAGTGGCAGAGATTTTGCGGTCCCTTGTGCCTTTGTTTAACCTTGTAGGTATAAATTGCAGGTGGGAGGTTATTCAGGGCACAGAAAAGTTTTTCCGCACAACCAAGCTCTTCCATAATCTGCTGCAGGGTCTTATTTTAAAGAATAAAAAGAATATAAGTCAGGATATGCTGGATGAATACAGGAGGGTAAACGAGGAGAACATCAGAAGGATCAATCTTTCCTCCGATGTTGTGGTTATCCATGACCCTCAACCTGCAGCCTTGATTAAGGCTAAAAAGGGTAACAGATGGATCTGGAGATGTCATATAGACCTTTCCAACCCGGATAAAAGGGTGTGGAATTTTCTCTCCTCTTATATTGAAGGATACGACGCTGCCATATTTTCCATGGAGGAATTTGTTCAACCTTTGCCTTTAGCCTGTTATATAATCCATCCCTCTATAGACCCTTTCAGTGAAAAAAATAGAGAACTTACATCTTACCAGATAAAAAGTGTATTTAGAAGGTTAAAAATTCCCCGTGATAAACCCCTTCTGCTCCAGGTCTCCCGCTTTGATTATTTCAAGGACCCTGTAGGGGTGGTGAAAGTTTATCGGATGGTAAAGAAAAAAGTGGATTGTCGATTGATTCTGGCAGGAGGAAAGGCAAAAGATGACCCGGAAGCCCCCCGGGTTCTTGCCCGGGTAGAAAAAGAAGCAAAGGGTGATTCTGATATTCATATTTTGAATCTTTCCCCGGATAGCTTTTTTGAGATAAATGCTCTGCAAAGAGGTGCTGAGGTTGTAATTCAAAAATCGCTGAGAGAGGGATTTGGATTAACAGTTACAGAAGCTTTGTGGAAGGCTCGCCCTGTAGTGGGAGCTAATGTTGGGGGGATAAAGTTACAGATAAAAGAGGGTGAAAATGGATTTCTGGTGAACTCAGTTGAGGAAGCAGCAGATAAGGTTGAGTATCTTTTAAAAAATCCTTCTCGGGCTCGAGAAATGGGAAAAGCTGGCAGGAGAATTGTTAAAGATAAGTTCCTTATTACCCGCCATCTTAAAGATTATCTGAGACTAATAGGAGAGCTTTGCAGTTAACTTCTCTCCCTCCGGTTTCCTGAAAGGTTTTCTTGGACAGCTTGAGTGCGTTCCTTATTCGAGGAGATACTTTCCTTCACTTTGTAACAAAACTTTGTAAGTTTTATTTTTTACCCTGAAATTTTCAGAGAACAGGGCCCTTTTTTTGACACCTACCGCTTTTATGTTAAAATTAAAAACAAGAGGGGGAGGGGAAGTGGATTACAAGAAGTTGCGAGAGGAAATGGTAAAAAGACAACTCATCCCAAGGGGAATTAATGATAGAAGAGTTTTAGATGCTTTTCTTCGCGTGGAGAGAGAAAAATTTGTTCCTTCCTCTCTACGGGAGGATGCTTATAAAGATTTTCCTCTTTCCATTGGTGAAGGTCAAACTATCTCTCAGCCTTACATGGCTGCCCTGATGACTCAATGCCTCAACCTGAGGGGAGAAGAGAAAATTCTGGAAATTGGTACCGGTTCTGGTTATCAAACAGCTATTCTTGCCCTTTTAGGCTGGCAGGTTTACAGTGTGGAAAGAATACCTTCACTTGCTGAGAAAGCAAAAAAGCTCTTAAAGAAAATGGGTTATGATAATGTTAAGATTTTTGTTGGTAATGGCACTGTTGGTCTTGAGCAGTACGCTCCTTATGATCGGATACTGGTTACCGCTGGAGCAAAGGATATTCCTCCTCCTTTAATCCAGCAGCTTGCTGAAGAAGGAATAATGGTCATACCTGTAGGGAATGCTTATTCTCAGGAGCTAATGGTGGTAAAGAAAAAAGATGGAAAGATTTCAAGCAAAGGTGTGGAAAGATGTGTATTTGTTCCTTTAATTGGCCAATATGGCTGGGAGGAAAAAATTGAATAGCTTTTCTCCTTATCTTCTTACATTTTTAATAAGTATGCTTCCTGTAGCTGAGTTAAGAGGAGGGCTTCCCCTGGGTATTTCTCTGGGGATACCTCCCCTGAGTGCTTATGCAGTTAGCATTGCAGGAAATGTTATCCCTGTTTTACCTCTTCTTATAGGCCTTAGATATCTATCCAAAATAGCAGAAAAATACAGGTGGTGGGGTAGAATTTTTAATAAGATGGAGAAAAAATTTCAGGGGAAAAAGAAAATTATCTGCAGGTATGGGATTGTGGGGATTGTAATTCTGGTGGCAATACCCCTGCCTGTTACCGGAGCCTGGACGGGGAGTCTGGTTAGCTTTCTTTTGTCCATTCCGGTGAAATATTCTTTTCCAGCGATTTTTATAGGTGTTTGTCTTGCTGGAATTGTTGTGCTTTTTACCACCCTTGGCATATTGGGTGTAAGCAGAATATTTAGCGGGATGTAGCGCAGCCTGGTTTAGCGCGCCTCGTTCGGGACGAGGAGGTCGGGGGTTCAAATCCCCCCATCCCGACCAGCTTATCTGTATACTCCGTTTTGTAAATGGTGCGCAAGGTGAGAGGAAAGAAAAGAGCCAAACTTATTGCAAGGTGCGGGCTGATTTTTTTCATCTTAGTCTGGATTAGCTTCTTTTGTCCATCTTTAAAAGCAGCAATCCTTGTCTACTATAGATACCATATTGTCCAGAAAGGTGAGAACCTGTGGAATATAAGTAAACGATATGGTGTTTCAGTTAATGAAATAAAGAAAAAAAATAATCTTCGCAGTGATAGGATTTATCCCCGCCAGAAGTTAATCATTCCCATAAAAGTTAAGGGTATCTACCACCCGGTTAAAAGATATGAGACGCTATGGCGTATCTGTAAAACTTATGGAGTTAGCATGGAGAAGGTTATCTCCCTCAACCGTCTGCAAGACCCCAATCATATAATGCCAGGGCAAAGATTATTTATTCCCGGTGCAAGCAAGGTTAAAAAAATTGACATTCCCAAAGAGATCATTGCTGCTGGGAAAAAAGATGCCACTTCAACTCCACCAGAAGAGGATAAAATCCAACCCTCTCCTACTTTTGGTGAAACAGTAAAAGGAAAAGGGTTTTTAATCTGGCCCCTTGAGGGAAAGGCAGTATCATACAGAAGGAGAGATTTTGGGATTGATATCCTTGCCCCTGAAGGAACCAGTGTTGTTGCTCCTGCAAAGGGTAAAGTTTACTACAGTGGCCTGCTGAGAAACTATGGCTGGACGATAATAATTGAGCATCAAGAGCTGGGGCTTTATACCTGCTATATGTACAATTCAGTAAATCTTGTAAAAAAGGGTGATCTGGTGGAAAAGGGACAGCCTATTGCCAGAATAGGCAAGAGCGGTACCGCCGAAGAGGCCATGCTGCACTTTGAGGTGAGAAGAGCAAAAGATGGCAAACCAATGGATCCACTTGAGTATCTTCCCTCCGATTATAAATGAATAAGTTTCAGAACTTACACCATAAAAAAGGAGACTCTTAATGTTAAGTAGTAAGTGGTTAAGGGAAAATATAGAGGTTATGAGGGAATCTTTAACCAAACGGGGAATAAAAGCCAATCTTGATACTTTTCTTCACTGGGATGAGGAGCGGAGAAGGTGCACTAAGGAGCTCGACGAATTAAAGTATCTTCAAAATAAAAAATCAAAACAGATAGGCAAGCTTAAAAAAGAAGGAAAAGATGCTACCGATTTAATTAACGAAATGCAAAAACTTGCAAACAGGATAAAAAAGCTGGAGAAAAGAAAAAGAGAATACGAAAGCAAGGTAACTGATTTTCTTCTTAATTTGCCTAATAAGCTTCATCCTGAAGTTCCCGTTGGTGAAAATCGGGAAGTGAGAAGATGGGGAAAAATCCCCGACCTTAATTTTCCTGTTAAAGATCATCAAAGAATTGGCGAGGAGTTAAAAATTCTTGATTTTAAATCAGCTGCCAGGATAGCAGGAAGTGGCTTTGTAGTTTGCAGAGGATTGGGAGCAAGGCTGGAAAGAGCTCTGATCAATTTTATGCTGGATCTACACATTCAGCAGGGGTATGAAGAGGTACTTCCCCCCTTTATGACCAATACATCTGCTACCACCGGTACAGCACAACTTCCCAAATTTAGAGAGGAACTTTATAAATGCGAGAAGGACGATTATTATCTTGTTCCTACTGCTGAGGTACCGGTTACCAATCTTCACAGAGAACAAATCCTGGAGGAAAAGCAGCTCCCTATCTATTATACTGCTTATACCCCCTGTTTCCGTCGGGAAGCTGGTGCTTATGGCAAGAAAATTCAGGGAATGATAAGGGTTCATCAATTTAATAAAGTGGAGCTTGTCAAATTTACCACTCCCCAGACTTCTTACGAGGAGCTGGAAAAACTCCTTCAGGATGCAGAGGAAGTTCTGCAAAAACTCAATCTCCCCTACAGGGTGGTGAAGCTGTGTGGCGAGGAGCTGGGTTTTGCAGCTGCCCTTGGTTATGATATCGAGGTGTGGCTTCCCAGTCAACAGAGATGGCTGGAGATATCTACCTGCTCAAATTTTGAAGACTACCAGTCTCGCAGGGCATCCATAAGATACAGAGAAGAGGCCACAGGTAAGACCAGATATGTCCATACCCTTAATGGTTCAGGGCTCGCTGTGGGAAGGTGTGTGGTAGCCATACTGGAAAATTTTCAGGATGAGCAGGGAAAGGTGCACATTCCAGAGGTTCTCTGGTCATATATGGGTGGGGTGAGGGTTATTGAAAAATGAGCAAGGGTAAGGCGCAGGTGATGAAGGCAGGTCTACGGAACAGGGTTGGTCGTCTGTCAGTTAAAACACGTTCAACATTTGAGGTTCTATGTTGACTGGTTTGTAAAATTTTCGAGTAACTGGAGAGTCTACAGTGGGAGAGTTAAACTCTTCAGATATCAAGCAGGTTCTATCTTCAGGAGATTACGGAGGAGTGAACCCCCTCCAGGCACTGGAGAATATCAAAAGGAGATGCCAGGAAAAAAAGGAAAGAAGAAATTCTAATTTAAAGACAGCTCTTATACTCCAGGGAGGTGGAATGCGGGGGGTATTTGGTGCAGGAGTTTGTTGTGCCCTGGAGGAGCTGGGATACACAGAAGGATTTGATGAGATTTATGGAGTTTCCGCCGGGGCATTAAATGGAGCCTATTTTCTTTCCGGACAAGCAGCATATGGTACTACAATTTATTACCAGGATATTAATAACAGGGGTTTCATTAATTTTTTCCGCTTCAGGAAGATAGTGGATATAGACTTTTTAATGAATATTATTGTAAAAGTAAAACCACTTAATTTTAAAAAGCTCCTTGATTCCTCCACCACCCTTAACATTGGATTAACCTGTGTCTCTACAGGAAAAGCTGTGATGTTTAAAAACAAACAAAGAAATGTTGATATTCTGGCTCTTCTTAAGGCAACTGCAGCTATGCCCTTTGTCTATGATATTCCTGTAAATATTCAGGGTACCTGGTATCTTGATGGGGGCATATCCTGCCCCATTCCTGTCAAGGAAGCTATTGAGGCAGGATGCACGGATATTCTGGTGGTTTTGACAAGGCCTAAAAATTACAAACCTGGCTCATTTGAGAAAATTTTTGACCGGTTCCTGATAGAGCCAGGGATAAAAAAATATGGTGAGAATTTTTGCCGGGTGTATAAAAATAGATACAAACTATATGAGGAGAGGTTGCGTATTGTTAAGGGTGAACAAAAGCATAAAAATGTAAATATCTTGGCTATTTTTCCAGCAGAATCAATTAAGGTCAAAAGGATGACAAAAAGGGAAAGTATTCTGAAAAATACAGCAATAGAAGGAGCGACAAAAACATTGAGACTTTTTGGCATACCTGACCCTTTCCCTGTAGAAGTTCTGAAATTTTTAAGTTATAGATAGATAAATAACTATGAAAGTAGCAGAGTATTACAGCGCTCAGGATGTAAGGATAGTTGATATTCCCGTGCCCGAGATTGGACCGGGGGAGATTTTAATGAAAACAAAGGTGTGCGGGATATGCGGAAGTGATATTCTGGACTGGTACAGAAAGACAAAGAAGACTCATTTCTTTGGCCATGAGGTAACTGGAGTGATTGAGAAGGTAGGAGAAGGGGTGAGAGGATTCAGCCGGGGAGACAGGATATATGTCAATCACCATGTTCCCTGTTTTGTCTGCCACTGGTGTCGAAGGGGCAGTTATACAATGTGTCCCACCTATCGGCAGACTGACCTGGATCCGGCAGGTTTTGCTGAGTATATAAGGATTCCAAGGATTAATGTAGAAAATGGGGGTATAATCAAGTTACCTGACAATGTTTCCTTTGAGGAAGGAAGCTTGATTGAACCAATAGGTTGCTGTATGAGGGGGCTTAAAAAGGCCAATCTCCAGCCGGGAGATACTGTTCTGATAATTGGTGCTGGATTTACCGGACTTGCACACCTTCAACTTGCCAGAGTGATGGGGGCAGCTCTTATAATCTGTCTCTTATACACATCTCCGAGCCCACGAGACTAGGCATGATCTCGTATGCCGTCTTCTGCTTGAA
>CBFDTW010000028.1:0-16116 GCA_965613085.1 uncultured bacterium | reverse complement strand
TTCAAGCAGAAGACGGCATACGAGATCATGCCTAGTCTCGTGGGCTCGGAGATGTGTATAAGAGACAGGAAAGAAGGTTAAGTTGGCCAATTATTCTCATGGTAGCAGCGGGGTTAATTGTGGGTTTTCTTGTTATATATCCAATTGGAGCACTTCTATGGGGAAGTTTTCGGACAGCACCTCCGGGAAACCCCGCAAATTTTACAATTGGAAACTATATTAAAGCCTTTACCTCACACAATATTCTGAAGATCCTCAAGAACACTTTCATAATAATGAGTGGAGTGACGCTAATTGCATCTCCCATAGGGATATTCCTTGCCTGGATCACTACGAGAACAAATACACCATTCAGAGAACAACTTGAAGTATTGAATGTGTTGCCTTTTTTACTTTCACCGTTTGTTGCTGCAATAGCATGGATGATGCTTTTAGACAAAAGAATGGGTATTATTAATCATGCTCTGGTCAAATTTGTGCCATTTATTAAGAAACCGCCGTTCGATATTGCCACATTAGGTGGGACTATTTTTGTGCTCAGTTTGTATTATATCCCTTATATGTACCTGTTTGTCTTAGGTTCCTTCAAGGCAATGGATCCTTCCCTTGAGGAGGCTGCAAGAATTTCTGGCTCAAACAATTTTAAATGCGCAGTTCGCATAACTCTACCTCTGGCTCTTCCAGCTATACTCTCGGGCATTCTAACAATATTTGTGCATACCGCTGGTCAGTTCGGAGTCCCTGCCACTTTAATGGCCCCCAGAGGAGAATTTGTTTTAACAACCCAAATTCAACGATTCCTCGCATTTTATCCTCAGGATTATAATTCTGCGGCAACATTTGGAGCACTCCTTTTGGGCATAACTGCAACAGGTGTATTTATACAACGGAGGATGATAGCCAAGAAGGAATTTACCACGGTAACAGGAAAGGCTTACCGACCCAGATTAATTGATCTTGGAAAGTGGAGATATGTTACATTTGCCTTTAATTTGATATATCTTTTTGTTGGGTTAGTTATGCCTTATTTTGCATTAATACTGGTATCATTCCATAGGTACTGGGCTGGTATAATAAATTTTCGCCTATTGACATTAGAGCATTTTAAATATGTCCTTTTTGAACAGGAAGCCTCAGTAAGATCGATAATAAATAGCCTTTTTCTTGCTACTGTGGGGGTCTTTATCTGTCTCCTATTAGCAATGCTTACCTCCTACTTGATTAACAGGACCAAAGTAAAAGGCCGGGGAGTTTTTGATTATCTATCCATGTTGCCTATCGCAATACCGGGAATGGTTATAGGAGTTGGACTGCTGTGGGCATGGATTCGCGTTCCTATCGCTATCTACGGAACCATATGGATTATTATGATAGCCTTCATTACTCGTTATATACCCTACGGCGTCCGTTCGCTTTCAAGTTCTTTACTTTCCTTAGGAAAGGAACACGAGGAATCATCCTGGGTGTGCGGGGCATCATGGTTCAGGACAGTCCGCAGAATACTCATACCTTTGCTTAAGCCCGGTTTTGCCGCAGCGGCGCTTCTTCTTTATATTCTTTTTATGCGTGAACTTTCAACAGCAATCTTGTTGTGGTTTCCTGGCACCGAAGTGGTATCGGTTCAGATATTTCAGCTTTTAAGAGATGGAGATTTCCCGGCTACAGCTGCTCTGGCGACTGTTCAGACAATATTAATTTTCATAGGTATAATTATCCTTCGCTTAATTACTAAAGAGCAGTTTGTCGCAAGGATCCGGTAGAACCCTCAGGTGGCAGTTGAACACCTGTTCATAATAAAATAGTTTAATTACAAATAACTATAGAGGGAGAGGTAAAGAATGGCATTTGTCAAAGTTCAAAGACTTACTAAAAAATTTGACTCAGTTATTGCCGTAGACAATGTCTCATTTGAGGTCAAAAAGGGGGAGATACTCACATTGCTCGGTCCCAGTGGATGTGGCAAAACAACCACCCTAAGATGTATAGCCGGATTAGAAAGGCCTGATCAGGGAGAGATTTACATAGGAGATAAACTGGTATCTTCTACCGAGAAAAAAATATTCGTCCCTCCTGAGAAAAGAGAATTAGGAATGGTTTTTCAATCTTACGCTATCTGGCCTCATATGACTGTTTTCCAGAATATTGCCTATCCATTGGTAGAAAAGAAGATGCCCAGACAAGAAATTGAAAAAAAGGTTAGAGATGTACTGAAATTAATTGGCCTTGAGGAGCTGGAGCAACGGTATGCCACCCTCTTAAGTGGAGGTCAACAACAAAGAGTAGCATTAGCCAGATCATTAGTATATAATCCTGTACTGCTACTGCTGGATGAGCCTTTGAGTAACCTGGATGCAAAATTGAGAGAGTCAATGAGAATGGAGATAGTTGAACTTCAAAAGAAATTTGAGATCACTGCAATATACGTGACGCATGACCAGGCAGAGGCTATGGCAATATCCGACAGGGTTGCTGTTATGAATGAGGGTAAAATTGTACAAATGGACTCACCTCAAAGAGTTTACCTAAACCCACAAAATGAATTTGTGGCACAATTTATCGGACAGAGCAAGCTATTCTCCGGGCAGGTTACAAGACAAATTGCAAAATCTGGACATCGAGTGGCAGAGATAAAAATAGGAGATCAATTGTATGAGGTAGAGTGTAATGTTCCGCCAAATATTGGTGAAGGAGAAAAGGTCAAGCTATGCGTTAAGGATGTAAATATAGGCATATCCAAGCAACGACCCCCACAGGACAAAAACGTAATGGAAGGAAAGGTCTCGATTGGTCTTTTCATGGGAGACTACATGGAGTATAAGATTCTGGTTGCAGGTGAAGAGATTCGTGTTAGAAGTGAACCACAAAAGAGATTTAATAGAGGAGATAGAGTTTTCATATGGGTTGACCCGGACGATTGGGTCGTTATTCCTGAGGAAAATAGAAAGTGACTGCTTTGGGAAGGTGGAGTACTGGAGGTTTGATTATATGAAATCCAGAATTCTGGTACCGGCAGAGGACTTAAAAAAATTATCGGTGAATATACTTAAAAACTGCGGCCTTTCTTATAATCACGCAAATATTATTGCTGATGTACTGGTGCGTGCCGATCTTCGAGGAGTTGAATCTCACGGTATAACCCGATTGCCTATCTACATCAAGAGATTAAAGCTGGGTTTGATCAAGGGAAGACCTGAAATAAAAAAAGTGCGTGAGGGAGAAGGTTTTGCTCTTATTGACGGTGATAACGGTTTTGGTCAAATTGTAACCTATATGGCGATGAAAGAAGCTATTGAAAAGGCAAAAAAGGTAGGAGTGGGGTTCGTCACTGTTAGAAATAGCAACCACTTTGGGATGGCAGCTTATTATCCGATGATGGCTTTAATGCATGATATGATAGGCATCTGCTCTACAAATGCTTTTCCAACTATGGCTCCCTGGGGAGGTGTATCACGGAAAATCGGAAACAACCCCTTATCCATTGCAGTTCCCACAGGGGAATATCCTCCTTTTGTTTTAGATATGGCAATGAGCGTTGTTGCGCGAGGAAAAATACGGCTTGCCGCACAGGAGAATAAAAAGATTCCCAAAGAATGGGCAATCAATGAAAAAGGAGAGGCAACCACTGACCCCATAGAGGCTCTAAAGGGCTTTGTTCTTCCAATAGGGGGATATAAAGGTTATGGTTTAGCCCTTGTGATGGATATACTTTCAGGAGTGTTAGCAGGAGGTAAATCTAACGGTCAGGTTAACTCTTTATATGCAAATCTAAACGAATCCCAGGGAGTATGTCACTTCACTGCAGCCATTGATGTTTCGGCTTTTATGGAGGTTAAAGACTTCAAAATGAGAATGGATAGCTTTATCGAGCAAATTAAAACAAGCAATCTTGCCAGAGGTAGTTCAAAAATATATATCCCGGGCGAGCTGGAGTTTGAAGAAGAAAACAGGAGAAAATGCCAGGGTATTCCCGTACCTTGCACCTTGTGGGAAGATCTTCAAAAATTAGAACAAAATCCCGAGTATGAAATTCCAGTTTCTGCTCATTAAATTTAGAAAAACAGAAAAGGTGAAAATATGACAGCAGAATTTATTGGAAAACAGGGATTTGGGTTTGTTACCGAAATTAAAAGACCTCCTCTTGAAAAGATTAAAGCTATTAGTGCCTTTCCTGTTGCTATAGTGGCAGATGCTATTGGAAGAAGGGGAGTAATGGATGCAGGTATTAAGCCTCTTGACTCTCGTAGCAAGCTGTGTGGTCCTGCAATAACTGTGGAGGTTAGAGTAGGGGATAATTTAATGATTCATGTAGCTTTGAAGCTGGCTGAGGCTGGAGACGTTCTGGTCATTAACGCTCACGGGAATCTAAACAATGCTCTGTGGGGAGCTATAACCACAAAAGTTGCTTTGCAGAAAAAATTAGCAGGTGTGGTAATTGATGGAGCTGTTCGTGATGCATTAGAAATTCAGGAGTTGGGCTTACCTGTCTTTTGCCGGGGAATCAATCCCTGTGGTGGAGGTAAGGAAGGGCCAGGTATTGTAAATTTTCCCATCTCTTGTGGCGGCATCTCTGTTCAACCAGGAGATATAATCCTGGGAAATGGAGATGGAGTTGTTGTTGTCCCCCAAAACCAAGTAGATGATGCAATTATGTTTGCCAGCCAGCGCCAGGAAATAGAAAAAAAACGTCTGGATGGTATTGAGAAAGGTATCCTTTATCCAGAGTGGTTAGAACCGACCCTCCATAAAAAAGGAATTTTATCAAAATCGGAGAAACTGCCATGAGTTCTCCTCAAGGTGGTACCTGGAAAATACTGGTAACAGGACCTCCTCTGTGCTCTGAGGCGATGAACTTACTAAAAGCTAAAGCAGAGGTAATTACGATACCTCCTTATTCTCCTCCGGAAAAAATAGCTAAAGCTGCCAATGAACAAGAAATTGATGCACTTATCGTCCGGATGGGAAAAATTAATCGAGAGGTCCTGGCTGCCTCACCAAAGCTAAAGGTTGTCGTTAAACATGGAATAGGAGTTGATAATATTGATATTTCTGCTGCAACAGAGTTGGGTCTGCCAGTATTAATCACCCCCGAAGCTAACTTTCAATCAGTAGCTGAGCATACTGTAGGGTTAATTTTTGCTGTGGTTAAAGACCTTGTTCACCTTGACCGTCGTTTAAGGGCAGGAAACTGGGATAAGGTCAGGTATGAAGGAAAAGAGCTGTATCACAAATCTCTTGGCTTGATAGGAATGGGAAGAATTGCCCGGAGAGTTAGTGAACTGCTTGCTCCTTTAGAAATGGATATGTTTGCGTATGACCCATATATCTTAGATAAGGATTTTCCCAAAAAAGTCAGGCGTATGGATTCATTGCCTGAATTATTAAGCAAAGCTGATATTGTCAGCATTCATTGTCCCCTTACAGAAGAAACTTACCATCTTATTGGAGAAAATGAGCTAAGGATGATGAAATCCACTGCTTATTTAATTAATACTGCTCGGGGGGGAATTGTTGATGAAAAGGCCCTAATTCATGCCCTCAAAGAAGGATGGATAAAAGGTGCTGCCCTTGATACTTTCGAGAAAGAACCCCCTCCACTGGAAAATCCTCTCTGGAAGCAAACCCAAAATTTGGTAGTTACACCTCATATTGGTGGAGCTACCACCGAATCACTTACAAGAATGGGCATAGCTGCTGCAGAGATGGCACTTAGTATTTTAGAGGGCAAAGAAATAAACCGAAAGGCACTTGTGAATCCCTCTGTCATCCAATAAAATAAATCCAGTATTCCTCTTTAAAACTTCTTAAATTTGATACATATAAAGGTGAGAGGAAAAATCAGCCTTAACTGCTTTCCATCCAGAGAAAATCCAGTAATAGGAGATTACACGGGTGCCAGGGGAAAGCTCCTTTTTCAGCTTGGCTCTAAGTTTATCATTCGCCTCATTGGAAAGGAAAACAGTTACCACAGTAGCATCACTCAGATTATGGTGAAAGAAGTTCCCCCAGATAACCTTAACTTTACTTCCCAGTCCAGACACTTTTATCCGGACAAAGGAGAGTAAAAAACGCAAAGGATCCGCTTCTATCCCTACTGCTCTGGCACCAAATTCACCAGCTGCGGCTATTATTATTCTACCATCTCCACATCCAAGATCGTAGACCACATCATCTTTTCCTACCCCGGCCATTTTCAACATTTTTCTTACATTTTCCATGGGAGTAGGACTCCAGCCAGCTCCAATAATCTCCGGCCAGTAAATCCATCCCATAATGCCAATCAGCACCCCCAGTCCTATCAGAACTACCAACATTTATTCACCTCACCCGCAGGATAAATTATATTAATAAGAAATTTTTTGCCAAGAAACAAGTTTAGCCTGTTTCTTCTTGACTGGTAAAGAACAATATAGTATACTTTAGTGCACCATAAAAAACTTAAATAAAAGGGGAAAAAATTGCCTCAGATTAAAAGAGCCTTAATAAGTGTGTGGAATAAAACAGGGGTGGTTGATTTTGCCAGAGAACTTTCCAGTTTAGGAATAGAAATACTCTCAACTGGAGGAACCGCTAAGCTGTTAAAGCAGGCAGATATTCAGGCTCTGGAAGTTTCTCAGTATACTGGAGCAGAAGAGATGCTAAGCGGAAGAGTAAAAACCCTGCATCCAAAGATACACGCTGGCCTTCTGGCTTTGAGAGATAATCCTGAACAAATGAATGAGATAAAAAATAGGGGAATAAAACCTATTGACATGGTAGTGATAAATCTTTACCCCTTTACCCGCATAATAAAAGAGGATAAAATCTCACTTGATGATGCTCTGGAGAACATAGATATAGGTGGTGTCTGCATCTTAAGGTCCGCAGCTAAAAATTTCAAAAGTGTTGCAGCTATATCTTCTCCCGAGCAGTACCCTCAGGTTCTTGAGGAGCTGCGCCAGGGGAAAGGATGGTTATCTGAAAAAACCTGCTTCCATCTTGCCCTTAAAGCTTTTCAGACTACCAGTTTTTATGATAGTGTGATATCAGAGTACCTGGCAGGGAAGCTGGAGATTAAATTTCCCCTCACCTTTACCCTGGCCTTTGAGAAAGTGATGGATCTTCGTTACGGAGAAAATCCACATCAAAAAGCAGCTTTTTATCGGGAATGGAATGCACCGGAAGGAACTCTTCCGCTGGCAGAGAAGCTGGGAGGAAAGGAGTTATCCTTTAATAATATACTTGACTTCCAGGCTGCTTTGAACATTGCGGGTGAGATGGAGGCACCTTTTTGTGTGGTGATAAAACACAACAATCCCTGTGGGGCAGCAGAGGCAAATACTCTGGCACAGGCCTGCCAGAGAGCCTTCCAGGGAGATCCTGTTTCTGCCTTTGGGAGTATCGTGGGTTTAAACAGGAAAGTTGATGTTGAAGCTGCCAGTGAGATTGCCAGTCCAGAAAACTTCGTAGAAGGAATAGTTGCTCCGGATTATACCCCCGAGGCTCTTAAAATACTTAAAGAAAAACAGCTCTGGGGTAAGAAATTAATAATCCTGAGAACCAAAACCCGAAAAAAAAATAGAATCCTTGACATAAGAAGGGTTAAGGGTGGAGTGCTGGTTCAAGATGAGGATAGAGAAAACCACCAGGAAAATAAGTTAAAATTTGTTACCAGAAGATCTCCCACAGAAGAAGAAATAGAAGATTTAAATTTTGCCTGGAAGATATGCAAATTCGTCAAATCTAATGCCATCCTGATAGCCAGAGATAAAATGGTGGTGGGAGTTGGTGCAGGGCAGATGAGTAGAATAGATGCCGCTCTTATAGCTATTAAAAAAGCAGGAAAAAGGTGTGAAGGGGCAGTATTAGCCTCTGATGCGTTTTTCCCTTTCCCTGATGTAGTGGAGGAGGCAGCAAAAGCAAAAATAACAGCAATCATCCAGCCAGGAGGATCTATCCGGGATAGGGAAGTTATCAAAACGGCCAACCACCACAATATAGCTATGGTTTTTACTGGAATAAGACACTTTCTTCACTAAGAAATAGATATGATGCAGAAAAGGTAAATGAAGCAGAACCTGTTAGCCCGGGTTGACCCGCAGATAAAAGACTTGATTTGGAAAGAACTTGAGCGACAGCAGAACACTCTGATGCTGATACCTTCAGAGAATTATGCCAGCCCTGCTGTTCTGGAGGCTCAAGCTTCGGTATTCAACAACAAGTATGCAGAGGGATATCCAGGCAAAAGATACTATCAGGGCTGCAGGTGGGCAGATGAGGTTGAAAGCATTGCTATCCAGAGAGCAAAGAAACTATTTGGAGCAGAACACGCCAATGTGCAGGTTCACTCGGGAACAGGTGCCAATATAGCCTGTTACCAGGCTCTTTTGCGACCAAAAGATAGGATTCTCTCCTTCAGCCTCAGACAGGGAGGACATCTTTCTCACGGAAACGAGGGCTCTTTGCCTTTTGAGTTTTATACAATAGCAAACTACGGACTGGCCAGGGACACAGAAAGGTTTGACTTTGAGAAAATCAGAAAAATAGCAAAAAAAGAAAAACCCCGCCTGATAATTGTGGGAACAAGTTCCTATCCAAGGAAGATAGAATTTGAGCCCTGGCGAGAAATAGCTGATGAGGTGGGCGCCTATCTTATGGCTGATATGGCCCACCCAATAGGCCTAATTGCAGCAAAACTTCACCCTGACCCTGTTCCCTATGCGGATATTGTAACTGCCACCACTCAAAAAACACTTCGGGGACCAAGGGGAGGTTTTATTCTCTGCAAGAGAAAATTTGCCGAAAAAATCGACAGGGCTGTTTTTCCCGGAACACAGGGAGGGCCATTTATACACATAATAGCAGCAAAGGCGGTCTGCTTTAAAGAAGCGATGGAGTTATCCTTCAGAAATTACGCACAGCAAATTATCGCCAATTCTCGCTCTCTTGCTGCCATTCTGATGGAGGAAGGGTTTAAACTTGTAACCGGGGGATGTGACACTCACCTTATTCTTGTGGACCTTTCCCCAAAAAAAATAACGGGAAAAAAAGCGGCTCTACTTTTAGAAGAGGCCGGGATAGTGGTAAATAAAAACTGCATTCCCTTTGATCCACTGCCACCATCGGTAACTTCTGGAATCAGACTGGGAACACCTGCCCTAACCACACGGGGAATGAAAGAGGAAGAGATGAAACTCATTGGCCACTGGATAAGTGATATTTTAAATAATCCCGGGAACCAGAGGATAAGAAATAAAATAAAAGTTAAGGTAAAAGAACTATGTCAGGGTTTTCCCATCTATCAGTAATTTTCAAAAAATTAACCTGTTAAGCAAATGTTTTCCTACAGGGAAGCTTTAAATTACCTTAATTCTTTGATAAACTATGAGAAGAAGGTAGATGTAGCCTATAACCGCAGACTTTTCAACCTGGAGAGGATAAGAGTTATTCTCGAGAGACTGAACAATCCCCATCTTTTTTTAAAAACCATCCATATTGCAGGAACAAAAGGAAAAGGGTCCACCGCAGCAATCATTGCCTCCATACTGGATGCTGCTGGTTATAAAGTTGGCCTTTATACCTCGCCTCATCTTATATCTCCCCGGGAAAGGATAAGAATCGGCACTCAATTTATAAAAGAGGATGAATTTGCCTTTCATCTTGCCAGGATAAAACAGGTTGTAGAAAATACCCGGTATGAGGGAGAACCTCTATCTCCTACTTTTTTTGAAATTTACACCTCTGTTGCTTTCACCTATTTTTATCAAAAAAAAGTAGATATAGCAGTAATTGAGGTAGGTTTGGGAGGAAGACTGGATGCTACCAATGTAATCAAACCTTTAATAGGAATAATCACTCCCATCAGTTTTGATCATACCGAGCAGCTGGGTAGCAGTCTTACCTCAATTGCAAAAGAAAAGGCAGGGATAATAAAACCAGGCTCAAAAATTGTAATTTCCAGGCAGGAAAAAGAGGTGATACCCATACTGCAGGATGTTTGCAAAAGGCAGGGAGTTAAATTTTACCAGGTGGGAAAGGATATTAAATTTAGCTTGATCGAAGCTACTCCTCAGTATCAAAAGTTTAAAGTTGATGGTCTTTTTAAGGAGTATCCATCTCTTTTTCTTCCTCTGGCAGGAGAGCATCAATTATGGAATGCCACAACAGCAATTGCAGCAGTGGAGATTCTTCAGGAGCATGGATTTAAAATATTCCCGCACAGTATACAGCAGGGAATAAGAAAGGTGAGATGGCCGGGTAGACTCCAGATAATCTCCAGCAGACCTGTTACACTGGTAGATTGTGCCCATAACGGAGCTTCAGCTCGATCTGTTGCTAAATTTCTCAAACAGCTTTATCCCGGCAGGAACATTGTGCTGGTTATGGCTGTTTTGAAAAGCAAAGACATAAATGCGATAGCTGAGGCCCTTTGCCCCTTAGCGGGTCAGGTTATTGTCACACAGATAAATAATCCCAGAGCCTTGTCATTGGATGAAATATACACTAAAATAAAAAGGTACTGCAAGAGTGAACCTTTAAAGGAAAAAAACATCCGACAAGCTTTAGAAAAAGCAAGATATATAGCCAGGAAGGATGGGGTTGTCTGTATAACAGGCTCGGTTTATCTGGCCGGAGAGATTTTAAACATAACCGGAAGTAAAATAATAAACTAAAAGGAGATGCAATGCTAAAAGGAATCCCTGCTTCTCCCGGAATAGCTATCGGGAAAGCTTATATTCTGGAAAAGGAAAATTTCTGCATACTGGAGTACAGGATAAAAAAAGAAGAGGTAGAAAAAGAGATAAAAAGATTTAAAGAGGCGGTTGAGGAATCAAAAAAGCAAATTCTGGAATTAAAAGAAAGAGTAAAAGAGAAAATTGGCGAAAAAGAGGCCTATATATTCCAGAGCTACCTGAGCATTCTGGAGGATCCCCTGGTTATAAAGGGGACTATTGAGAAGATAAAACGGGAAAAAGTTAATGCAGAAACAGCTTTAAGGCAGGTCTATAAAAGCTTTCCCGAAAAATTTAAAGTTGTTCAACTTGAATTTATGCAAGAGCGTTTCCGGGATGTTGAAGATGTAGCAGAAAGAGTCATGCGTAATCTCTTAAAAAGTCCCATTCTGAGCCTATCTCACCTGGAGGAGAATATAATCGTTGTTGCTTACGATCTTGCCCCCTCTGATACGGCATCAATGGACAAAGAAAAAGTTTTAGGATTTGCCACTGATATAGGAGGAAGAACCTCCCACACAGCTATAATGGCAAGAGCTCTGGAGATTCCTGCTGTGGTTGGATTAAGGGATGTAACAAAGAAAGTTAAACCAGGAACAACCATTATTGTGGATGGAGATAGAGGACGTGTAATCATCAATCCTACCCCTGCCCAGATAAAAAAATACGAGGAGAGAAAAAGGAAATTTTTGGCCTACAGAGAAACACTGGAAACTTTAAAACCACTCCCTGCTCAAACTCTTGACGGAAGAGAAATTGAACTGGCAGCAAATATTGCTGGCCCGGAGGAAGTTGACCTTGCGGTGAAAAACGGAGCTGAAGGGATAGGACTTTATCGCACAGAATACCTGTATATGAATAGAACATCACTCCCCACGGAGGAAGAGCAACTTCAAGCCTACGCAGCTGTGGCTGAGAAGGTAGCTCCTCACTCTGTTATAATCCGCACTCTTGATATCGGAGGAGACAAGTTTTTATCTCCTCTTTCTGTGCCCAAGGAGATAAATCCCTTTATGGGATGGAGGGCTATCAGATTATCCCTGGAGCTGGTGGAAATTTTCAAAACCCAGCTTCGGGCAATACTCAAAGCCTCCCGGTATGGCAAGGTGAAAGTGATGTTTCCAATGGTCTCCTCGCTTGAAGAGGTAAAAAAAGCCAACCAGATTTTATCCGAAGTAAAAAAGGAGCTGGAAAAAGAGGGATTTTCTTTCTCCAATCCTATAGAAGTTGGAATAATGATCGAAGTCCCCTCAGCTGCTATTATGGCAGATGTACTGGCTAAGGAGGTGGATTTTTTCAGCCTGGGGACCAATGACTTAATCCAGTATACACTTGCCGTAGACAGAGTTAATGAGAAGGTAGCACATCTTTATCAACCCCTTCACCCCACCATTTTGCGCCTTATTGATAACGTAATAAAAGCTGCCCATCGGGAAAATATATGGGTGGGAGCTTGCGGAGAAATGGCCAGTGACCCTCTGGGTATGGCTGTACTTCTGGGGTTAGGAGTGGACGAGCTAAGTGTTGCTCCTACCAGTATCCTGGAGATAAAAAAGGTAATAAGAAACCTTAGCTGGGAAGAGACCCAAAAATTGGCCTCTCACCTTCTCAAACTCAGTACCTCCCAGCAAACCAGAAGGTATCTCGGGACCAAACTGGGAAGGAGAATAAGAAAAATATTGAAAGAGGAAAATAATGCTTGATGACCCGGGTTATATAAAGGATATAGATAAGTCCAGGATGAGGGAGATTCTAAAGAAATTTCCCGAGCAGTGCAAAAAAGCAATAAAAATGGGAAAAGAATTTGAAGTTACATCTTCCATCAGAGGAAGGAAAATTAACAAAGTGATTGTATGTGGTCTGGGGGGCTCGGCAATTGGTGGAGATATCTTGAAAACACTTTTTTTTGATAAAAAAATATTGATCGAGGTAAACCGGGACTACTATCTACCTTCTTTTGTAGATGATGAAACTCTTATCCTTGCAGTCAGTTATTCCGGTAACACAGAAGAGACCATTTCCTCTTTTAAACAGGCTTTAAAAATAAACTGCCCTGCAGTTTCGATTACCAGTGGTGGGATTTTAGAAAACTTAAGCCAGGAAAAGGGAATACCACTTATAAAAGTTCCTTCTGGATTTCCTCCTCGCTGCGCTGTTGGATTTTTAAGTATTCCGGTAATAGTTTTGCTGGAAAAAATCCTGAATACAGATTCTCTTAACTATGGGGAGCTGGTAGAAGTTGTCTCCAATCTCCGTGAAAGATACCTACCTGAGAGAAAAACCGGGGATAACCCAGCAAAACTGGCTGCCCTCAAACTAAAAGGAAAGATCCCCTTAATTTACGGGGTCAATAGAATCACCGATGTTGTAGCCCGCAGATTAAAAACACAGTTTAATGAAAATTCAAAGGTTCTTGCCAGCTGGGATGTGCTGCCTGAAATGAACCACAATGAAATTGTCCCCTTCTCAGGCGAAGGAAAGATCAATCTGAACCTTTTTCATCCCATATTTATCAGAGATAAAAACGAGGGCGAGAAAATAACAAGAAGAATCCAGATAACTCAGAATCTTCTCGGAAAAAAGGGGGTTGAGTATTCCGAGATATGGACAGAAGGAAAATCCATCCTCAGCAGAATTTTCTCCTCCATATATACCGGTGACTGGATAAGCTTTTACCTTGCGATTGTACAGGGAGTAGACCCTACCCCTATCACTTTTATTGACCTTTTAAAAAATGAACTCAAAAAAATTTAATAAAAAAACGGCAGAGCTTTTTGATAAAAGATTTGAGCTGGACCTTAAAAGCTCAGCCCCTCTTGCCGAGCGGATGAGACCTGATAAACTGGAGGACTTTGTCGGACAGGAGGAGCTCGTAGGCGAGGGAGCTCCACTCAGAAAGGCGATTGAGGAAGACAGATTGGTCTCCATAATTTTATGGGGCCCTCCTGGCTCAGGAAAAACAACCCTTGCCAGAATTATAGCCAGAATGACAAAGTCTCATTTTGTTTCCTTTAGTGCTGTAACCTCAGGTATTCCTGCTATAAAAAAGGTTATAGAGGAGGCAATTACCAGAAGAAAATACAACCTCCAGCGAACTATACTTTTCGTTGATGAGATCCACAGATTTAACAAACTGCAGCAAGATGCTTTTCTTCCTTATGTAGAGAACGGTACAATAATACTTATTGGAGCAACCACTGAGAACCCGTCTTTTGAAGTTAACTCACCACTTCTGTCTCGTTCAACAGTCTATGTCCTGCAACCTCTTTCCTCCGATGATTTAAAAAAAATAATTAAAAGAGCTTTGGAGGATAAGGAAAAGGGGCTTGGGCAAAGGGAGGTTAGGGTTTCGGAGGATGACCTGAGATACCTTGCAAGGTTGTCGTATGGTGATGCCAGGGTTGCTCTGAATGCCCTTGAGATGGCTGTTCAGTCTCTTGAGGCAGATGAGGTTAATATTACCAGAGAAATTCTGGAAGAGGCTCTGCAGAGGAAAACACTTCTATATGATAAAAAAGGTGACGAGCATTTCAATATAATATCGGCTCTTCATAAGAGTATGAGGGGTGGAGATTGCGATGCGTCCCTTTACTGGCTTGCAAGGATGCTTGAGGCTGGTGAAGATCCTCTATACATTGCAAGGCGACTAGTAAGGTTTGCATCGGAGGATATTGGGAATGCTGACCCTCAGGCACTGACCGTTGCTCTGAATGCAATGGAGGCATTTCGGTTTATTGGATTACCCGAGGGTAAGCTAGCTCTGGCTCAGGCTGTTATTTATCTGGCACTGGCACCAAAGAGTAATGCCGTTTATGTTGCCTATGAGGAAGCAAGGGAAGATGTGTCGAGATACGGGCCATTACCTGTTCCAATGTGGATAAGGAATGCACCAACTCGACTCATGAAGGAGCTTGGTGCTGGTGAGGGTTATCTATATCCTCATGATTTTACCGATGCTGTTGTTGACCAGGAGTACTTACCGGAGAAACTAGAAGGGCGTAGATATTATCACCCTGTGAAAAGGGGATTCGAGAGAGAGATGATTAAGAGATTAGAGTTCTGGCAGAAACTCAGGAAGAGTAAGAGGGAAGAGGAAGGTTAGCACCATTGTGGACCAGGAACTCATCCGTTAAATTTTTTAACTCAACAGGTATAATGGTTTAGCTGTTTGGAATCTGTGTAATTTATTTGATTTTAATCAGTTGGATTACACAGTATTTGTGTGCGTTAAAATCTCTGACTTGACTTTGATTATAAATTATGTCATAATAAGTCTGATAAAATATGTGCGGAGGCCTGTGTCATGTATTATGGCTGCAGCATAGAGGTGACAACATGGTTAAGACTAAGGCCATTCTATATAATCTGTTATTAGCGGCTCTACTTATCTTTACACTATCAGGGAGTCTATATGGGCAGTGTCACGGATGGTTAAATCTATCCCCCGATTTTTATGGATACGACTTCCTTATTCGTCTTTGTGTACATTTTGGTGAGGTAGAGGATATACCGGAGTATATCCAGTGTTCGAGGAGCCTGTTTGAAGGAGAAAAAGAGGTTTCTTTCCCGATCTATATGTACAATGCCCATGAAGGTATAAGATATATTGAGTTTGGTGTTGAATCTAACGATACAATTACCGCATTCGAGCCTCAGAGCGGTTTTATGATCTATTCTGCATATGGGTATAAGATTGGTGATGTATATAGATTTGATGTAGCTTTAAAGACCTTTTCTCCTGTCTGTGCTCCTGTTCTAATCGGCTATGTAAAGGTAAAGAGAGTCCATGGTGCTGACCCTGTCTGGCTCGACCTTACTCAGAATGAGCAAACTCACAGGATGATAGCTAATGATATTGATTGGTATGCGCATTATGTGTTTCCACCCCAGCATGGGGGGTACATTGGAAGCGGTTATCTATATACATGTCAGGAACCTGTTTGTCCGGAACCAAATCTTCCGGTGAAAGACTTTTCAGCAAAGATGTCGGTGGGTTGCGCCGTTGAGCTTAGATGGACAGCAGGAAGTGGTAATACAACTGTAATTAGATATAGAACGGACAGGTATCCGACGGGATATGATGATGGTGAGCTGGTTGTTGAAGTGCCATCGATTCCAGGGGAGTCTCAATATTATTTTCACACCGGTATTCCAAGTGGAGCAATCCTTTATTATAAGGCTTTTTCACTAACAAAAGGTGCTGGTGGCGAAGTTATTACGAATTCCTTTGTTGAGTGTTCTTCAGTTGATACGGTGTTGACCAACTGTGAGATCTCTGTTGAGCGTTCAACATGGGGAGAAATAAAGGGAATGTATAAGTAGAGCTGAATTCTGATACCTGTCTCTTATACACATCTGACGCTGCCGACGAAGGCTTAGGTGTAGATCTCGGTGGTCGCCGTATCAT
>CBFDTW010000027.1:0-16374 GCA_965613085.1 uncultured bacterium | reverse complement strand
TTCAAGCAGAAGACGGCATACGAGATCATGCCTAGTCTCGTGGGCTCGGAGATGTGTATAAGAGACAGTCTTAGGACCCACTGGTGTGGGGAAAACAGAGCTTGCTAAAGCTCTGGCAGAATTTCTTTTTGATGATGAGCAGGCCCTGATCAGATTGGATATGTCCGAGTACATGGAACGTCATACAGTATCAAGATTAATAGGTGCACCTCCGGGGTATGTGGGATACGAGGAAGGAGGACAGCTAACCGAGCCTGTTCGCAGACAACCTTACACTGTTATCCTTTTTGATGAAATTGAGAAGGCACATCCTGATGTATTTAACATCCTGCTGCAAATTCTGGATGAAGGAAGATTAACCGATAGTCAGGGAAGAACGGTGGATTTTAAAAACACAGTGGTGATAATGACATCAAATGTCGGCTCAAGATGGATTGAAGAGCTATCCAGTAAAGAAGAGATAAAGCAAAAAATAAGAGAGGCTCTCAGAGCCCAATTCCGTCCGGAGTTTTTAAACCGCATTGATGAGATAATTGTATTCAACAGACTAACCCCCGAGGATATTAAGAAGATAGTGGATATTCAACTTCGACTTGTTCAGGAAAGACTTTCTGAAAAGCAAATCGAGATCTTTCTGGCACCTAAGGCAAAGGAATTTCTGGCAGAGAGAGGTTATGACCCTGTATTTGGAGCCCGTCCTCTAAAAAGAGTTATCCAAAGAGAGATTCTTGATCCTCTCGCCATGCAAATTTTGGAAGGGAAGTTTAAAGAAGGAGACTGCATCAGGGTAGATTTTCCGGATGGAAAAGTGATATTTGAAAAGGTAAAACCCTCTCAAAAGCCGGCAAAAATTTAGGTAATCATTCGACTACCTTTATTTAGCTCTCTCTTTACATTTTATCATTTCTACGATTTTCCCAGAAGTTCTTTTACCTGGGCAGTCGCAGAATTCACTATATCTACTACTGCCTGGGAGGAAATAGTCGCCCCGGTTATAGCCTGAACCTGGTTGGAAGTAGTGGGTTCCTTCTTAACCAGCTCAACAGAAGGAGTAATATCCAATCCCTCAAATTGTTGCCGAAAAGAGGAGGTGGTTATCTTCTGGCCCAGACCGGGAGTTTCCACAGACTCGAGAACCTCAATGGCAAAAGTTTTCCCAAAGTCGGGGTCAACACCTATCATAACCTTTATTATCCCCTGATATCCAGGGCCTTCTCCTACAAAGGCGTATCCTACAACCTCCCCTGATGAACCTATTCCCTGATAAATATTTTTCTCATCCTTGATAACTGTCTTAAAACTTTTTGCCTCCGGCAGCACCTGGAAAATCGCCTCCTCTAAAGCCTTCTGCTGATTAGCTCTTATCATAGGTTGAGTATATCTGTAAATCCCTACCAGTGCACCACTGGAAAGTATGCCTACCAGGCTGAGTGCAAGAATCATATGATGTGATTTTTTCATCTCTCACCTGCCTCCCAGAATTTTTGGCTTTATGTATCTGTTTAAAAGAGGAGTAATAGCATTCATAAAAATAATAGAAAACATCACACCCTCCGGATAACCTCCCCACAACCTTATCACCATAACCAGGACTCCAGCACCTGTACCAAATATTATCCTTCCCTTCTTGGAGATAGGTGTTGTAACAGGGTCAGTAGCCATGAAAAAAGCCCCCAGCATAAGACCTCCTGCGAGAAGATGAAAAAGAGGACTGCCGTAGCCGGGGTTAAAGAGAAAAGCTATGCTGCTAAATACTGCCACTGTAGCAAGGTAAAAAAGGGGAATCCTCCAGTCTATACATTTTTTGATAAAAAGATACACTGCTCCAACTAAAATAGCAAAGGCTGATGTTTCCCCCAGAGAACCTGATACATTTCCCCAGAAAAGGTCAGAAAGAGGAGTCAGTTGGTGCTGGAATTTTAAAAGCCCAAGGGGAGTTGCTCCAGTCACAGTATTAAGAGTTAAAGGCTCTGTCCAGGTGGTCATAAGCACAGGAAAAGTTGCCATAAGAAAAGCTCTCCCTATTAAGGCAGGATTAAATATATTGTAACCCAATCCTCCAAAAATCTGTTTTCCAAAAATTATAGCAAAAACTGCTCCCATGGCTGCAGCCCAGAGGGGAAGATCTGGAGGAAGAACCATAGCCAGAAGAATACCGGTTAAAAGAGCACTGGACTCCTCTGGTAAAGGTTTCCTCCGCAGTTTCAAAAAACCATACTCGGCTACTGCACTGACAAAAGCACAGGTTAAGATAAGTTCAACTGCCCGCAGACGAAAAAAGTAGATGCTGAAACCAACAGCCGGTAAAAGAGCAATTATAACATCCCTCATCAGGCGGGAAACTGTTAGCCTATCTTTTATATGGGGAGAAGTAGAAAGAAGCAATAATTTTTGCTGAAGTTCGGTCTTTTCCTTCTTCATTTATTTTCTCTCCTTCGATATAAAATAAGATAGAGTCTCAAGCTCCATGGATAAATCCACATTTTTTAACTTCACTCTTTCTGGAACTGTTATACGAACAGGGGCAAAGTTTAAAATGCCCTCCACGCCTCCTTCTACAAGTCTATTTGCTGCACTCTGTGCCGCTTCTGCTGGCGTCGTTATTATTCCTATTTTTATTCTCTTCCCGGGCAAAACCTCACATATTTTCTCTACAGCCTGAACTACTATACCTTCCACCTCCATACCTATTTTTTCAGGATCATTATCAAAAGCCGCTACAATCTGGAACTCTTTTCTTTTGAGTCCAGGATATGCAAGAAGAGCTGTACCAAGTTTACCCACTCCCACTAAAGCCAACCTCCAGCTCCGATCAAGACCAAGTATTCTGGCAATTTCCTCTTTTAACTTCCCAACCTGGTATCCCTGTCCAGGTGTTCCAAACCCACCAAAATAAGCAAGATCCTTTCTCACCTGAGCATCAGTAGTTCCTACCAGTTTTGCTAATCCTTGAGATGAGAGAACACTATCATCCGTAAATTTCCTCAGCGCCCTGAGATAGATGGAAAGACGTTCTATTGTAATTTCCGGAACTCTGAATCTCGGCATTTTCTGCCCCTTTTCAACATATCCGGGGAAGTTCATCCTCAATCAACATATCAAGCACGCGCTTTGTTCCAATACTGGTCTCAAGGTACACTTTTCCGGCAGGCTCCGGTATAACCTCACCCACTATACTGGCCTTTTTGCCCAGAGGATGCTCATGTAAAATGCGGAGAATGCCTTCCACCTTTTTCGGATCGACAAAAAAAAGAATTTTACCCTCATTGGCAAGGTACAGAGGATCGATACCCAGAAGTTCACATATAGCTTTTGTTTCTTCCCTCAATGGAATATCCTTCTCACAGAGTTTAATACCAAAACTTTTTCTCTCTACAATTTCATTTAAAACTCCCACTACTCCCCCTCTTGTTGGATCTCTCATGAACTTTATATCCCCCCAATAAGGCTTGAGTTTCTCCACCAGATTATAAAGCGGTGCACAATCACTGTTTATAGACTCTCCAAACCCAAGCTCCTCACGCCTGGAAAGAACAGCAACAGAGTGGTCCCCAATTGTTCCATTTACTATTATAAGGTCACCAACTTCAATACGCTCAAAACCTAAGTTTATCTCTGATGGAACAATTCCTATCCCAGTTGTATTGATAAACATCCCATCAGCACTACCTTTTTCTACTACCTTTGTATCGCCGGTTATAATGCTAACTCCCGCATATCTTGCTGTTTCTTCGATAGAGCGAACGATTTTTTTAAATGTGGACAAAGCCAGTCCCTCCTCTATGATAAAGGAACAGGATATAAAAATGGGTTTTGCCCCCATAACTGCAAGGTCATTTATGGTTCCTGATACAGATAGTTTACCTATGTCCCCCCCAGGAAAAAAGAGAGGCTTTATTACATAAGAGTCTGTGGTAAAGGCTAACCTGGTCTTATTAATCTCAAACACAGCTGAATCAGTTAAAGGAGAAAGAAGGGGATTATTAAAACAAGGAAGCAAAATATTCTTTATGAGCTGGTGGGTCAGTTTCCCCCCACTGCCATGAGCTAAACTAATTACATCCTTTTTCATTTTTTTTATCCCTGGCTCCAAAACGATAATGTATATTGCAGGCTCCTTCCGCAGAAACCATGCAGGGGCCAAAAGGACGAGAAGGATTGCAGGAGGTGCCAAACAAGCTGCATTCCTCAGGCTCAATTAAACCCTGCAGCACCTCGCCACAACGACAACCACTGTTTCTATCGGACGGAGCAGTTTCGACAGGAAAACGGAATTGAGCATTATAAAAGGAATAATCCTCAGCGATACTGAGCCCGCTATCTTCAATCACCCCTAATCCTCTCCATTGAGAATCACTTACATTAAATACTCTCCTCATAATATCTTTTGCTTTCAGGTTGCCCTCTGACGTAACAACCCTCGTATACTCATTTTCAACTTTGGCCTCATTCTGACAGATCTGAGAGAGGAGAAGGTTTATTCCCTGGAGAATATCCAGAGGTTCAAAACCTGCTACTACACAGGGAATATGATAATCTCTGGCTAAAAATTCGTAGGATTTGGTACCGATAATAGTAGACACATGACCTGGACAGAGAAAACCATCTATTCTTACCCGGGGATTTTCCACCAGAGCTTTCATTGCTGGAGGAATAAGCTTATGTCCGCAAAGAACCATAAAATTTTTAACACCTTCTTCTTTGGCCATACAGATCGAGGCTGCCACAGTAGGAGCTGTTGTCTCAAAGCCAATACCTAAAAAAACAACTTTCTCTTCAGAAAAAGATCTGGCCAATCTAAGAGCATCCACAGAAGAATAAACCACTTTTACCTTTCTTCCCCTGGATTTTTCTTCACCTAAACTTCCTCCCGTACCAGGAACTCTCATCATATCACCAAAGGTTACTATTAAAAAACCTCTTCTTGCATACTCGCAGGCCATATCTATATATTGATCAGGGGTAACACAAACCGGGCATCCGGGACCCGATATGAGTTTTATATTAGAGGGAATGAGCTGTTTTATTCCAAATCTCAGAATAGCCATTGCATGAGTTCCGCAAACTTCCATCAATCTTACCTCTCTTCCCACCTCTCTGGCAAGCTGCTCTATCCTGCGAGTGATTCTTTTAGCCAGCTTCTGATCCCTGAATTCGGAAACGTATCTCATCTTTTACATATCAATAGCTTATAGTAGATAAAAGCTCGAGTAACTGTTTTGCTTCTTTTTCTTCCACTTTACTTATAGCAAATCCTGCATGAATAAGAACATAATCTCCTACTTTTGCCTCAGGTAAAAGAGTAAGGTCCACTTCTCTTGTAGTGGTGCCTATCTCAACCCATCCCTTATTTCCTTTTATTGAGGTCAGCTTAACGGGAATTGCAAGACACATATTTAACCCACCTTCTCTACTGCTAACAACCAATAACTAAGAACTATTAACTTTATTATAAGCAACTACAGCCTGTCCCAAGCAAATTCCTCCATCATTGGGAGGAAGAATGCTGTGCAAAAAAACTTTAAAGCCCGAGAAAGTTAGAAGATGAACTACCTGTTTTAAAATCAAACTGTTTTGAAATACACCTCCAGAGAGTGCTACCTGATTTAACCCCTGATAATCTCTTATCAACTGGCAAACTCTTAAGATAATCTGACTTATCGTCCAGTGAAACCTTGTAGCAATAAGCTGCAGGTCTTCTCCTTTTATCAGTTCTTCGATGAGGGCAGATACCAGAGGTAGAGTATCTACAATAAATTTTTTTTCCTTTTTAATAACCTCAAAAGGGTAGAACTTTTCTTTCTTATCCCTGGCAAGCATCTCCAGCTCAATAGCAGCCTGTCCTTCATAATTTATTTTCCCTCTTATACCTAAAATAGAAGATATCGCATCAAATAATCTCCCTGCCGAGGAGGTTAAAGGAGAATTTATTCCTTTTTTAATTAAATTTTGAACAACACTCATCTTTTCAAATTTTACCTGATGAAAAAGAATCCTGCAAGCTAACTTCTCATATTCATCACCATAAATTTCGTACAGATAAGAAAGAGCCATCCTCCAAGGTTCCTTAATAGCTGCCTCTCCTCCTGGAAGGCGGACGTATCTAAGATGAGCTACTCTTTCAAATTCTTTTTGATTGGCAACTAAAAATTCTCCTCCCCATATCCTTTTATCATTTCCCAATCCACTTCCATCAAATGCTACTCCTATAACTTTTCCATTAATATGTTTTTCAGCCAAAAGAGAGGCTATATGGGCGTGATGATGCTGTATTGGAATTAAAGGTAAAGAATTTTTCCTGGCATACTCCTCTGCTAAGGAAGTTGAGGCATAATTGGGATGCATATCACAGGCTATAATTTGAGGCTCACAGTAAAAAATTTTTCTATAATGTTCTATCCCTTCCTCAAGAGATGAGAGCGCATCCAGATTTTCCAGATCGCCAATATGATGAGAGATGATGGCATGATTTCCCTTTAAAAAACAGAAGGTGTTCTTCAAATGTCCTCCCACAGCCAGCACACATTTTTTAGCCTCAAACCCCAATTTTACTGGTTGAGGGGCGTAACCGCGAGACCTGCGTATGAGCATCAGCTTTCCTTCAACTATCCTGCTAACAGAATCATCCACTCTAATTTGAATCTCCCTGTTATGGACAAGAAAAGCATCGGCAAGTTTATTTAATCTACAAAGTGCATCCTCATCCTTGTAAGCAATAGGCTCCTCACTTATATTACCACTTGTCATAATGAGGGGAAGGTTAACCTTCTCTAAAAGAAGATAATGCAGCGGGGTGTAGGGTAGCATAACACCAAGATATTTATTCCCTGGTGCAATCTCCCGGGGAAGAGAATCCTCACTTTTTCTTTTTAGAAGAACAATGGGCCTGCGGGGAGATAGGAGAAGACGCTCTTCTTCACAGCTTACTTCACAAAACTTTTTAATCTGCTCCATATTCAGCATCATTAAAGCAAAAGGTTTATCTACACGGTTCTTCCTTTCTCTTAATTTACTCACAACCTGGGGTTTTGTGGCATCACAGGCAAGATGATATCCTCCTATCCCTTTAACTGCTAATATTTTCCCATCCCTTATAAACTCAGCAGCAGTTTGGATAGGGTCATCAGCCTTTATCCTTTTGCCTTCCTCATCAAGCAATTTTACACTTGGACCACACTTCCAGCAGGCATTTGGCTGAGCATGGAATCTCCTGTTCGAAGGATCATGATATTCCAGCTCACAGTCCCTGCACATTTTAAAAGAGCTCATAGTTGTTCGCTGGCGGTCATAAGGAATATCTTTTATTATGGTAAATCGAGGACCACAATTGGTACAGTTGATAAAAGGATAAAGGTAACGTCTGTCGTGAGGATCAAATAGTTCTTTGAGACAATCATCGCATATACTAATATCAGGAGAGATGGGAAGAAACTTATCTTCATCCTTTCGGCTTGACTTGATCTCGAATTTTCTATAACCAACAGGAGGAAACTCTTCCCGGCTAACCTCCTCAATCACAGCAAGAGGTGGGGGTTTAATGCGGATATCTTCCAAGAATAACTCTATGTCCTCCCTTTTCCCTTCTACTTCTATATCAACTCCCCGGGTGTTGTTAAGAACATACCCTGATAATGAATGGGTCCTCGCAAGGTTATATATAAAGGGACGAAAACCTACTCCCTGAACTATTCCTTTTACGGTGATATGGAATCGGACGATTTTTTCTTTTTCTTTTCTGAGCAGAACCTTTGAATTTTCTACCATAGCTTTAGTATTTAAATTAATTTGGCAGCTAAATCTTTTACTGCTTTTCTCACCTCAGAACTTAAACCATTCCCCCATCCCAATTTCCTGGGTTGAATACCCAGGATAAAAATCTTAGCTCCTGTTTTCTTTCTCAAATAATCTACTACAAAACTCAAGGATAAAGTATGGGTAGAAAAGCTTAAGCCGGGTTCAACCTCCTCAATTAACCTGACCTCTCCCGGAGACCCACCAAAATCAGCAGAATCTACAATAAAAATTTTATCGGGCTTTATCTTTGCTATCACCTCAATATAATTTTCCGGAACCTGACCCCCATCTAAAAGATATATCTGGGAAAATCTGAGCTTCTCAGCCTTTTTCAACTCCTCAATAAATTTACATCCTGCTCCATCATCTCCTCTCATTAAATTCCCCACTCCTAAAAATACAACTTTGCCTTGAATGTATTTTTCTATTTCGATCATATAAAATATATAAAATAAACCTGTTAGGACAAGGTCCTAATATTATAAAATTATACAGGGTGAGCTCTATCCCTCAGTAAAAAACTGTATAAGAGACCCTGTCCCTTACTTATCCCCACTCTTCTCTTAGGGTAAGCTGTCTTCTGCAACTGGGACAGAGAATCCTAAGATTATCCGCCCGCTCCAGAGGAACATCTTTCGCTTTGGGAAGCTTCTCTCTAACAAGTTCTATATCTGTTAAGGAGGAAATAAGTAAATTGGGGTTAGAAAAGATAAGAGGTCCTAATCTGTCTCTAACCCAGGCAAGATGTTTTTTCGTAGTTAGAGGTTCTCCACAATGTTCACAGAATACCAACTCGTCTTCTATACTGGTTTTCGCTTCATCTCTGGATAAAACTGCCAGATCATAGCGGGTGGTAAGCTTTATACCCTTTTCTGTAAGACAATTGGCCTGACACTGACCGCAGAAAATACATCGATCGTAATGAAGGACCAATCTTCTTTTGCCATTGGGTGCAGAGCCTTCTATCTTTTCAATAGCACCCGGTGGACAGACATTGGCACAGGCTCCACAAACCACACACTCTGCCTCATCAAACTCTGCCTTACCCCGGTAACCTGGAGCAGCGGGTGAGGGAACCCTGGGAAATTTAGTAGTATAAGGGGGGCTAAACAGAGAAGTTACAGCTTCTTTTAGTTCTCTAAGTTTTGGATATTTCATTTATTATCTCCCCTTTTCATCGTGTCGCTTTTTATCAAACCTTTTCTTTTTCTTCTTCATACCTATCTACCACGCTTTTTTCCCATAGTTTAATCCTGCTTTTATGAGCAGCATGGGCAATAGCATGGGCAGCTGTGGGAGAACTCAATATTACAAATAAAATAGCAAGTATACTCTTTACCAAAAATCCTGCAGCTAAAAAGGTTCCAAAAAGGATAAAGCAGGTGCCCAGAGTCACGCACTTGGTAGCTGCCTGAAGACGATTGTAAACATCAGGGAGCCTCACAAGACCAATACAGCCTAAAAGGTCAAATATAACCCCTATAAATATTAAAACCTTACCTGCAATTACTACCCCTTCATTCATCTAATCCCTTCCCCTCCAGATATTTAGCCAGAGTTAAAGTTCCTAAAAAACCCAAAAGAGCCCAAGCAATAGCAATATCCATAAAATAAGTTCTTGGTGTATAAATAACAAATAAGGCACAAAAACCTACTACTAAAATCCCCAGAATATCAACAGCTACTATTCTATCTGCAGCAGTAGGTCCACGTAAGACCCTGTAAAGACAGAGAAAACAACTCGCTATCAAAGGTGCAGCAAAGATAGCAGGAATACCCGGAATCATCCAAACACCTCCTTAAGTATAGGTTCAAACCTCTTTAAAATTCTTCTTGTTGCCTCCTCAATATCCACTGCCTTCACATTAATCCAGTGAACATAAAGATAACCATCATCAGTTAACTCTACAGTAAGGGTACCCGGGGTCAGGGTAATAGAATTTGCCAGAGCTACTCTACCGGTAAGAGTAGATAGATTAGTCTTTACCTTCACAATACCCGGCCTTATGGGAAGGCGGGGATGGAGGACTCTGTAAGCCACATCTAAATTTGCCAGGATACAGTAAAAGATAAAAATTGGTATATAAAGAAGAAGATAAAGCAACCTTTTTATCTGAAAAAAATTTTCTGGATGCTGAATAAAAAGATCAGCAAACCAGAAAGAGATAAAAAGAGAAACAGCTATCCCGATAAGAACCGAGGGTAAATAGAGTGTCCAGGTTAAAATCAGCCAGATAACAAAACCAACAATGAAAAGTACTATTTTTTTCATTCTATCCCCCCAGGATCAATGCACTGTATTTAGTCCCTTCCTGAAGAACTGCCACAGCAGGCTCTAAAACTACCTTCATTAAAGGATAAAACAAAACTCCTGTACCGATACATACAACAGCCAGTATAATCATCGAAGCACACATTATCCCCGGAACCTCTTTTATCTTGGACCATCTTTCCTTTAGAGTACCAAAGAAAGCAAACCTTTGAACCTTAAGATAGTAAGCCAGAGTCAGTACTGAAACAAGGACAGTTAAAACTGCAAGAGTAAATCTTTCAGCCTGAACCAGCCCAATAATTATAAAAAGCTTACTCCAGAATCCATTAAAAGGAGGAATGCCTGATATGGATAAGGAACCTATAGTAGAAGTGGCTCCAGTTACCGGCATAACCTTGCTAAGACCACCCATCTCTTCAAGTTTTCTGGTACCGGTTGAATACTCCACAGCTCCGGAGTTCAGAAAAAGCAGCGACTTAAAGGTAGCGTGGTTAAATAAATGGAATAGAGCCCCCAAAAGACCCCAGTAATTACCACAACCCAATCCTATCATTATATAACCTATCTGGGAAATAGAGGAATAAGCAAGGAGACGTTTAAAATCCCTCTGACGAAGAGCCAGGATGCCCCCTGCAACCATAGAGACTATTCCGAGAATCATAAAGACCCAGCTGAGTTGAAGATTCATTCCATAAACGTTAAAGAAAACTCTCATGATGGTATAAATTCCAAGCGCTTTTATTAATACCCCTGAGAGCATCGCTGAGATTGGAGCGGGGGCACTGGGATGTGCATCCGGAAGCCAGGCATGAAAAGGAACTATAGCAGCCTTTAAACCAAAACCGGCCAGGAAAAGAACAAGAGAGAAAGACAAAAGTAAATTCTTTTTGCCCTGAATTATCCCTCCAATATCGGCCATATTGAGACTTCCTGTAAGCCCGTACAAAAGACCTACGGAAAAAAGAACAAGAATAGAGGCCACCGAGCTCATAACCATATACTTAAAAGCTGCTTCCAGCTCTTCCGCTTCCACTCCAAAGGCAACCAGAGCATAAGAAGCAATGGAGGCGATCTCTAAAAATACAAACAGATTAAAAAAGTCTCCCGTCAGCACCACTCCATTCATCCCGGCAAGCATCAGGGCAAACAGGCTGTAGAATTTAGCCTTGGCGGTGAACCTTCTCATATAGCTTACTGAATATAAAGTAGCAAAAAAGGCAATCCAGTTAATTACCACCAGCATCAGAACGGATAATCCATCCAGAACAAGATTAATCCCCTTAGGTGGGAACCACTTTCCCATGGTATAGACAAAAATTCCGTTGTCTTTTAAAAAAGTAAGCAGGACAACAGAGAGAATAGCAAGAAGGAAAGTAACCAGATTAATTAAAACATCACTTATAACTTCCTTTGCCTTACCTAATAAAGCTAACACAAAGGCAGCTCCCAGGGGTAGACCTATAAATAGAGGAATTATATTCATACGTGACCCTCCCGCACTATCCCTTTAGTCTCCTGATTTCTGTAACATCAAAGGTATGGTATCTTTGATAAATACGTATACAGATAGCCACAATAAAAGCCAGAGTGGCAATGCTAATAACAATAGCCGTTAACACCATAGCCTGAGGTAGAGGATCAACAAATTTGGCCACTTTTGCCTCTTCAGTTACTATAGGAGCAACACCACCCATTCTGTATCCCAGAAGAATCAGGAAGAAATTCACCGCATATTCCATAATTACAATCCCCATTACCATCTTCAACAAATTCTTTCTGATAACAACACAGTAAAGTCCGATAAGAAATACCACAAAAGAGAGAAAAAATAACATTCTTTAACTCCTTATCTTTTAGCCACAATTCTAAACATCACCAGAGTTAAAAATACAGCAAATATCCCTCCTGTTACCTTTAAGCCAATACCGATATTAGCAAAAGGAATAAATCCTGCCGAGATAATCTTTAAAGGATATCCTTTTGGCAAGAAATTAATAAAAAACCATCCCCCGATAACCATCCCTAAAACGGCAAGAGATAAGAAGATAAGAGCACCAACACTTTCCAGGATAGATGCAGTTGAGACCCTCAGCTTCTGGAAGGTTACCTCTCTGCCAAAGCTGAGGACAAGGAGAACAAATGCAGAAGCTATAATCACTCCTCCTGGAAAACCCCCTCCTGGTGTCAGATGTCCATGCAGCATCATATAAATCCCAAAAAGGACCACTGGTGGCATAACAAATTTGGCTATAGTTTTAACTATCCTTGTCATTCCTTGCTTTGTTTCTCTATATGGACTCATTTTTCTTTCCTTCCAACTTCTCTTAAAACTACTATAGCTCCCATGATAGCGGTGAATAAAACCGTTGCTTCTCCCAGAGTATCATAGGCTCTGAAATCAAGAAGCACCGCTGTCACGAGGTTTGCCGAGCCTGTTTGCTCCAGCCCCTTTTTCACATATTCCTGAGCTACCTTCATCACTGGATAGCCAAACTTAGGAAGATAAGTTAAAGCAGCAAAGGCAAAGGCAGCAAAAACTATAATAAATATAAAAGTAGCAGTTATAGCAAAAACCTCCTTTTTACCTCTTATCTCCAGAAGATCCCTCTCCACACCTGTTGCTCTTATGAGGATAATCAAAGCAATAACTTCCACCACTATCTGAGTTATGGCACAGTCCGGAGCCTGCAGGTACAGGAAAGCAACACAAAGAGCAAGACCCACTACCGCAAGGGAAATTACGGCTGATAAAAGGTATCTTGTATGAACAGCTACTAAAGAGCCTACAATCATAAGGAAAGCTAAAGCGTAAATTTCCCACATACCCTTAACCTCCCAATCCTGTTAAAAATACAACAAGTAAAATCACCGTACCCACAAGATACCAGGCAAGATAGGTATGTAAGATACCCGTATGAGCTAAAGAACATCCTTTTCCGACAAGCAAGACAACCCAGGATAAACCTCTCCAGCAAAGGTCAACTAACCTATCAAGAGCAAAGAGAAAATGAGCAACCCCCCTGGCAAATGCGAGCATCCCCCGATAAATATCAAGAGCCCCTTTCTCAGCCGCCCTGTAAAGCCTTCTTAAACCTATAAAATCTCTAAGTGTATCGTAAAAATCTGCACCAGATACTCTCATCTGGGAAGAAACAGCTTCTCCTCCCACATAAACCTCAGATACCCTTCCCAGTTTAACTTTTCCAGCTGAATAAATAATAAAACCTACAATTATACCCAGGATTATAAGAAGGGTAGCAATCCCTGGTTGCCACCACCCAATCCAGACATCAGGTGAAGGAATCCCGGGTACAGAAGGCAGAATAAAAAGCTTAAGAGGAACCTGGTAGGCAAATACACCAAATACAACACAGAGTGCAGCCAGTACAAGCATAGGTAAAAGCATAGAACAGCCTGCTTCTCTGAGTTTTCCCTGGGATAATTTCTTTTTCACTTCTTCGCTTTCCACACCAAGGAAAGTTCCATGGAGGAGCTTCATAAAGCTGGCTAAAGTTAAGGCAGAACCAAACATTGCTGCCAGAAGCCAGATAATCCAGCCACTGCCACCTGAAAGTTTCCCACCTTCCACCACACCTTGATAAATCATCCACTTGGAAAAGAACCCATTAAAAGGAGGCACCCCTGAGATAGATAAGGCAGCAATCAAGACCGTTATGAAGGTAACGGGCATAAATTTAGCTAATCCACCCAGCCGGTCAATATCAGCGGTCTCAACCCTGTGTTCCACAGAGCCTCCTCCCAGAAAGAGACACGATTTATAAATGGCGTTATTTACCATATGAAATATGCCTCCTGCTATTCCCAAGGGAACTCCCGTTCCTATTCCCAGCACCATGTAACCTACCTGGGAGATGGCATGATAGGAAAGAAGTTTTTTAAGATCGTGCTGAATTAAAGCCATCATTACTGCTACCAAAATAGTCAAGGAACCAATAAACATAAGAAGAATAGAAAGAGAAGTATTGGGGAGTAATTTAAAAAGATCAAGGCATATCCGGGTCAGAAAGTAAATTCCCAAAAGTTTATCCAGAGAAGCCGGAAGATATGCCATTACCGGAACTGGCACCTCATCTGCTGCATCAGGAATCCATGAATGAAAAGGTAGGGCACCCGCTTTAGCAATAGCTCCTATCATAAGAAGCACAAAAGAAGCCACTGCTAAACCCGAGGTTATAGGTAAGGGTTGAATTTCGCCCATATTTAAGGTTCCACCCAACCGGTAAAAGAATAAAGCCCCCAGAATAAGAGCAAAATCCGCTGTGCCTATTATAAAAAGGCCTTTGGTAGATAATCTGGATGAACCAAAGGACAAAAAAGCATAAAGGAGAACACCCAGAACTCCCCAGAAAAGCAAAAATACAACAAGATTGCTGGCAAGTACAGCTCCTGCTGCTGCTGCCGTGGTCAAAAGAAGATAGGAATAATACTCTCTTGTGCGGGGTTTTTCCGCCATAAATTTTGCTGAATAAAGGGAAATAAGAAAGGAAAAAAGAGCAATAAAAAGCAAAATAAAGGAGGAAAACCTGTAGCTTTGCAGGCTAAAGTTTACTCCTAAAAAGCCAAGCCAGGGGTAGGTAAAGGAAATCTTACCCGAAGAAAATATTAACAAGGCAAGAATAAAAACTATTAAACTGACCCCTGTGCTGATAACCTCTTTTACCTTCCTTGCAGAAATTAGAAGACACAAAATCCCTCCTACCAGAGGTAAAATTATTGGATAAAGCAATAACGAGGAATTCATTTTTTCACCCTTTATTTAAATATTTCTGCCACCGCTGCTATCGGAAGTCCCAGAGCCTGGGTTATGAAAATTCCTATGGCAAGCGAGATTATCCCAAGTAAAACCACACATCCTATCATTAATTTACCCGGAGGTGCAGACTCTACCTTAGTCTCAACCTCTTTACCCATAAAAATCCCATTAAATAAGCGGAAAAGATAGAGCATGGTTAAAATGGCTGCAACTATAGCTAAGGTAGCAATCCAGAGGTGTCCTTCCTTAACTGCACTCATTATTACCATAAGCTTAGCGTAAAAACCCCCAAAAGGAGGAAATCCAGCTATGGAGAATACGGAGAATAAAAACCCGATACCAAAAACAGGAGAGGTCCTCATAAGTCCACCCAGTCTGGTTATATCCCTTGTCTTATACTTTCTCTCCACCACACCTGCCCCAAGGAAAAGACCAGCTTTAGCCACAGCATGAACCATAAAGTAAAGAAGGCCTGCTATAATCCCCATCTCCTTAAACAGCGCAAATCCCAGGAGGATATAACCTACCTGGGAAACAGTAGAATAAGCTATGATGCGTTTTATATCTTTTTCAAGAAGAGCAGCTCCTGCTCCAATTAGAGAAGATACAACAGCTAAGGTAAGAATCCAGTTCCAGGATACTCCCGCCATCCACACAAAAATCCTTAAAAATCCCAGAAGTCCAACCTCTACCTCCACTCCTGAGAGAATGGCACTCATAGGAGAAGGAGCTACAGGATGGGCATCGGAAAGCCAGGTATGCAAAGGAAGAATTGCAGATTTGGCAATAATCCCCAGGAATATAAGGAAAAGGGCTGTGTTAACAAGAGGCGGAGTTGCCCCTTTCAATTGAACCACATCCAGAGTGCCACTTTGAATATAAAGGAGAGTAAATCCCATTAGCATAAATGATGAACCCAGAAAAGTCATCAAAAAGGTTTTGTCAGCAATCCAGACTATTTTTTCTTCCCGGTAAAATCCCACCAGCCTCCAGACTGCAATAGCTGCGATTTCCCAGAATACATAAAAAAGAATAAGGTTCCTTGAAAAAGAGACTCCAATAAGAGAGGCTATCATCAAACAGGTCATAAAGTAGTACTCTCTTTGATTCTCATACTCTGCCATATAGGGAAAAGAGTAAATAAGAGCAACCAATCCAATAAAGGAAAATACAAGGGCAAAAATCAAACTTATCCCATCGGCAAAGAAAGAGAAGCTGAAATATTCTCCTCTAAAGGATAGAATATCTGCTTGTACAGATTTACCCTGTATAATTGGACTTATTAGAAAAAAGAGAAAGAAAAAGGATAAAGCAACTATTCCTATCGCCCATCCTTCCCGCACCTTTCTTGGAAAAAGAAGACAGAAAAACGAACCTATTAAAGGAACCAGCACTGCACCCAAGAGAAAAAAGACTGACATTTATCACTCCTTCATCAAGCCAGTTAATGTGTAAATACGCTCGCCTCTTACGAACGTAGAACCTCGAGCTTTGAACTAAGTCATATTCCTAACTCTTTTCGAATCCTTTTTGT
>CBFDTW010000026.1:0-17072 GCA_965613085.1 uncultured bacterium | reverse complement strand
CGTCGGCAGCGTCAGATGTGTATAAGAGACAGTCTGTATCCACTGCAGAAAAAATCCTCATCCTCTGAAGTTTTTTGTACTGGAAAAAGACAGTTAATGCCAAAACAAAAACAACAATTCCAAGGCCTATCAGGGCATACCTGATAAATTTTGTTAACATTTTTTATTTAATGAGTGTTTTGTTTTTTCACTGGAGTATTGCAAGAGATTTTAAAAGATTAAGAGCCTGAACGAGTTGATTGTCGTTAAATATATCATTTTCCTTATCTGCATCTTTTTCGCGAAGAATGCGCTTTAAAAGGTCTTCATCTATCTTGAGATTTTCTTTTTCCAGCTCTTTTAAAAGAGGGCTAAGGTCCTCTTTTTCCCATTGGGGTTTCAGGTCAAGAAAATCTTTTACCAGCGGTGATGTGCGGACTTTATTCATAATTTCTTTCTGTTCAGGAGTAGGAGTGAAGGGTTTAACTTCCAGATTGGGTTTAATACCTTCACCTTCTATACATATACCTGATGGAGTATAGTATCTGGCTGTTGTTAACCATAAAGCTCCTCTGTTTTCTAGTGGAATTGCATTTTGAACTGTCCCCTTGCCGAAAGTGGGAGTGCCCAGGAGAATCCCCCTTTTATGATCCTTTATGGCTCCAGCTACTATTTCGGAGCCACTGGCACTTCCCCGGTTAATTAGAACCACAAGTGGAAAGTCTATTCCTTCTCCCCCTGGCTTAGCTGAGTAAATCTCGTTTTTCTCCACGTCCCTACCTTTGATAGAGACAATTGTACCGGAGGAGAGAAACTCATCAGCAACCTCAACTGCCTGAGAGAGAAGTCCTCCAGGATTATCTCTCAGATCAAGAATCAAACTCCTTATCCCCATTTTTTTAAGAAAGAGGAGGGCATCTTTTACCTGTTTTGAAGTGTGCTCATCGGTGAATCCCATTATTTTGAGATAACCGATATTGTCCTCAAGGACCCTCTTATCAATGTTGGGCAGCCTGATAAGAGTTCTTGTCAGGGTATACTCCAGGGGCTCAGTGACTCCCTCTCTTTCAATGGTAATGGTCACCTGCGTACCAACCTCTCCTCTTATTTTGTTTACCGCCTCATCTAGAGACATTCCCCTGGTGCTTTCACCATTTATCTTTATTATTCTGTCACCAGGCTGCAAGCCGGCTCTACTTGCAGGAGTATCTTCAAGAGGGTCAATAATGGTTATAAACCCATCTCTCAGTCCTACAACCATTCCTAATCCACCAAACTTGCCCTCCCTTTCCACATTCCATTCCTCCCATTCCTCAGTATTTAGCCAGCGAGAATAAGGGTCATTCAGGACTTTCACCATTCCTCTGATTGCGCCCTCAATTAGCCTGGAAGGTTCGACTTTCTCTATATACTCACTTTTGATAATCTGGTACACCTGGATTATGAGTTTAATTTCGGAGAAAAAATCACTCTCAGCCTGAACCCTGCCAAGCAAAACAGCTGCTAATAATAAAAAAACTGTTATTAGTACCGCTAATCTTTTTTTTCTCATAATGAAAGATTCCCCACAAATTTTTCACTATTCTCAAGGACCCTTTTGACCTCTTCTGGTTCAAGCCCTGCCCCTAACAGGATTTTTTCTGCTCTAGAAAGGGGTATAAGGTCCTCCGGTGAGTGAGCATCGGTATTTATAATAAGTCTGGCACCATATTTTTTTGCCAGGGAAACAATTCTTCCATTGGTTAAACAATGACCTTTTCTGGCAGATATTTCCAGATAGATTCCTTTTTCTGCAGCCAGTTTTACCTCCTCATCTTTTATCAGGCCGGGATGGGCTAAAATATCTACATCTGCCTTGAGAGCAGCCAGATTGGTTCCAGGTGGAACAGGCTCTATGATAGTCTCACCATGCACTATAACTATTTTTGCCCCCTTTTGACGAGCTTTTGAGGCATAGCTTTTTATTAAAGAAGGGGGCAGATGAGTAAGTTCTACCCCCGGAATAACCTTAATACTGTTTTCAACCCGGTTTATCTCTTCGCAAAATCTTACCAGCGTGGGAATAACCCAGTCCAGTTTGGTAGAGTCAACGTGGTCAGTGATTCCCAGCACTCTGTAACCTGTTTCTTTTGCTCTTTGCACCATCTCTGCCGGGCAGAGCAATCCATCACTCAACAACGTATGGGTATGAAGATCAATCACTGCTTTCCCTTTCTTATACAAGCATTTTAGCAAATTTTTTGCCTCTTGTAAAGGTTCGCATTTTTTGATGGGTTAAAGTAGAGGCAAGTTTTTACAGAATTTCCAGACTCATATCCAGGGAAGGTGCAGAATGGGTTATTTTCCCTATAGAAATAAAGTCCGGCCTTAAGCTGGCTATATTTTCAATATTTTCCAGGGTTACCCTGCCCGAGATCTCTATAAATGTTTTTGGGGCTTTGCTCCTTATCATCTGTATTGCCTTTTTTATCTGGTGCCGGTCAAAATTATCCAGCATTATTCCATCCACTTCTAAATTGATTACCTCGTTTAGCTCATCTAAATTGTTTACCTCAACTTCCACCCTGGAAAGATGAGGAGCATTTTGTTTTGCCAGCTCAACTGCTTTTTTTATACTACCCACAACTCTTACATGATTATCTTTTATCAGAACCCCGCTTGCCAGATTAAATCTATGGTTTACTCCACCTCCAACCCGCACTGCATATTTTTCAAGGATACGGAGGTTAGGAGTAGTTTTTCTGGTATCTAAAATTTTTACCCCATAAGGAGAGACCAGGTCTACAAACTTTCTGGTTAAAGTAGCAATACCTGACAGTCTCTGTAGAAAGTTAAGGGCCACTCTTTCCCCTTTTAAAATAGCCCGGGCAGGAGCCTCAAGCTCCAGCAATATATCTTTTTGTTTGAAAACATTCCCATCTTTCAACCATTTTTTAAATATTGTTTGAGGGCTAATAAGGCGAAAAATTTCCCTGGCAATCTCAACTCCGGCCAGTATTCCCTCCGAGTTTGCAATAATTCTTGCTTTCTCAAAAGAGGCTTCGGAAGAGATTAAAGTATCTGTAGTTATATCTCCTTCACCTATATCCTCTCTTAAAGCATCTATAAGAATTTGCCTGATTGAGGGAAAATTTATTTGCATTTTTTATAGGTTCCTTATGTACCAATTTTTACAGGACTGACTATTTTTCTTAAAGTAGCAATTGCAGAAAGGGCAGCAAGGTAGCTTGTTTTGGGATTTGTGGGTGCAGGAACATTTCTTATCACAGTCTCCATTTCTCCGAAATCTCCTTTTACTTCAATTTTGTGCTCATTTCTGGTAAGGTCAGGATTGGCTATAATTTTTACCTTTGTTTTTTCCATTCCTATCCCGGCCAGGGAAAGAGTAGCTGCAACATTTATATTCCTGGGAAATGCTTTTACAGCCTCCCTGGAGGTTCCCTCAAATACAAGGGTGGGTTTTTTGATGTTTTCGAGCTTTATTTTACGTTGCTTTATGTAAGGTGCACCGGCTAAGGCCCGGGGAGGCTTGGATGTGGTTATGGTTATACAGTGTATACTTTTTTCCCGGGCAGCGTTTAATCCATCAAGTCCAGCTATTGCTCCTGAGGGAAAAAATACTCTGCACCCTCCCTCTTTTTTTACCTTCTCCAGAAGATCAAGACTGTCCAGAACTCCTCCGATGCTCATTATGAGCAGGTCTTTCCCCTTCTCTATACTAAACCTGAGCAACTCTCTCACTACTTTTGGAGAAGCAGCCTCTATAATAAGGTCTGTTTTTTCCACTACCTGCTGGATGCTCAAACCTATATCCGGTTTCCTTTTAAGCTCTTTTACCAAATCGTTAAGCTTTGTTTTTTCTACATCGTAAATCAGCGAAAGTTCAAGCTGGGGAATTTCTCTATCTATAGCACGGGCTATTTCTTGACCAATGGCTCCACATCCAATAAGTCCTACCTTCACTTTTCGCTACCTTTTTGTTTTTCAAATTATAAGAGGTAAAAAGCCGATGTCAAGGTAAAAATCTGTTTTCCAAAAATTTCGAAGCTGCTCTTTCCAACCTCGAACATCGAACGTAGAATGTAGAACCACCAACCAACTGCTGCTCACCTTTGCATTAAAAGGTAAGGATACCTTGTCGTCAAATCATCCTTTATCATTAATTGGAACTTGAAAATATCTGTCCCATAGGTGCTCAGGATATTTTCTCTTTCAGTTTGCAGGTAATTCTCCTGGATGTCCTGGATATTTTTTTCTAAAAGGGGATAGACCATCTGGGGTTTGTACTCGGGTGGCAGAATATCTGGTTGAAGCAGGATTGATTTTACATACTTCCACTTTTCCTCATCGTAGGCTTGTGGATTTTCTTTAATATATGTGGTGAAAAAACCCTGAATTTCTTTAAGAGAAGAAGCTACAAGTTCGTGCTTCTCTGAACGAAGAGCTTCAAGGTATTTTTGAAATAATTTTTGTACCTCCGGGTTTTCTCTTAATTTTTCCATATGCTCAGGTTCCACTTTGTACCAGGGATAGCTTTCGAGAAAATCCTTGATGAATCTTTCCTTCTCCTTTGTAGAAGTTATGTTTCTTTCCCGTATAGATTTTGCCAGCATGGTGTATTTCTGAGCAACACTTTTTTCCCACCTGTCCACGGTTGTGGAGAAAAACTGAAAAAAATTAAGATATACAATTTCTGAAAAGAGTCTTTCTCTACTTGTAAGTTTTATCTCCATCCCCCTTTTTTTGAGGAATTCTTTTACAGGGTAGAGAAGATCTCCTTCTCTGCTATAGGGAAGCTTCCGATAGTCAAGATTTTCAGCGTAAAGCTTAAGGTTTTTAACCTGGAATTTTCCTTTTCCCAGAAGAACTCTGGCTACACTGGCATCATCAGGATTGCCAGTTATACTGTCTTTTGTCCAAAGAGGTAGGTCAAAGGAGAATGTTTTTACCTCCTGTTTTTTTAAAACTTCCTCCACATACCCAAAAGGAAAGGGTTGAATTATAAAAGTAATACTCTCAGAAGAGTTATTCTCCACAGTTCTAACTCGATAAGGAGGAGCAGATGGTCCCAAAAGAGGTCCCTCCTTTTTCCATACCTCCCTTATAATAGCACCTTCGCCTGGCTCGAGTTTCTGTCTGGAAGTAAGCAGATAATCAATAAACCCTACACTTGCCAGGACAATAATAATTCCAAGTATCCCTCCCGCAATACCTGTCAATAGAGTTTTTACTTTCACCGGTTTTTCTCAAATTAAATTTTGTCTTTTTCTGAGTTCATTTTGCCATCCAAGGGCACTTACCCTTCTTAAGGACCTTTTAACATCTATTATTCTGATACCGATTAATTCTTCAAGCTGAGAGTTTTTGTGTATCCATTCCACTATCCCACCGGCCAAAGGATCAGAACTCTCAGGCCCAGGAAAGCTTTTTATCTGGTTAATAATTTTCTGATTAATAAGGTCCTCTACCACAAGAAAGTTTATAGTTCTGTAGAGGTTTTCATACTCCTGAAGGTTTGATATGGTGGGATTGTTCATTATTCTTTTGACCTTCAAGGGTTGGGAGATTAGCTCCTCATTTTGATTCTGGGCGAGCTTTTCTATATTCTCAATCTCATGCTCTACAAATTTCTGCCACTCCGGATTATCCCTCATTCTGGGATGTTCTTTGAGCCATCTTAATCCCGTCAGGTATCTTTCATACATAGAACCGGTTCGATAAGTATCCAGAAGGGAGGGGTATAGAAATCTTCTTATCCATTCTTTTACCTTTCCCTGAGCAAGGCATTTTTTGAGATGAGACTGGATCTCATTGGGGCTCTCTCTGTAAAGTTTTTCCCGATACCTGGCTCTGGTTTTCTCTGTATATTGTGAGACATAAGCTTCAAGGTCCCGGGATAAACGTTCCTTGCCCCTCCCATCGTAGTCATACCTTGCCCAAAGCTGTGGCTCTACTACCTTATAGGTAAACTGAAGATTCACTCCCGAGTATCCTGTTCCCCACTCCTCACGGAAAAGATGGAAGAATCTATCCAGCAGTCCTGAAGGTTCGGTTTCCTGAAGAATCACAAAAACTTTGGTAGAATAAATCTTTGTTAAACTCACATTATGAACAAAATTAAAAGGTTTGGGAAGTTGCCAGAAAATTTTAAGGCCTTGCAGGCTAAAAATAGCTGGATAAGAGTAGTCTCTAACCACAACCTTTTCACCTAAAAATCCTCTGTGGCCGAACTTCCAGCTGTAAATGATGGAGAACTCATCAGGACCAAGAAGGTGGAAACCAGTTAAAAATGCAGCTAAGAGTAAGATACCAAGAGAGGTTAAAGCTCCTCCCAGTGGTGTTGCCAACAGCTTTAAAAATCTGTATCCTGACCCTTGTAGTTGAAGATTAAGAAAGGAGCTGATCTGCTTTTGCATCTTTTTTATAAGGTAAAAGGAGAATAGACTGCCAGGTTTTTTCTTTCGTAAAAAAAAGCTAACCTTGCCAAAACTTACAAAAAGATGATGGTAAAGGTCCTTTAAAATTGTTCCTCTTTCATAGGGAAGAGGAGTTTGTCCAAGCTGGCAACGGGAGAATAAAAATATCATTTTTTGAAAGTATGAGGAGATCTCACCGGTAAGTTCTGTTCTCTTTCTGGTTGAGGTTGCTTTTTTTAACCGGGAGTAGGTCTGAATTATCTTCTCTCGGGTATGAATAAATTCAGAAGAGGACAAAAGATCGGATAGAGCCGAAAGTATGTGTTTTTCCATGGGCAAAAGGTCTTCTTTTCCGGGAGAGATGATTTTAAGAGGAGCAAATTTCATCTCATTCTTAAGGTGGTAGAGCAGGTCCTCAACCATGGTGGCAATATTTTTTTTCTCCCCCCAGGGAAAATCTGGATCAGAAGATACATCGTCCAGAATACACTGGAGACAACCCTGAAGCTCATCCCACTTTTTTCCATATAGAATCTCCTGGATAGCTTTTATTCTCTGGATTAAAGGGTGATTTCTCCCAATCTTTTTCTCAAGATTTTTCCGTAGCTTTTTGATATCCTGAATAAAATAGGAGGAGTGGTCTTTTCCCAGTTGCTGGTAAAGCTCAAGGGGTTTTATTCCCCTGTATATTTTTATCAGAGAATTTCTACCCGTCAGGGTGAAGTATAAAGAGGCTATGGCCGGTGCCAGAATCATTACTACAATCGCATAGGGACTTAAAAAATCCCCCACTGCTCTAAATCCAGTATCAATTGTGGAATAAAGCCAGGGGAATCTCCACAGAAGAGTCCAGATAAGGTAGGAGGCAGCAAATGATACCCCAAGGCGTGCCCATGCTTTAAAAATTCTGATGTACTGTCTTTTTTTTACCCTCTCTACAAGGTTCCTTTCATATCGGCAAACTTCCTCTTTTAGCTTCTCTTCGGATATATTGCTGTCAGTGATAAAGATTTTTCTTTCCAGACGTGGAAGGTTATGTTTTGAATCTTTGTAAAAAGGGTAAACCTGGTAGAGTGTGCGCTGGAAGTGATAGTCGTCCCCCACTACACACGATTTTTCCTCTTCCAGAGGATGGGGAAGTTTTATATATTCAATGGTATAAATCAAATCACTCATAATACTCCCCCAGCACCTCACATCTTAAAGTTCCGTCAATAAAAGCTGCTCCCTGCAGTATTCTCTCACTCTCTGACTGGGAAAAAGTCTCTATAGTTTGCCCTACGGTACCACTCATTTTTTCGTAATAATCAGGGGCAAGGACTATACCTGCTTTAACATAAAGAGGTCCGGTGATGAGCAAACTCTCAGCTATAGTTATCTCTGACTTGGGGCCTGGAACAGGAAATTCTCTTTCCACCCGGAAAAATTTGTCTTCAAAAGTTCTTATCCCCAACCTCCTTATATAATTTCTGATAGATTTTGCTTTTTCAAAAGCAGGATGGTGCTCTAAGTACTCTTCGGTGTACTTAAGTTCGGCAAGAGGGTTAAATTTCCTGAGTGTTTTTTCTATCTTTTCTCCCCTGGTCAGGGCATAGCGCAAAGAAAAGATGATCTCCCGGACCTCTTCTGGAAAATAATGGTGGAGAAGAATCATCACTCCTGCATTTCCGTAAAAAAGGTGCGAACCAAACATTACCGTCTCATGCAGGGAGTTGTAAAGCGTGGGAGGCCCAAAATTTTCCATAAGGTGATGTTCAATAGACCTTACCCTCCTGCTTTTGGCCTCCTCTAAGCTTCTCCCGAATACGGCATTTGTATCACTCCATCCAAATAGGTTCCTTATATGATACATATTTACCACTACGGGATTTCTTGTTTCATCCCCTCTCATATTTACATAGGCTCTTGTCTTTTTTTGCCATCCTAAAGGATCAGCTGCAGGTAGGATACAGATATGAGACTCTTCAAGAATTTTCTCTCTTAAAGGACCTTCTTTGCACAGAGATAAAGCAACCAGTGCACAGGTTACAGAATGGATTCTTTCTCCTCCATGGCAGGTTCCCTCTATCACGATTTTACTGGATGCTGAAGGATTGCCCAGCTCCAGAGTATATATTCTGTATCCCAGAGGGTCGGTTTTGAAATCCTGGCCGGGATTATCAAAATCTTTAACAGGGACAATTTGTACGGGGAGGCGATTTTTTTGCACTACATCTGCCAGTCTATCAATAAATTCCGGATAGGGAATCTCTCTCAGACTGCTAATTTCAACCTGGTTTATTAAGCTATAATCTATCACTCCGCTATCGTAGGCGGAAAGATTGATGTTAAAGCGGTTTATTATTTTGTCTATTTTTTCATCCAGTTTTTTTATAAGCCAATTTTTAAATTTCATCTTTAATCTTTTCCGGCCATAAAGTAAAAGGGATGGGTGGTTTTTTGTAGATATCCCATTCTGTATATTCGGTAGCCTGGGTAGCTACCCAGTAAAAGTCCTTTAAAAATCCCAGACCTAATCTATCGCAAAGTTTTGAAGCTGTGTTAAATCCTTCTCCATACCTGTTTTTTCTTACTATATTATTTAAAGCTTTCAGGGCGATGTTTTCCTTCTGTGTAAGGGTAATGTTGGTAAAAGCATATCTCATTCCCTCCTCTATTTCCTTATACCAGGAGAAAATTTTCTCTTTTGTTTGATTGAGAAAGTAAGGATCAACAAGAAGCATCTGCCAGACCATAGGCTGGTATCCCTTAACCACTCTCATTATAAAAACCAGAGGGAATAGCCTGTGAATAATACCGTAAAACCCGCCATATCTGTACCTTCCATGATAAAAGAAAAGGTCACGATATAAAAAATATTGATTAGTGATAGCTTCATCCTGGAACAAAGTATCCCGAAAGGCACAAAGGAGGGTTTTCTCCAGTTGAAAAGGAATCTCTCTCTGAGGTGCAATTTTAAGGCTTCCTCCCTCTTCTACTACCTTGAGATAGGGAGAGTTTTTTCCCAACTCATACAGGGAGTTATCCACCCTTTCCACGTTAAGTATAATATCAAGCGTTTCTCTCCTTCTGAAAATTTTCTGATTTCTAACCAGTCTATCGGTAAAGAAAAGGGGATCGGCAGGGACAACCAGCGTATAACCATCTTTCTGCCATACCTGGTAAATATCTATCTTAGCCATCCTCACTCTCCAGGCAGAAGGAAAGATCATAATCAAGATCTCTAACGGGAACAATAATTCTGGGTGTTGGTACCTTGGGGATGAGAACCATATCTCCCAGGAAAAACCGAACCACTTTCTGAGGCAGGGTATGAGCTACCATTTTAACCAGGAAACTATCCTCAAGTTCGCTTAAGATAATTTCCCTGTAAGCTTTCTCAATTTTTTCAAATGCTGGATTTTTCATCTTTTGCAGTTTGCAGTAATCTCTCATTTTCCGACAGATGTCAAGATACCTTCCTTTTAAACTCTTAAAGTACCTGTAAACCTCATCAACGGCTGATTGTTTAAGGGCATCTTTCCCAAAGGTTACCTCTCTTATATGGTAATTTGGAAGTTTTCCTGCCTGCAGGTTTTTCCACCAGTTATCTATTCCTACTAAGGCATGAAAGGGTTGCCTGAACCAGATAAACCACCATCCATAGGCTGCAACAAGGGCGATTATATAAGCAATGAGAGTTCCGGTAAACATTTTTCTATAGCTTTTTCCTATAAGTTCTGCCCAGTCTAAATTATAGGTGTATTTATCCAGTATTTTTTCGGTTTCTATTCCTATTTTCTCCAGTTCCCCTGCAGATAGGTTAAACTTTACCCTTGGAGAATACAGGTTAATACGCAAATTATAAAAGTGGTTCCTTGGAATCCTCTTCCCCAGCTCATAGGGGTTCAATTCGATATATGCTATCCAGGCCCCGGTATCATGCCAGCTTGAGACAACTGCCGGGATAACAAAACCATCTACCTCAATATTGGCTATTTTCTGACTCCAGATAGCCATTTTTCTTCTCACAGTCAAATATTTTTCCCGGATTCAGAATATTGTTAGGGTCAAAAGCTATTTTTGTTTTTTTCATTAGTTCAAATTCGGCCTTATTTATGACCAGAGGTAGATATTTTTTCTTTGTCAGTCCAATGCCATGCTCTCCGGATATTTTCCCACCACAGAATATAGCCATTCTGAGGAGTCTGTCCAGAACTTTTTCCACTTTTTGTTCCCATTCTTTTTCACCCGGGGATGTTTTTATAAAATTGTAATGTAGATTTCCATCCCCTAAGTGTCCATATATTGCTGTTTTTATGTTGCAGTTCCTGTATACCTTTTTGCTTTTTTCCATGAATTCTATTATTCTGCTACGGGGAACGACCATATCCTCTTCTACCATCATTGAGCCCGAGTGGACCAGAGCATCTCTCACAGATTGTCTGAATTTCCATAGTTTATCCTGGTCCTGGCGATCCCCGGCTACAAGAACATCCTGTATACCCTCTTCTGTGAAAATCTCGTCCAGAGTTTCCATATCCCTGTTAACCTCTTCCTCTCTTCCATCTACTCCTATTATAATGTAATGAGAGCAGTCAGGTAGGGAAGGTGCCTCTTGAACGTAATCTCTGGTTATTCTTACTGCTGCCTCATCAATATACTCAATGCTGGCAGGAATTATTTTTCTTTTCCATATTTTGTGAAGAATGTTTTCAATTGAGGATAATTTATTTAAACCTGCTATAAGGTCAATTCTCACCTCCGGTAAAGGGATAACCTTTAAAGTTATCTCAGTAATTGCAGCCAAAGTTCCTTCAGAACCGACAAGAAGTTGAATTAGCCTGTAATCTGTAACATTTTTTACCAGCTTTCCTCCTGACTTAATCACTTCTCCTGAAGGAAGAGCTGCCTCCAGCCCGCTTACGTACTCTTTTGTTCCTCCATATTTTACTGCATTAGCCCCGGATGATGCCTCAGCAACATTCCCCCCAATGGTGCAACTGTCCAGGCTGGCAGGATTTACCGGATAAAAAAGTCCCTCCCTTGCAAGCTCTCTCTGAAGAGTGCCATTGATAACACCTGGCTCAAGTACCACCATGTAGTTTTTTGCATCTATGTCTTTTATTCTGTCCATTTTTTCAAAGCTGACAACAATTCCTCCTTTTAGAGGGACTGCTCCTCCGGTGAGCCCCGTTCCTCCCCCTCGAGGTGTTATGGGGATTTTTTCTTTATTACAAAACTCAAGGAGCTGTGCAACCTGAGTGTGATTTTTAACTCTGACTACAAGCTCCGGAGGAAAATTCAATCCAGGTGTTTCATCATGGCAGTAAGGCTCAATATCCTCTGGATGCATTAAAATATTTTTTCTGTCTACTATTTCCTCTATTTTCTTTATTAGTTTTGGGGTTATTTTCTGGTAATCCATTTTAACTTCTCCGGATGTTGATTTTATCCTCCCGGCAAGGGATCAACATGAACCAGGACCTCCTTTACCTGCTTTATGTTTTCCATTATTTTTCTTTCAACTTCATCGGCGATAAAATGAGCCTCATCAACTTTCATATCTCCGGCAACTTCTATATGGAGTTCCACCATAATAGATGAGCCTATATATCTTGCTCTGATCCTGTGTACCCCCGATACTCCATTGGTAAGAGAGGCTATTTCTCTTATTTTTCCTGTAAGCTCTTTACCAGCGGAAGACTCCACCAGTTCGCTGAATGTGCTACCTGTTATTTTTATCCCGACTTTTATGATGAAAAAAGCAAGGAAAGTTGCGGCAAGAGGGTCAAATAATCTGAATCCTATCATACTTCCTGTTATTCCAACCAGAGTTACAAGAGAGGATAAAGCATCTGATCTGTGATGCCAGGCATTGGCAATAATCAGTCTGCTATTGATTTTTTTACCTACACAAAAAGTGTACCGGTAAAGGGCCTCTTTACCTGCAAGAGATAATAGGGCAGCAAGCAGGGCTAAAACAGTGGGTGAGGTGGAAGGAGGATAAAAAATAGCCTTTATGCCATCATATCCTATTTTTACGCCTATTCCCGCAAGAGCCATCCCTAAAATTGAGCTTATCAGGGTCTCTATTTTTTCATGTCCATAAGGATGATTTTCATCGCTGGCCTTTGTGCTGTACTTCAGTCCCAGTATTACGACAATGTCTGTGGCAAGGTCAGAAAGAGAATGTATGGCATCAGCTATTATTGCTGAGCTTCGACCGAAAACACCTGCAAATAGTTTAAGGAAAATGAAGCAAGTATTTACCAGGATACTGATAAAAGTGACTTTTCTACCTTTTAGGTATCTGATAGTCTCTTTTTCCATAGATTTTTTTTGCATATAAATGATTTAAAAGGTCTTTTTAGACAGTCTTTTATAGTGTTGTCTTTCTCCTGAAATTTTTGGAAAGCCGGGCTTACCTCTCTTGCCATTTGATAAAATTGTGCTAATTTTTAAACAAAGCAAATCCGAAAGAGGAGTTTCTTAATGGCTCGTAAATGTTATTTATGTGGTAAAGGTCCTTCTGTTGGTCACAGGGTAAGTAAATCCGGACGCAGAACCAAGAGAAGATGGCTACCTAATCTCCAGAGAAAGAGAATTAAAGTCAAAGGTAGCTTTATTAGAACTTATATTTGTACATCCTGTTTGAAATCAGGAAAAGTTGAGCTGGCTTAAGATAATTATTTTGTCCTGGTTATTCGTTGAATTTCCTGAAAGAATTTCCCTTCGCTTTTAATAGCGGGAGCAATTACCATTTCTACCTTATGCATCTGTCTTATGTTAAAAGCTCCACAGTAACTCATGCTCATTTTTATAGCCCAGGCCAAATTTTGCGACCCGTCATCCAGGCGGGCCGGTCCGTATAGTATTTCTTTTAGAGTTCCAGTTGTCCCAACCCATACTCTTGCTCCGCGTGGAAGGTTTTCATCAGAGGTAGCCATTCCCCAGTGGTATCCTTTCCCTGGTGCCTCTTTTGCCCTGGCAAAAGCTGAGCCAATCATTACCGCATCTGCTCCTGAAGCAAGGGCTTTACATATATCTCCCCCTGTTCTCATCCCTCCATCGGTAATTATGGATATATAGCGTCCGGAGCGTTTATAATAATCATCTCTGGCAGCTGCTACATCTATGGTAGCTGTTACCTGGGGTACACCCACCCCCAGAACTTCCCTTGTGGTGCAGGCTGCACCAGGACCAACCCCTACCAGAATTGCATCTATTCCTGTTTCCATAAGTTGATAGGCGGCTTTATAGGTGACACAGTTTCCGGCAATAACCGGAATAGACATTTGCTCGCAGAAACTTTTAAACTCAAGTGCTTTACGACTTGAAGAAATGTACCTGGCCGTTGCAACTGTTGCCTGAACTATGAAAATGTCAGCTCCGGCTTCTTGAGCAATTGGTCCAAAATCCTTCGCCTGCTGAGGAATACAGGAGACAGCTGCTGGAACACCTGCCTTTTTTATCTGTGATATTCTTTTTTCGATTAACTCTTCTTTAATGGGTTCTTTATAAATTTTCTGGATTATCTCAACCGCTTCCTTAGGTGAGGAATGAATTATCTCTTCGATTACCTTCTGTGGATTCTCATAACGAGTCTGAATTCCTCCCAGATTAAGCACGGCAAGGCCTCCCAGTTTTCCCATCTCAATAGCAAAGTTAACATCAACCACTCCATCCATTGCTGCGGCTAATATGGGTATCTTAAAAGAAATTTCTCCCACTTGCCAGCTAATATCAACATCCTGAGGATCAATAGTTTCATCTCCGGGAACAAGAGCTACTTCGTCAAACCCATAGGCTCTTCTTGCCCTGCGGTCTATTCCTATGTAATGATCTTGCATGCCTTCCTCCATTATTGCCCGCTTTTTTGTTTTAAGGAGGCTATTATGAACCGGTCAATTTCACCGTTAAGGACCGATTCTACATCGGAAACCTCAAGTTGTGTTCGGTGATCCTTAACCATTTTATAAGGATGAAAAACATAGGACCTTGCCTGGGACCCCCATTCAATTCGCATCTTTTCCCTGTGTCTTTTTTTCAATTCTTTCTTTTTTTCAATTTCTTTGAGATTGTGCAGACGTGATTTTAAAATTCTCAGAGCCATTGCTTTATTTTTGTGTTGAGATCTTTGGTCCTGACACTGGACAATTATCCCTGTGGGAAGATGGGTAATTCTAACTGCTGAATCGGTAACATTGACATGCTGGCCTCCCGGTCCTCCAGCGCGGAAAGTTTCTATTTTTAAATCCTCCTCTTTTATCTGAACCTCTTTCTCTTCCACCTCAGGTATGACATCTACGGCGGCAAAAGAAGTATGGCGCCGGCTTGATGCATCAAAGGGTGAGATTCTAATCAGACGGTGAATACCAGCCTCTTCCTTGAGATATCCGTAAGCAAACTCTCCCTCTACAAGTAAAGTTGCACTTTTTATTCCTGCTTCCTCGGCTGATGTCAGGTCAACCAATCTAACATTGTAGCCTTTATTATTAGCCCAGTTTGTATACATCCGTAGAAGAATTTGAGCCCAATCGCAGGAATCTGTTCCCCCTGCACCAGAATGAATGGATAAAATAGCATTAGCTTTATCCTCGGGTCTGTTTAGCAAAGAGCGGATGTGAAGGTCCTCCAGCTTTTTTTCAAGAAGAGAGAATTTTTTTCTCAACTCTCTCTCCATCTGGGGGTCCTTTTCCTCCTCCAGAAGTTCTTTCAGAGTCAAAACCTCTTCATATAAACTTATAATTTTTTCCCACTCCTCCTTTTTTTCCTTAAGGGAGGATAAGTTTTGTATTATCTTTACATTCTCCTCTTTTTGCCAGAACCCGGGACTGGCGATGAGTTCTTCCAGGTCGGCAATTCTTTTCTCCAGTTTTTCTAAAGTCCTTTATCTACAAAATCTTGCCTATACAATGTTTTCTCCGAGATGTGTGGTAAAATTTACACCCATGTTCCATAGTATATAAACTGTGCCAGAAATTCTTTCTCGCCAATATTTGTTTTTCTGAATAATGTTGTGCCCACAAAATAATTTTCTTATTTAATGCCAAACAGCGAAACAATTATATGTTGTTGTGCCCATTATGGGCACAACATGGCATATATCAGAGCAAAAAAGCGCGGAAACAAGACCTATTATTATCTCGTGGAAGGACACCGAGAAGGTAAAAAGGTCAGGCAGAAAGTAATACAGTATCTGGGTACAAGCAAAAATTTGAAAAAAAGAAAAGAATCAATTCCTCCAGGCGACATCGCGGTCCTGAGTTCAGTGGATTACGGCTCGGTTGTGGCACTTTATACTCTGGCTGAGAGAATACGATTGTCTGAAACCATTTACAAAGCAACCAGGAAGGGTGGTGGCCTGCATATCGGGAAACTCGTGGAGATCATGGTCATCAACAGGTGCATCGAGCCGGTCAGCAGGAACAGATTGAGGGATTGGTACGAGAAAACTGCACTACCGATCTTATTGGACATACCTCCTGAGAAGGTACATGCCCAGATTTTCTACAATGCGATGAACTATCTAACTGATGAAGCCATCTTGAACATCCAGAAGGAACTGTTCCATACTATCAAGAGAATATATGGCATAGATACATCTACCATATTCTATGACCTGACATCCACCTATTTTGAGGGCACAGGATGTCCATTGGCTGAGTTCGGGCACAGCACCGACCATAGAGATGATAAGATGCAGATCAACATAGGCCTTGCTGTTGACAGCGACTGTATCCCCATCACCCACGATGTATTCAGCGGTTCAGTAAGGGATGTGACCACTGTTCAGGGCTTTGCAGAGAGATTGAAAAAGGAGTTCGGGCTTGAGAGCCCGATCATGGTCATTGACCGCGGGATGCTCTCACATGAGAATCTCAAACAACTGATAAAGATGGGATATGATTACATCGTAGCCAGAAAGATGGGAAGAACAGAAACCAGGAAGGTATGCGAGATTTCTGAAGGTGAGTATGTACCTGCTACACTGTCCACCTATTCTGAAGTACGTGAAGTGTACCTTGCAGAAACACAAGTAAACGATAAGCGATGGATAATCTGCTGGAACAAGAAAAAGGCAGAGGACGATAGGGTGTTTAGAGAGACAATGATCGCCAGGACTGTACGGGAATTGGAAAAAGTTCAGAAAAGGTGCAGTAAGAGGAACCTCAAGACAAAGGAGCAGGTCTACCACAAGACATACACCATCCTGGAGAAATACAAGACCAAAAGATTCTTTGACATAAAGATAAACAAACGCGGAGCACCCAGATTAAAATTCAAACTGAAAGATAAAGAGATAGAAACGGCAGCAAAGCTGGATGGTAAATACATATTGGAGACCTCCAACAGAGATCTGTCAGCCATAGAGATCGTTAAGGGATACCATGACAGAGACACGATTGAGAAGTTCTTCCAGACACTGAAAGACATAGTAGAACTCAGACCTCTCTATGTCTACACTGAGCGACACGTAAAAGCCCATGTCTTCATCTGCATCCTGGCTGTATTACTGCTCTCACTAATGAAGAAGATACTAAAAGGTTCTGGAAAAGAACTGAGTTCCATCAGAGCATTGGAAATTCTTGATGGTATCAAACGCGTTGAATTCACATTGGATGGAAAAGGAACGATTGTCAGGACTACACGGATAAATGAACAACAACGAGATATTATTTCAATACTCAACGT
>CBFDTW010000025.1:0-17189 GCA_965613085.1 uncultured bacterium | reverse complement strand
AGATCATGCCTAGTCTCGTGGGCTCGGAGATGTGTATAAGAGACAGGATTAAATCTATCCTTTTCTTTAGCTTCTCCAGAAGTTTTGTGGCTTCCTTCTCGTATCCTGTTGCCTCACCTACCAGCTTTATATCATTTAGAACATCTTCTAAAGTTTTAGGATAAACTGCCACAACAGTTATACCCAGCTCCCGCAACCTTTTTACACTCTCCTCTCTGTTACCATAGGAGGCTACTACCAGATCTGGTTTTTTAGCCAGTATTGCCTCCACATTGGGAGTGGCAAATCCTCCCACCTTATCAATTTCTTTAACCTCGAGAGGAAAATCGCAGTAGGTGGTAACACCCACTACTTTATCTCCTGCTCCTATAGCAAAAAGTATCTCAGTATTTGCAGGGGATAGGGATATGATTCTCTGGGGTTTTTTACTTATTATCACCTTCTCCCCAAAATCATCGATAACCTGTCGGGGAAAATTTGCTTTTCCCTCCACTCCACCTAACAGCAATACCATACAAAAGGTCAACACAGTTAAGGGCAAATGTTTGCCTTTTAACATCTCATCCTCCTTAAAGTTTATTTTTCAACAAAAAAGCCCTGGCCTCCTCCTTTTTCGGAAGGCCAGGGCTTTTTATCTAAATAAAAAACCCACACCTTCTTTCTCGCGAAGAAGAGGGGCCACTCTCCTGCAGGCAGGTGTTCTGGCTCCCGGCACTTCCCTCTTGATGAGGGTTTTCCTACTTTCCACCCCTTCCCACAATAGCCAGCTTTTACCAGCTGTTGCAGTGGTTTTTGCCTGCCAGCTCAGGCAGGCAGGTGGATTTCGTTCCGGTCACAGCGGCGCGACCGCGAGGGATTCTCACCCTCTTCCCTTTTAACCTTATAAAAGGTCCTGCAGGGAAATTTACCCGGTTTAAAAAGAACACTTAAATTATACCCTCGAGGTAAAACTTTGTCAAGAAACGCAAAAACCCTTATCATACAAGCATTTGCTTTTCATCTCCAGCTTATGCAGAGAAATTTCTCAGCAGGATATTTAACTTTCCTAACCTGAGAGTGCGATGCTTGACGTGAAAAGCACATTATATTATAGTGAAAATGGTATAGATAGGAAAAAGTAAAAAAAATCAACAGAGAATAGAACAAGGAGACGGGTTTATGGCAAAAAAACGTATTCTCTCCGGAATGAGACCTTCAGGAAAACTGCATCTTGGAAACTACCTGGGAGCTTTAACTAACTGGGTAAGACTGCAGGATGAGTATGAGTGCTTTTTTATGATTGCAGACTGGCACGCTTTAACCGACCGCACAGATACCACTCAGATTAAAAAGGACGTAGAAGATGTTTTAATTGACTGGCTTGCTGCGGGCCTGGACCCTGAAAAATCAGTCCTTTTTCTCCAGTCCCATATAAAAGAGCATGCCGAGCTTCACCTGATTCTTTCAATGATTACTCCCCTATCCTGGCTGGAGCGTTGCCCTACCTATAAAGAGAAAATAGAAGCTGGAGCTGCTACAAATTACGGTCTTCTGGGCTATCCCGTGCTCCAGGCGGCGGATATCCTTGTCTATCAGGCTGAAAGAGTCCCCGTGGGAGAAGACCAGCTTCCTCACCTTGAGCTTACCAGGGAAATAGCCCGAAGATTTAACAGTCTTTATGGCAGGGTCTTTCCTGAACCTGAGCCAATTCTTTCTCATAGCCCCAGAATTATGGGAATTGATGGAAAGAAAAAAATGGGCAAATCCTACAATAACTACATTGCCCTTTCTGATACACCAGAGGTTATAAAAAAGAAAGTTATGACAATGTTTACTGATCCTGCTAAGATATATATGGGCGATCCAGGACATCCCGATGAGTGTAATGTTTACGCCTACCACAAAGTTTTTGGATCTAACTTGGGAGAGGACCTTGAAAAAATTGCCAGTGATTGTAAAAAAGGAAAGCTTGGTTGCACCAGTTGTAAGGCAAAATTGACTGAGGTACTGGTGGAGTACCTTGCTCCTTTTAGGGAAAAAAGAAGGCAAATAGAAGAGGACAAAACCAGTATCCAGAGAATTCTCACCGCTGGCAGGGAAAAAGCAAGCCATGCGGCTTCTTTCACCTTAAAACAGGTAAGAGAGGCTATGCAGATGGGGTATTAATTTAATTTGTTAAATAAATTTGTTAAATAAAAATGAAGGCAAAAACAAAAATACAGAATTTGCATACAGCTGTCTATGAAAGATTGAAAAGCCAGATTATTGATTTTACCTTAAAGCCGGGACAAAAACTGCAGGATAGACAGCTGGGATCACAGTTTGGAGTAAGCCGCACTCCGGTAAGAGAAGCGTTAAATAGATTGGTCCAGGAAGGTTTCGTAAAACAGATCCCGGGACGGGGGTACTTTGTTAAAGAAATCACTATTAAAGAGATAGAAGACCTTTATGATATAAGAGAAGCTCTGGAGGCTCTTGCTGCCCAGCAGGCTATCCGGAAGATAGACAGCCATCAGGTTAAAAAGCTGTCCGAGATACTAAAAAGACATAAAAGGCTTGTTGAAAATGAGAAATTTAAGGGAAAACTTCTGGAGGACGCAGATTTCCATAAAACTATCGCTCTAACCAGTGGAAACCGCTATCTCTATGAGATTATAAGTAATATATTTGACAAGATATCCACCCTGCAAGGGATTGGCACCCTTACCCCGCAGAGAAGAAAAATAGCCTATCGGCAGCATGAGGAGATTTTTGAATTATTAAAACAAAAGAAAGAAGAGCAGCTTAAGGAAAAATTAAGAAAACACATTTTAGAGGCCAAAAAAAATGCGATAGAGAGATTGAAGAAAAAAACCGGGTTTTTGTACCTTGGATATCATAACGGTTTGCCGTAGATAAGATAAATAAAGATTAACATCTTATAAATTAGTATACCAATGGTATTCCAAATCTTACCCTTATGTGTTATTGCCTTTTTTGCTGCCACTGTTGGGTCAATGGTAGGCGGTTCAACACTAATAACTGTTCCCGCTTTAATATTATTTGGCATACCTCCTCATCAGGCCATTGGGACAAGCAGATTCTCCACCACATTTTTGGCTCTTTCCTCAAGTGCCAACTACATCAGGAATAAAAAAGTTAACCTGCATCAGGCGCTACTTTTTGCGTTAATTATGTCCACAGGTGCTATTTTGGGAGCTAATGTTGTTATTAGAACCAGACCCGAGGTTATTAAAACTATTATCTCCATTTTAATAATCCTCACCGCCTTTTTTATGTTAATTAGAAGAGAGAGTGGGTTGAAGCAAAAGATGGTCAACTTCACCGCAAAAAGAAAAATAATGGCAGCTCTTTTAGCTTTTTCTCTCGGGGTCTATGGTGGATTCTTTGGTGGAATAGGTCCATTCCTCATAGCATCGTTCATCTTCTTCATGGGTTCTACATTCCTGCAGGCAAGGGGTAACTCCAGCCTCATTGGCTTTATCTGGAGTAGTCTGGCTACAGTTGTATTCCTCAGGAATAATCTGGTTATCTTTAAAATAGCCATCCCTCTATCTATAAGTATGATATTGGGTGCCTGGATAGGTTCATCATTTGCTTTAAAAATAGGTAACTTGTGGGTAAGACGTCTTTTTATTGTTTTTATTATAATCCTGGCAATAAAAACTGCATTTTCTTAAAAAGATTTTTTATCTTTGTAAAGACGAAGATAATGCTTCTGGATATCGGCTTTGTTTTTGTTTGACAATTCTCAAAAAAGTTGGTATAATAAACCATGGTATACCAATGGTATTCCAAATCTAATCCATCTGGCAGAAGTTATACATAAATATAAAAGAAAATTAATATGGAAAATGCTGTATCCGAAAAGTTAGCCAGATTTGCCTACCTGCTTGAGTATGAGAGCACTCCACAAAGCTGTATAGAAAGGATAAAACAGAACCTTCTGGACTCAATCGGATGCGGTATCTTTGGAACTACTACCAGACCTGGTCAAATTGCGGCAAACCTTGTGATGGAACTGGGAGGTGAAGGTACCTGCACCCTCTGGTCATATCAGTTTAAAGGCCCATTATTAAATGTAGCTCTGGCATTAGGTATCTTTATTCATAGCTACGATTTTGATGACACACATAACGAGGCAAAACTGCACCCTGCCTCGGCAGTTGTTCCGGCAGCTTTATGTATAGCAGAAGAATTGAATAGCTCGGGACGAAATTTTCTCACCGCGCTGACTGCAGGTTATGAGGTGATGATCCGCACCAGTTTAGGAGCAGGCCCCAATGCGGTGAAAATGCGAGGCTGGCATCTCACAGGAGTTTGCGGTACGCTTGGTGCAGCCGCTGCGGCAGGGAAACTGGCCGGTCTGGATTTTCCATCTCTCCAGAGTGCTCTGGGCCTTGCTGGTTCTCAATCAGCTGGCGTCTGGGCCTTCAATGTGGAAGGAGCGATGAGTAAACGACTTCATCCCGGAAGAGCAGCTCAAAGTGGTATTTTATCAGTTCTTTTAGCCAGGAAAGGTTTTACCGGTCCCAGGCAAATCTTAGAAGCTGAGGATGGAGGGCTTTGTCGAGCCTTGTCCGATGAGTATGATTTTCGCAGGATTACAAAGGACATAGGAAAAGTCTTTGAGGCTGAAAAAACTTCCATCAAACCCTATCCCAGCTGTCGTAGTGTACACTCATCAATCGATGCAGTGAAAAAACTTAAAAGTGAGAATACCATTAATCCAGCAGATATTGAAACCATCCTCGTTTATAATAGCAAGGTGGTAAAGGTACAAACAGGCTGGGAATACATACCTTCAACTCCTTTAAAGGCCCAGATGAGTATGCAGTATAATGTAGCAGTGGCTTTTCTTGAACATGATGTTCTACCTGATCAATTTACAGAAGATAAGCTAAAAGACCCCCAAATTTGTGATTTAGCCCGTCGGGTGAAGGTTATCGTCGATCCTGAGATTGATAAAATTTATCCCAAGGAATTTCCCAGCATAGTGGAGGTTATTTTAAAGAATGGGAGAAGGTTAAAAGTTCGAGTTGATTCTCCCAAAGGTTCTCCGAAAAATCCTTTATCTTATGAAGAGGTAAAAAAGAAATTTTTAGCTTTGGCTACAAAGAAGATAAGCAAGAAAAGAGCCGAGCAGGTTATTGAGGTAGTGGATCATCTGGAAAGCTTGGAATCGATTAAGCAATTAACAGCTTTGCTCGCTTAAGATTAAAATGAGAGAGTATAAAATTCCATATGGAGATAAACAGGTCAGGTTTAGAATCCCTGAAGAAGTGGATGTTGAGATACTCGATGAAAGATTTGTACCAGAGATCTCTGATGAGGAAATAGAAAAGGCGTTAAAATCTCCCATTGGCACCCCTCAACTTTATGAGATTGCAAGAAAAAAAAGAGGAAATGCAACAATTCTTGTAAATGACATTACAAGGCCGCTGCCGTATAAGAAATTTCTGCCCTGGATAATAAAAGAACTTCAGCAGGCAGGGATACCAAACAATAAAATTACACTCCTTATAGCAACAGGCGCACACAGAGAAAACACCAGAGAAGAAATGGTAAAAATGTTTGGCCAGGAAGTGGTAGACAATATCAGAATTGTTAATCATTCTGCTACCAATGATACTGATATGATTAATTTAGGAAAAACACCAGGTGGTTTGCCTTTAATAATAAATAAGCTCTTTGCTGAAGCTGACATTAAAATTCTAACCGGTTTGATTGACCTGCATCAAACAGCAGGATTCAGTGGAGGTCGCAAATCAGTTGTGCCAGGAATTTCCAGCGATAAACTGATAAAGGTTCATCATTCATTCCCTTTTAGATCTCGTGAAGTGGTTCTGGGTAAGCTTAAAGATAACCTTTTTCATGAATCTGCAATGGAGGCGGTTAAGATGGTCGGGGTGGATTTTATAGTGAATGTTGTAACTAACTCGCACAGAAAGGTAGCGAAAGTGGTTGCGGGTGATCTGGAATCAGCCTGGCTTGAAGGGGTAGAGTTTTGCAAAAGGATACGTATGGTACCAATTTCAGAGAAATTTGATATAACCATAACAAGTCCGGGAGGATATCCACGGGATATAGATTTTTACCAGTCCCAAAAGGCCCTATCCCCTGCAGAGATTACCACTTGCAATGGCGGGAATATAATTCTGGTTGCAGAATGCCAGGATGGCCTGGGTGGCAAAACTGATACATATTGCAGATGGTTAAGAGAAGGAAAGAACCCTGCTGAGGTAATGCAGAGATTCGAAAAAGAAGGCTGGACCGAGGCATCAAGCAAAGCGTATATGTTTGCAAGAGCTCTTAATAAATTTAAAATAACCGTGGTGACAGAAAAGATTGAACCCAAAATATTAAACCAGATGTTTTTTGATTATGCATCTACGGTGGAGGAGGCGATAAACAAAGCCTTAAAAGAACTTGGGACATCAACAAAAATCTGCATTCTCCCGCACGGAAGCAGTATAGGGATTAATTACCAAAAAAATTATTAATACCATAAGGGGGTAACCTGTATAAATGGGGAAAACAATTGCTGAAAAAATAATCAGTGAGCACTGTGGAAAAGAAGCTCAAGCAGGAGATTTCGTGGTTGCCAGGGTGGATGTATGTCTGGTTCAGAATGGTACAGGTCCCTTAGCCATTCGCCAGCTACAGAAGATAGGTCTGGAAAAGGCCCATAATCCCCAAAGAACAGTTCTTTTCATTGACCATGCTGTTCCCAGTCCCCGCAAAGAGCTATCCAACGACCATACCCTCTTAAGAGAATTTGCCAGAAAAACAAAAGCTTTCCTTTCTGATGTGGGGGATGGTATCTGTCATCAGGTAATAGTAGAATCATTTGTTAACCCCGGTGATATTCTCATCGGTGCTGACTCCCACAGCTGTACTGCTGGTGCCCTGGGAGCTTTTGCCACTGGAATGGGCTCCACTGATGTAGCTATAGGTATTGCTCTTGGAAAAACCTGGCTAAGGGTTCCGGAAACTTTCAGGATAAATGTGGAAGGAGATTTTCAAAAAGGGGTTTATCCTAAGGACCTGATGCTTCATATAATTGGCTTGATAGGAGCCGACGGAGCTACTTATAAAGCTTTAGAGTTTGATGGTGAAACTATAAGGAAAATGAGCATCTCTGGAAGGCTAACCCTGTGTAATATGGCTGTAGAGGCTGGAGCAAAGGCGGGTCTGGTTGCCTCAGATGAAGTTACAAGATCTTTTCTGGAGGATCAAGGACGTGGTGATAAATTCAGGGAGATAAAACCGGATCCAGATGCAACCTACGAGAGGGTAATTAATATTAAAGCTTCAGAAATTGAGCCTACTGTTTCCCTTCCCCACACTGTGGACAATACAACTCCTGTAGAGAAAGTTAAGGGGGTTAAGATAGACCAGGTTTTTATTGGAACCTGTACCAACGGACGCATGGAAGATCTCCGAATTGCTGCCAGAATTCTTAAAGATAACCATCGACATCCAAGATGTCGCCTGGTTATAGGTCCTGCTTCCCGCAACATATACTTAGAAGCAATGAAAGAGGGTATTCTGGAGATACTGGTGAAAGCAGGAGCGGTCATCCTTCCTCCTGGCTGTGGACCCTGTGTAGGAATCCATGAGGGAGTTCTCGCAGATGGAGAGAGATGTCTTTCCACTCAGAATCGAAATTTCCTTGGAAGAATGGGAAATCCCAAAGCTTTTATTTATCTTGCATCACCTGCCACAGCAGCTGCCACAGCAATAAAAGGTGAAATTACCGACCCAAGAGAGGTGCTCTGATGATATTCCGAGGAAAGGTGTGGAAATTTGGCGATAACATCAGTACTGATCATATTGCTCCAGGAAGGTACTTTCATCTTCGTTCCAATTTGCCGGAGCTTGCAAAGCATGTTTTAGAAGATGCTGATCCAGAATTTGCCAGGAAAATGTCAAAGGGAGATATGCTCGCAGCTGGAAAAAACTTTGGATTGGGCTCATCCAGAGAGCATGCTCCCACCATTATGAAAATTGCCGGCATAAGTTGTGTTCTGGCTAAATCCTTTGCGCGCATCTTTTATCGAAATGCAATTAATGTGGGATTGCCGGTTATTCAATGCGACACAGACAGAATAGATGAGGGTGATAAGCTGGAGGTAGACTTAGAAAAAGGGAAAGTTGTTAATAAAACCAAGGGTATTGAGCTAAATTTTTCTCCTTTTCCTCCTGTAATGAGAAAAATACTGGATGATGGGGGACTTTTATCTCATATCCAGAAATACAAAGATTTTCAATTAGAATAGCTGGTGGTGGATATTCTTAAGAGGTCGAAGCAGGGAACATTTTGAAGGAAAAGGAGGTGAGGAATAAAAAATAGATTTCTAAAAGACAGGGTTTTGACTGGCTTCTATGAGAATAAGCCAGAAAGGAGGAAATTTATGCGTCGCTACGTATCTATAACCTTGGCTTTTATTATTCTTGCAAGTGTGATATTGGTGAGCTTTGGCTCTATGGCTATGGCTAAATATCCGGAAAAGATGATTACCTGGATTTGCGTCTTTAAAGCAGGAGGAGGCACAGACCGCTGGGCACGTATTATGTCTTCGGCAGCCATAGACCATTTTGGCGTACCCTGGCATGTGGTGAATATTCCTGGAGCTGATGGTATCGTGGGCTGGAGAGAAGGATTGAAAAGGCCAGCTGATGGGTATACCATAATCCAGGGCAGTCCCACTCCAGTAATTGCTCTGCTAAGAGAAGAAAAACCTCCCATTAGCCCCTACGATATTAAAATTGTTTGCTATGTCTCTGCTTTCAGAGCAGTAGTGGTAGCAAAACCTGGAAAACCCTGGTCTACCTGGGAAGGACTGAAAGAGTATGCCAGGAAAAATCCCGGTAAACTCACCTGGGGCGGAACTACCTCTCACCTCCTGGGGCCGGCTAACATCTTTGATCAGGCTGGTATAAAGCTCACTCCGGTTCCTTATGATAGTACCGCAGATGCTGTAGCTGACTTTCTGGGTGGACATATTGATTTAGCTTCAGCAACTTTTTCAACCGTGCAAACTATAGTTCCAGAAGAGGCTGTTGCTGTAATTAACACCAGTGATATACCCATTACCGCTAAGGGATTCGAGGATGTTCCAGATGCCACGGAGCTTGGCTACGAGGGAATGTCTTTCGCCAGATGGGTAGGGGTTCACCCCGATACTCCTGATGAAATAGTCAAGATTATCTCGGACAGGATGACAAGTCTGGTTAAGGATAAATCCGTGGTCAAACTTATCAGTAAAGTGGGAGAGGAAATTATTTTTGTCCCTTATCCTGAGGCACAAAAGAAGTACAACAAAATGGTGGAGGGAATGAAGAGAGCGATCAAGCTGATAGAGTAAAAGTTATGTCTGGCCAAAGCCCGGTTTGGTTTGCACCAACCGGGCTTTATTCGAGCTTTTTGAAAAGGGAGGAACAAAAAAATGAAAAGACATAGCGAGTGGTTAAGATGCAACCAGGGTATTGGCTCTGTGCTAAGTCTGGTTCTTATTGCTTTTCTTGTTTACCTTGAACTTTCTCCCTGGGTTCACAGGAGGGTTCGTGATGGATTTACACTTGGATTTTTCCCTGTTCTTGGTGTAGTTCTTTTGCTTGTTTTCTCATTTGTTTTGATTGTTGATACTCACCGCAGGGAAGTCCCTCCAGACCTGAGAACTTTCACTTTTAAGCCTTTTGCAGGTGGTATTTTAATACTGATAGCAACCTGGGTTTATTTCACAATAATGAGGAAGGCAGGATTCCTGATTGCAACCCCTTTTTACCTTACATTTTTTATTTACGCTCTTGGTTTGAGGTCCTGGCGTAAATGCATTATATCAGCAATAGTAATGACCTTAATAGTTTATGGTGCTTTTACCGGTATGGGGATAAAGCTACCTGCGGGTATTTTGTGGGGCATATTACCTTTTTAGTTTAGGAGAGGAAAATGTTTCAACCAGATGCTATAAGGGAGGCATTTCAGCTCTTCTTTACTCCTGAGGTTTTTTACTGGATGGCTATAGGGGTGACTGTAGGGGTAGGTGTGGGTGCTATACCTGGTTTAAGTGCAGCCACAGGCATTGCCATAATGCTACCGCTAACCTTCACCATGCCTGTCGCTCCGGCACTTGGTCTTCTCATTGGATTATATAAAGGCTCTGTCTATGGAGGCTCCATTTCTGCCATAAGTTTTGCCACTCCGGGAACATCCGAAGCTGCTGCTACTGTTTATGACGGCTATAAGCTGATGAAAAAAGGAGAGGGGCGCAAAGCCGTTGAGATGGCTCTGGCTGCTTCTGTTAGCGCTGATACTGCAAGTGATCTGGTCACTATTTTTGTCGCACCACCTCTTGCTATGGTAGCACTTAAGTTCGGACCTGCTGAAAGATTCTGGCTTGTAGTTCTTGCCTTTACCTTAATTGGTGCCCTGAGCGGTAAACACCTTGCTAAAGGATTGATAAGCGCTGCCCTGGGAGTCTTTCTGGCTACCATTGGTCCTGATCCTGTATCTGCTGTGCCCCGGATGACTTTCGGAGTGTGGTGGCTTACGGGTGGCATCCCCTTCATCCCTCTTATGATAGGCCTTTTTGCCATCTCTACCATGCTTCAGGAAAGTATTAAGCTTCTGGGTGAGAGCAAAGTAGTGGAAAAAGTCAAGGCAGGTATTGTAAATGGTCTTTTAAAAAAAGGAGCAGGACTAACCTTTAAAGAATACTTAAGATGCTGGAAGGAAATGCTGATTGGTCTTGGCGTAGGCTCTTTTGTTGGGTTTTTGCCCGGTCTGGGGTCCACAGTTGGTGCTTTCCTCTCCTACGGGGTAGCCAAACAGGCATCCCCCGAGAAAAAAATAGGCGAAGGCGTGCTGGAAGGAGTAGCCGCAGCTGAGGCAGGGAATAATGCCACTGTTGGTCCCACTCTTATTCCTCTACTTGCCTTTGGAATACCGGGCAGCATTTCAGCAGCTCTTATAGGAGCGGCTTTAATGCTTCAGGGAGCAACTCCTTCTCCCAGGATGTTTAAGCTTTATCCTGAGATTGTCTATGCTCTTTTTATGATCTTGCTTGTTGCCAATGCATTTAATTTTGGAATAGGCCGTATCTTTGGCAGATTATATGCCAGGTTAGGACTTCTTCCTAAACCACTTTTAGTTCCCCTAATTTTCACCATGGCGACCATAGGGAGCTTTGCCTACCGGGGTAATCCTTATGATGTTGTGCTTGCCCTTGCCTTTGGACTTGTGGGTTATGGAATGAGAATAGGAGGAATCCCCACTGCTCCTTTGGTGATTAGCTTCCTTATTACTCCCATGATGGAGTCTAATTTGCGCAGAGCCTTAATTATTGCTCATAGAGAGTGGACTCGAGCTCTTTTTGGTAGTTATCTTTCTATCGGACTATGTGTGGCAACGGTGGCATTAACCCTTCTTTCCCTTAAACTGAAAGGGGCTGAGATGATACCAAAAGAGGAAGAAAAAACCGGAGGAAACTCTGGCTAAGGTGGTAGATTAAATTAAGACAGGAAGGAGAGATAAGTGGAAAAAGGCAATAAGGCTTCTTTCGAGGAGAATTTGACCAAAAAGGTAAAACAAATAATTCTTGACCAGGGAATTGATCTGGTAGGCATTACGCCAGCTCAAAGGCTAACTGGGGCTCCAGAGGGAAGAAGAGCTGAGGATATCCTGTCCACAGCTAAAAACGTAATTGTAGCTGCTGTTCATGTTTTAGACTCTGTTTATGACCTTCCCTATACAAGATACGAGTATACAAATCAATTTTTGTATTGAACTCAGGTGCGGGATGTGTATAGCCAGCTGTCCTATCGGAAAGCCTTACTGGAAAATTCCGGGTCGGCGTCGATCTTCCCGGGTAGAGGAAATGAAAAAATTATGGACAGGTGCAAAGTGGTAAAGGTAAAAACAGGATATTAAGGGAGGTAAAAATGAATAAAACCAGCTTTTTGCAGGAAGGAGAGAAAATCCAGATTGTAAATAATAAACTTTCCATCCCGGAAAAACCTGTTATTCCCTTCATAGAAGGGGATGGAATTGGTCCTGAAGTGATGAGAGTGGCAAAAAAAGTGCTGGATGCAGCAGTTGAAAAGGCCTATGAGGGAAAAAAGAAGATTATCTGGCTTGAAATTTATGCAGGAGAAAAAGCAAAGAAAAAATACGGGGAGTACCTTCCTGAAGAAACTATCCAGAGTATAAAAGATCATATTGTAGCTATAAAAGGACCTCTTACCACACCGATTGGAGGAGGATACCGCAGTTTAAATGTCACATTAAGACAGGTTCTGGACCTTTATGCATGCGTAAGACCTGTAGAATATATCCCTGGAGTTCCCTCCCCCATGCTCCATCCGGAAAAGATGAACATGGTAATTTTCAGAGAAAATACAGAAGATGTTTACGCAGGCATTGAATGGCCACAGGGAAGCAAGGAAGTAGCAAAGCTTATCGGTTATCTGGAAAAAGAGCTGGGGGTAAAAATAAGGAAAGACTCGGGAATAGGAATTAAACTTATCTCTATTACAGGAACAAAGAGACTGGTGAGGAAAGCTATCCAGTATGCTATTGAGAGAGGACGGAAGAGTGTAACCCTGGTGCACAAAGGAAATATTATGAAGTATACCGAAGGAGCTTTTAGGGATTGGGGATATGAGGTAGCAAGGGAGGAGTTTTCTGATAAAATTGTTACAGAGGATGAGCTACAGGATAAGTATCAGGGTGTTCTTCCCCCAGGGAAAATCTTGATCAATGACCGTATTGCAGATAATATGTTTCAACAGGCTCTTACCAGAACTGACGAATATGATGTGGTGGCCTTACCTAACCTTAATGGCGATTATTTCTCTGACGCCTGTGCTGCTCAGGTGGGTGGTCTGGGAATGGCCCCTGGAGCAAATATAGGAGATTTTATTGCACTGTTTGAAGCTACCCATGGCTCAGCTCCCAAATATGCAGGCCAGGATAAAGTAAACCCCGGCTCCATGATTCTTTCCGGAGTAATGATGCTGGAGTATATAGGATGGGAAAAAGCGGGAGATTTAATCCGCCAGGCAATTGCAGTAACCATCAAACAAAAGAGGGTGACCTATGACCTTGCAAGACATATGGGAATTGAGCCGGTAAAGTGCTCCGAATTTGGACAGGCCATTATAGATAATTTACAGGATGAAAGGGTGAAAAATGGGTAAAAAAATTCCCTGCAGCATAATGAGAGGAGGAACAAGTAAGGGAGTATTTTTCTGGGAAAAAGACCTTCCTGCAGATAAGAGAATAAAAGATAAAGTAATTTTATTTATCTTTGGTTCTCCGGATTCCCGACAGATAAACGGTCTTGGTGGAGCAGATCCCTTAACAAGCAAGTGTGCCATAATCTCTCCTTCTTCTCAAAAAGAGGCTGATATAGATTACACCATTGGAAATGTAAGCATTACCAGACCCCTGGTGGATTACTCTTCCAACTGTGGTAACCTCTCTGCGGCAGTGGCAGCATTTGCTGTTGATGAGGGATTAACAAAACCCTCAGAGCCTGTCAGTTATGTTAGAATGTTTAATACCAACACCAGAAAAATTATTCTGGCGGAGGTTCCCACAAAAAAGGGGAAGTTTTTCAGTGAGGGTAGCTACAGTATATCAGGAGTTCCCGGGAAAGGTTCCAAAATACTGCTTGATTTTAAAAATACAGCCGGCTCTGTCACTGGAAAGCTTTTACCTACAGGAAATGTTAAAGATACTATCAGGTTATCCGATAAAACCGAACTTGAGATATCCATTGTTGATATTGCCACTCCCATGGTTTTTGTAAGGGCTAAAGATCTGGGCTTAAAAGGATATGAGCTTCCTGCTGAGATTAACTCAAATCTTTCTCTTTTGCAAAAATTAGAGGAAATAAGAGGTCGGACAGCTGAAATAATTAAAGTAGTGGACAACTGGCAAAGGGCTGCCAGTTTAATTCCAGCTACTCCAAAGATTGCTTTTGTCTCTCCTCCCCAGGATTATGAAGACTTTTATCACCACCGGGTTTTATCCAGGGACATTGATTTTACCTCCCGCATCATGTCCATGCAAAAAGCTCATAAAGCCTATGCCGTAACAGGGTCAATTTGCACAGCTGTGGCAGCAAAGATAAAGGGAACCCTGGTAAATGAGGCTCTTGCTCAGAAAAAAGAGGGATTTATCAAATTTGGACATGCTTCAGGAACAATAGAAATAGAGATAGAAGTTGAGGAAGAAAAAGGAACGATGATGGTAAAAAAAGCTGCTGTTGGCAGGACAGCAAGAAGAATTATGGATGGGTTTGCCTTTGTTCCTGGAACTTTGTTTGAGGAGTGATAAATGAGCTATCCGGAGAAGATGCGGGAGAGCATTCGTATCTTAGAAAGCACAAGAGAAAAAAGGAGAAAACAAGAGATTCCCCTTTTATCTTTACAGGAAAGGAATGAATTAATTAAAACTTACCACCCCCAACACAGAGAAGGAACACAGCGAAAACTGAAAGTTGGGGTAAATAAGGGACAGCTCGTTCCCAATGAGATTGCCGACCTTTTTGAAAGCAAAAGCTTGATTGATCCAAACGAGGTAGATCTTGACCATCCTGACTACCAAACTGATGTCTTAGTAGTCGGGGGTGGAGGAGGAGGAGCTTCTGCTGCCCTGGTAGCTCAGGAAAATGGAGCAGATGTAATTTTAATTACCAAACTTCGGTTTGGAGACTCCAACACAATTATGTCTGAAGGAGGAATTCAGGCAGCAGTGGATGAGTTTGACTCACCCGCCCTGCATTATTTAGATACCATGGGTGGGGGAGGATTTGTTAATATTCCAGAGCTGGTAAAGGCTCTTGTCCTTGATGCTCCAGAGGTTTTAAAATGGCTAATTGATCTGGGAGTGATGTTTGATCGCACTGATAATGAAAGAAATATCCTTAGCTCTTTTGCCGGAGGTCAATGCAGGAGAAGAGTCCACTCCTGTGCTGACTACTCAGGTCTTGATATGATGAGGATCCTGAGAGATGAGGTGTATAACAGAGGTATTGAGGTAATAGAATTTCTTCCCGCTGTAGAGTTAATCCTGGACGATAACCGAACCTGCTGCGGAGTGGTAGCGGTGGACCTTGAAACAGAGAAAAAATTTGTGATTGTGGCAAAAGCTGTGATTCTGGCTACTGGTGGTTCCGGGCGTCTCCATTATCAGAACTTCCCCACCACAAACCACTATGGAGCAACCGGTGATGGTTTAGTAATAGCTAACAGGGCAGGGGCAAAGATTATTTTTATGGACGCCATTCAGTTTCACCCAACAGGAACTTTATATCCTGAACATTTATTCGGACTTTTAGTTACAGAAGCTTTCCGCGGTTGGGGAGCTCATCTGGTGAACTCGGAGGGAGAAAGATTTATTAATGAACTGGAAAAAAGGGATATTACCGCCTCTGCTATAATCAGAGAAGTTGATTATAAGAAAAAAGGTGTTTGTACCCCCACAGGCAGAGAAGGCGTCTGGCTGGATACACCTCTGGTAGAGATAATTAATGGAAAGGGAACAATAAAACGCATCTTTCCCCACCTTCACCATCGCTTTCAAGGCTTCGGGATAGATATTACCAGGGAACCCCTCCTGGTCTATCCTACTATCCATTATCAAAACGGAGGAATTTTAATTAACCAGGAAGGGGAAAGTTCGGTAAAGGACTTATTTGTGGCAGGTGAAGCTTCTGGCGGTGTCCATGGAAGAAATAGATTGGGTGGTAATTCTTTGCTGGATATTTTTGTTTTTGGAAGAAGAGCAGGTAAAAACGCTGCCTTAAGGGCAAAGAGGAAAAAGATAGGAAAGTTAACTCTTGAGCACGTAATAGATTATGAAAGGCAGCTGAAAGAAATGGGGATATTACGCGAGATTCCGTCGCCAGTCCTCATTCCGGACTATCGGTTTGGAAAGGCCCTTTAGTGAGGATTACTGATGAGCAAAAGTAAAGATGAAATGGTAACCATTTACATTTTTGGTAAACGGCATAAAGTCCCCAAAACCCTCACTGTCCAGAAGGCTATGGAATATGTGGGCTACAGGTTCATCAGAAATTGTGGCTGCCGGGGAGGAGTGTGTGGAGCCTGTTTGATTACTTACCGGATCAGGGGAAATTATAAACTGGAGAATGCTTTGGCCTGTCAGACTTCAGTAGAAGAAGGGATGGAGATTACCCAGGTCCCCTTTGTGCCTGCCAAGAAAAGTCTTTATGATCTGAAAGAGATCCCTGATGTGGAAGCTGCTGTAAAAGAATATTATCCCGAAGTATTTAGATGCTTAGCCTGCAATACCTGCACAAAGGCCTGCCCCCAGGATATTGAAGTTATGGAATATATTCAGGCAATAATAAAAGGAGAGTATCAAAAGGCATCTGAGCTTTCTTTTCCCTGTATAATGTGCGGGAGTTGTGTAGCAAGATGCCCGGCAGAGATTTCTCAGCCCAATGTTTCACTCCTTGTAAGGAGAATATTTGTTCGCCAGAGTCTTCCTGTGCCAGAGAATGTTTCCCGGCGGGTAGAAGAGATTAAACAGGGAAAATTTGACCAAATAATAGATGAGCTTGTAGATATGGATATTGAAAGAATAAAAGAGATTTATTCTCAAAGGGAACAGGAGCCCTTAGAGAAAAAAGACTGGAAGCCCAGATATCCTGACTTTCCGGCAAACCTGCTCCAGAGTATTAAAAAGCCGGTCTTAATGGGGAAAGACAAGCCACAAAGAGAGGGTAGCAAATTAACTCAGAAAATTAGATGAGCCTTATAAAAGATATAACTCAGAGATTGAAGGAAGAAAAGACAGAGGGTCTCTTAAAAATATCTTTTTTTGCATCAGTTGTTGGTATCGTTTCGGGTTTTGGCGCAATATTGTTCAGGTGCCTGATCGCTTTTTTTCACAATCTTTTCTTCTTTGGTAGTTTTTCCCTCCTTTATGATTCAAACGCACATTTTATATCAAGATGGGACAATTGGGTTTTTATTGTACCTGCTGTTGGTGCAGCTATTGTAGGCTATCTTGTGGTAAAATTTGCACCTGAAGCAAAAGGACATGGTGTTCCTGAAGTAATGGAAGCAGTAATAGAAAAAGGAGGCAGGATAAGACCTGTAGTTGCTGTAATAAAATCGCTTGCATCCAGTATCTGTATTGGCTCCGGGGGCTCGGTGGGAAGGGAAGGCCC
>CBFDTW010000024.1:0-17580 GCA_965613085.1 uncultured bacterium | reverse complement strand
TTCAAGCAGAAGACGGCATACGAGATCATGCCTAGTCTCGTGGGCTCGGAGATGTGTATAAGAGACAGCTCCAAAAGCTACTATCTTTCCCGAGGAAGAAAATATAGGAAACATTATCCGTTCCCTGAAATAAGAATATTCATTCCCATCCTTAATGGATGTCTTTATCAGCCCGAGTTCTTTTAATTTTTCGCGAGGTAGGTTATTTGTTCTGCAGAAATTAAGAAATGTTTCTGAACAAGGAGCCCAGCCTATTTTAAAAAGGTCAATAGTGGCAGGTTTAAATCCCCTCCTGTAAAGATAATTTTGAGCAACTCTATTTTTCTTTAGCTGTTGATGAAAAAATTCTGCCACCCGGGCGTTTATCTGGTAAAACTGTTCTTTTTCTCCTGTCTGTTTTTCTTTTAGAGAAATGGGCATCCCCAGTTTTTGGGCTATTATCCTTACCGCTTCAGGGAAGCTGATATTTTCCCACTTCATCAGAAAAGTAAATATATTTCCTCCTGCTCCACATCCAAAACAATGAAAGACCTGTTTTTCAGGAGAAACCATAAATGAGGGATTTTTTTCTTCATGAAAAGGGCAAAGAGCTTTGTAGTTTCTACCAGCTCTTGTCAGAGGAATGTACTCGGATATTATCTGCACTATGTCAGCCTGGTGTAAAATGGAATCGATAATTTCCTGAGAGATATATTCACCCATTATCCCCACTCCCTGGGTATAAAGTATCTCTGATATTCATTTAAAGCATACCTATCAGTCATTCCTGCAATATAATCCACCACAGCCCTTTCTGTATCTTCTGCATTTTCTTTAAAATAAGAGGGGATTATAAAAGAATGTTCCAGATAAAAATAGTAAAGGTTACAAACAACACAGGAGGCTTTTTCAACCTCTTCCCTTAAAGCATCAGCCTGATAAACCTTTTCGTACATAAAATCACGTAGCTGGTTAAAGGCCTTGAGAACTGGCAGACTCATCTCAAGATGGGGTTTATTCCAGCTGCTGATTACTACATCTTTTACCAGGGTGGCAATTCTCTCCCTCCCGGTTTTCCCTAATACCTTTACTGCAGTTAAAGGGAGATCTTCTATTTTTATAAGATTTGCTCTGATAGCATCATCTATATCGTGATTGACATAGGCAAGAGGATCGGCTATTTTTACTACTTCTCCTTCAAGAGTAGAGGGTCTATTTCTGGAATTTTCGCTTAAAATTTTCTCTCCTTCCTGGGAGTGATTTAGAATACCATCCCGCACTTCCCATGTAAGATTAAGTCCCCCTTCTCCTTCTAATTTTTCCACTACCCTCAGGCTATGTTCGTTGTGTCGAAATCCCCCTGGGTAAACTTTATTTAGAGCTTCTTCACCTGTATGGCCAAAAGGAGTATGTCCCAGGTCATGTCCCAGTGCAATTGCTTCTGTTAGGTCCTCGTTTAACTTTAAAGCCCGGGATATGGTTCGGGCAATCTGACTGACCTCCAGAGTGTGAGTTAATCTTGTACGGTAATGATCACCGAAAGGAGCAATGAAAACCTGGGTTTTATGCATCAACCTTCGAAATGATTTTGAATGAATAATCCTATCTCTATCTCGTTGAAATTCTGTCCTTAAAGGACATGGAGGCTCTTCTCTTTCTCTTCCTCTGGTATTAGAACTGCAGGTAGCATAAGGAGAGAGGTTTTTTTCCTCCCATCTCTCCTGCGCTCTTCGGTCAAAAATCCCCTCTTTTACAATCATAACTTACCTGTATCAAAATCTATCAGTCTGAACTACCGCTCAAGGAATCTTTTATTTTAAATGGATCGAGTTTTTCTATAAACTTTTTTGCTTTACCCGGAGTTAATGAAGCAATACTATCATAAATAAAAGGACCTGCTTTCAAAAGATAGGGTTTGAGGATAGAGTCTTTGCTCCATTGTTCAAATTTTGTGGAAAAAGGCGAGACGCTTAAAAGTATCAAAATTATGCTACAGACCAAAGCTCCCTCCAGAAGACCGAGCACAAATCCCCCACCTTCTTCCAGTCCCCGTATGGCAGAATGCCGGGATAAAATATTATGAATCAGTATACCAGCTATTGTTCCCAGGATAGCTATTCCTCCAAAGATGATTATAAAAGCTACTATATAGCACACCTTAGGAGATAAAACTCCAAACTCCGTGTAAATAACCTCTCCCAGTTGTTGATAGCGATTTATACCCACGATTAATCCTAAAAGAACACCACCCACTCCTGTTCCTTCTCTAATTAATCCTTTTAATACACCCCTTATCACAAAGAGCAATACAACAGCTCCCAGTACTATATCTATCCAGTTCATCGATTTTTTCTGGTTATCTTATCTAATAAATCTTTAAGCTTTTGCTTTGCTTTATTGTTCTTATTTTTTAAATCAAAAACCTCTGCTGCAAGGTTAAGAGAAGCTAACAAACAGAGTTGTTCAAAATTTTTACTGGGTGAAGAGGAGATGATTTCTTTAATTTTTTCATCCACATAAGCTGCTATTTCTCTCAGATAGGACTCATCTTCTCTGGTCTCAGCTTTTAAATTATACTCCCGGTTATAAATAGTAACCTTTACCCCATTATTCTTGCTTCTTGGGAAATTTTACCAACTCCCCTCTTTCCCAACCGGTGGTGATACTTCGCTTGATAATGTTGGAGGGAATGATTTCTGGCATTTGTTTTATATTAATATAAAAATTTAAGCACCTGTCAACCTTTTTCGATTTATTCAAATTATTATTTTTGGTCTATCCACTTTAGTAGCCAGTTTTCTGGCCTTTTTTAAATCCTCCGAAGTATTGATGTTGAAAAATATATGTTGTGGAGGAGAAAATCTTCTAATTTCCCTCTCCTGTATAAACCTCACCTTAAGATAAGGCAAAATACTCTGTATCTTGCACTCCCCCTGGTTCAATTTTTCTTTTATCACCGGCAGGCAGGATCTGGAATAAATGGCATGAAGGGGCTCTATTCCTCTGGAATGGAAGGGGATCAAAACCTCATAATTTTTGGAGAGATGACGCATATAATCAATAAACTTCCAGTCTAAAAAAGGCATATCGCAGCCCAGTACGAAGTTAAACTTAGCTTGAGAGAGCAAAAGACCGGAATAAATTCCTCCCAGTGGGCCTTTTTCCGGAATAACATCTTTTATTACCTTTAATTTTTCTCCTTCCCCCTTTATATTTTTGAAATTTTTAAAGGAAACTTTTCCCTCAACTAAAATAACTTCCTCTCCTTTTTCTTTTACTATTTCTATTTGCTGAAGGACTCTTTCCAGCAAAGTAGTTCCACCAATTTTTAAAAAAGCCTTCCTGTTACCTATCCTTTTATTCTCTCCTCCCGTTAGGATTAAAAAGTTCATCCCTGTAGTTTTTCTATTTTTACTGCACACACTTTAAATTCGGGGATTTTAGCGACAGGATCAAGGGCATCAATAGTTAGGATATTGGCAAGAGATTCCACAAAATGAAAAGTCATAAAAACTACTCCAGGAGGTGATTTGTCGGTTATTTTCACCTTAGCTTTTACCTTACCTCTACGGGATATTACCTTAACTATCTCTCCTTCAGAAATATCAAGAAAATTAGCATCCTGAGGATTAATCTCCACCATTCCCTCTGGATAGATCTGACTAATTCCTTTTACCCTGCGGGTCATGGTTCCGGTATGAAAATGGAAAAGAACTCTACCTGTAGAGAGGATAAGAGGATATTCTTCATCGGGTAGCTCTACAGGTGGTTTATAATCTATGGAGTGGAATCTACCTTTACCTCGGGTAAACTTCTCCCTGTGCAAGTATCTGGTTCCATGATGAGAGGGATCTGGACAGGGCCATTGCAGGCCCTCTTTTCCCAATCTTGAATAAGTTATTCCTCCATAAATGGGGGTCAATAAAGCTATTTCCTTCATTATCTGAGCTGGATGCTCGTATTGCATGGGATATCCCATCTTTTGAGAAAGATTGCAGATTATCTCCCAATCTGCTTTTGCCTCTCCAGGAGGGTTTAAGGCTTTGTGCAGTTTTTGCACTCTCCTTTCGGTATTGGTAAAAGTTCCCTCTTTTTCAGCAAAACAGGCAGCAGGTAGAACAATACTTGCAAGTTCAGCAGTTTCAGAAAGAAAGATATCCTGGACTACCAACAAATCGAGTTTTTTTAGAGCCTCTCTGGTCCTTGTAGCATTTGGGTCAGAGAGAGCCGAATTTTCTCCCATTATATACATAGCCCTTATCTTATTCTCTTCGATAGCATGGATCATTTCTACTACTGTGAGTCCAGGCTTTACAGGCAAACAAACTCCCCAGCTTTTTTCAAATTTACCTCTTATACTCTCATCTTCCACACTCTGATAACCTGGATAGACATTGGGAAGGGCTCCCATATCACATGCTCCCTGCACGTTGTTCTGTCCTCGTAAGGGATTTACCCCGCAGGATTCCTTCCCCACTTTACCACAAAGCATGGCAAGGTTGGCAAGCGTGAGAACGTTATCTGTTCCTGTTGTATGTTGAGTTATACCCATAGCATAAACTATGGAGGATTTTTCTGCCTTGGCATAAATCCGGGCTGCTTTTATAATATCCCGGGCTGGTACCCCGGTAATCTTTTCTACTTTCTCAGGAGGATAATCCTTGACTGTCTTTTTAAATAATTCAAAGTTTTCTGTTCTCTTTTTTATAAATTCTGTATCTTCTAATCCTTCCTGGAGAATAACGTGCATTATTCCATTGAAAAGAGCAACGTCGGTACCTGGCCTTTGTCTTAACCAGATGTGGGCAAATTGAGTAAGTTCTATTTTCCGCGGATCAACTACAATAAGGTATGCTCCGTTTTTCACAGCCGCTTTAATCTGTAAGGCTACAATAGGATGAGTCTCGGAGGTGTTTGATCCTGTAACCAGAATACAATCAGCTTTAGCGAGCTCACCAATAGAGTTAGTCATGGCTCCTGAGCCAAAAGCCCGGGCAAGGCCGGCGACTGTAGAGGAGTGACAGAGTCGAGCACAATGATCAACATTGTTTGTTCCAACAACTGCCCTCATAAATTTCTGAAAAAGGTAATTTTCCTCGTTAGTACACTTGGCCGAAGAGAGCCCCGCAATGGAATCTGCCCCATATTTTTCTTTAATTTTTTTTAACCTGGAGGCTACAAGACCAAGAGCTTCATCCCAGGATGCCTTTTTAAATTTTCCATTTTTTTTAATTAGAGGATGGGTGAGCCTGTCTGAAGAGTTTATAAACTCAAAACCAAACCTTCCTTTGGTGCAAAGCCATCCCAAGTTAACTGGAGCATCAGGAGGTGATGTAACTTTAACCACCTTGTTATCTTTTGTATGCAGGGTAATCTGGCATCCACATCCACAGTAAGGACAGATGGTGGTTGTCTTTTTAAACTCCCATTCTCTTCCCTTACTTTTTCTTTCTCTTTCAACAAGGGCTCCAACAGGACAGACGGAGAGACAATTTCCGCAAAAAACACAATTAGTCTCGGTTAAAGGTTTATCAAAGCCGGTGCTGATCTGGGTATTAAATCCCCTGCGGGCAAAATCAAAAACCTCACACTGCTGAACATCACTGCAAACATTAATGCAGCGACCGCAGAGAATACATTTTGTATTATCCCGCTCAATAAAAGGGTTGTCAGTAATCACTGGATAGTTTATTCTCTCTCCCTGAAAGCGAGATGAGGAGACACCCAGCTCATAGGCATATTTTTCCAAAAGACAATCCCCGCTTTTTTCACAGGTCATACAATCAAGAGGATGATTGGATATAAGAAGCTCCAGGACTACACGTCTTGCCTTTTTCACTCTTTCTGTATTGGTCTTAACTTCCATTCCCTCTCTCACAGGATAAGAGCAAGAGGCAACAAGATTTTCTACTCCCTTTACCTCTACCACACAGAGCCTGCAAGAGGATGATGGAGAAAATCTTTCCTCATAACAAATGTGAGGTATATCTATTCCTGCCTTTCTGGCAGCCTCCAGTATAGTGACTCCTTCCTCAACACAAATTTTTCTGCCATCTATATCCAGGTGAACTTCAGCCATATTAGCTCCCACCTCTCATCTTTTCTATATCACACCTTAAGCACCTTTTGGCTTCTTTAAGAGCTTCCTCCTTACTTAATCCAAGCTCAATTTCTTTAAATCCCTTTTTTCTTTCTTTCAAAGATAAGCAGGGCATTTTAACTCTCTTTTCTGGTGAGGGTTCTACCTCAATCAGATCAGTTAGCTCAAAATACTTCTTTCTTACCTCGGGTAGTCTTTCAAGGGGTTCTCCCTTTAAATATCGATCAATGGATATGGCAGCTTTCTCTCCAGAAGCTATTGCTTCAATCACTGTTGCAGGACCGCTCACTGCATCTCCTCCTGCAAATACTCCCTCTTTGCTTGTAGCCAGAGTTCCAGGATTAACCCAGATGGTACCCCAATCAGTCTTTTTCACCGAGGAAGGTAGAAAAGATGTATCAGCCATCTGACCTATAGCGGAGATTATTGAATCAGCTGAAAGAAAAAATTCAGAACCCGGGATGGGAACCGGCCTTCTTCTCCCGCTTTCATCATAACCTCCCAGCCTCATCCGCACACATTCCAGACCTTTTATTTTTCCGTTAGAAGATAATATCTTTATTGGAGTGGCAAGATAATGAAATTTCACACCCTCATGTTTGGCAGCCTCAACCTCGCTTTCTATAGCAGGCATTTCCTGAGGTGACCTTCTATAGAGAATAATTACCTCATCTGTTCCTAATCTCAGAGCGGATCTTGCCGCATCTATAGCAACATTACCTCCTCCCACCACTACTACTTTACTTCCCAATTTTTGATGTTGTCCTAAATTGATAGCTTTCAAAAAGGCCACACCGTCAAGAACTCCCTTTATTTCTTCTCCCGGGATATTGAGCTTACGAGATACATGGCACCCCACAGCTATAAAGATGCAAGAATACCCTAAGTTGAATAGTTCATTAAAGGTTATATCTTTACCAATTTTCACTCCTGTCTTAATAGAAACTCCCAGACTTTCTACAGAAGAAAAGATCTCCTCTTCCAATATACTTTTAGGAAGTCTATAGTCAGGAATCCCTACTCTGAGCATTCCACCAGTGGCAGGAAGAGCTTCAAAAATAGTAACAGAGTATCCCCAGCGAGCAAGATAATGAGCGCAGGTTAGACCTGCCGGACCGGAACCAATTATGGCAATTTTTTCTTTTTTAGAAGGAGTGGATAAATGTACTCTGGGTTTTATCTTCTCACGTGCATAGTCACTTACAAATCTTTTAAGGGCATTTATAGCTACAGGTTCATCTATCTCGCCCCTGCGACATTTTAGCTCACAGGGATGGTGACAGACTCTACCACATATAGCTGGAAAAGGATTTCTCTTTTTGATAACCTCAAGTGCCTCGGAGAATTTCTCCTGGCTAATCAATTCAATATATCCTGGAATATCTATTCCTACAGGACATACATTCTGACAGGGAGATACAAAAAGGTTCTCGCAACTACAGGCTGGACAGAATTTATCTTCAACATGAGCTCTGTACTCATCTTTAAAATAGGCGAGAGTGGAAAGCACGGGATTAGGAGCTGTTTGTCCTAATCCGCAAAGAGAGGCACTCTTTACCACTCTGGCAAGCTCTTCCAGAAGTTGAATATCTTCAGGTCTTCCTTCTCCCCGGGTTATGCGGACCAGAATTTCCAGCATGCGCTTTGTCCCTACTCTACAGGGAACACACTTTCCACAGGACTCATCTTGAACAAACTCGAGGAAAAAACGAGCAATATCTACCATACAGGTGTTATCATCCATAACCACCATTCCACCTGAGCCCATTATAGCACCAATTTTTTTAAGCGAATCATAATCTATGGGAAGGTCAAGATACCTTTCAGGAACACACCCACCAGAAGGCCCTCCAATCTGGACAGCCTTAAATTTTCTACCAGCAGGTGGTCCTCCTCCTATATCAAAAACAACCTTTCTTAAACTGGTCCCAATAGGGACTTCTACAAGACCGGTATTTTTTACCTTACCGGCCAGAGCAAATATCTTGGTTCCTTTGCTATCTCTGGTGCCAAGTTTGGCAAATTCTTTTGCACCTTTCAGCATAATATAAGGGATATTGGCCAGGGTCTCCACATTATTAATGCAGGTAGGTTTTCCCCACAGACCTGATTGGGCGGGAAAAGGAGGTCTCGGTCTTGGCATACCCCTTCTACCCTCAACTGAGGCGATCAGAGCCGTTTCCTCACCACAAACAAAAGCTCCTGCTCCTTGCTTTATCCTTATATTAAAAGAAAATCCTGTACCCAGGATATTTTCACCAATAATTCCATATTCTCTTGCCTGGGAAAGTGCTACCTTAAGATGCTCCACAGCTATAGGGTACTCAGCTCTGACATATACATAACCTTCCCTTGCGCCAATAGCATAACCTGCTATGAGCATTCCCTCAATAACGGAGTGAGGATCTCCTTCAAGTATTGCCCTGTCCATAAAAGCACCAGGGTCCCCTTCATCGGCATTACAGATAATAAATTTGGGGGTACCGGAACTATCTTTTGTAAATTGCCATTTAAGTCCAGTTGGAAATCCTGCTCCTCCTCTTCCCCGAAGACCAGATGCTTTAATCTCATCTATCACCCTCTGAGACGAGAATTTCTCTTTAAAAATTCTCTCAAAACCTCTGTATCCCTCATTTATTAAATAATCATCAATCCTGGTGGGGTCAATTTTGCCACACCTGCGGAGTACGATTTTTACCTGCTCTTTATAGAAAGGTACATCGGCTGTATGAGGAATAGGTTTGTTGGATAGAGGTTCTTTGTAGAGGAGGCGCTCTATCAGTTTTCCCTTAACAAGAGTCTGAGAGACAATTTCTTTAACATCGGAGGGAGTTACCTGCTGATAAAAAATATCGTCCGGATCAATTACCATCACTGGTGCTCGGGCACAAAAACCCTGACACCCTGTAGGAACAACCTCCACTTTTTTGCTAAGGCCCGAGGCTTCTATCTCTTCAATTAATTTATCTTTTATTTCTTGGGCACCAAATGCCCGACATCCCGTCATACATATCCTGACTCTTTTCTTTTCGGTACACCTTTTTTCCAATAAATACTCGCGATATGCCTCAAGTTCTTCTATTTTAGAAAATTTTGCCATAAATGAACTCAATCCTTTCTGTATTGATTTATTATCTTTTCTATCCTATCCGGAGTTAATTTACCAAAGTAATCCTGATTAACCATTACTACCGGTGCCAAAAAACAGGTTCCAAGGCAGCGTACTGTTTCCAGACTGAAGTTTAAATCCTTGGTGGTTTCACCTGGCTGGATGCCCAGGATTTTTTTTAGTCTATCCAGTATTTTCCTTGCTCCCTTAACATGACAGGCTGTTCCGAGACAAACCCTTACGGTATTTTTCCCCCTCGGCTCAAGATAAAACTGGGTATAAAAGGTAACAATTCCCCAGATTTTGCTTTCAGAGATTCTTAATTTCTGGGAAAGGTAAATCAATATATCTTTGGGAAGGTACCCAAAGGTTTCTTGAACCTCCTGGAGGATAGAGATAAGAGGTCCTGGGTCAGTTTCGTGCTTTTCAACAAGCTTATCTATCTTTTCTTTATCTTCTTGCGATACCATCATCACTCCGTCCTGCTTAAGAGGCGCTTCAAAACAAGCTTGAAAATTTATTGTAAAAAAAGAGAAAAATATTGTCAAGATCCCGCCAGCTCTTTCCAGATTCCTTTCCTCTCTTTGTTTTGTAAATAATAATCTATGTATTTTGCCGCCTTTTTACCTGCACCAGCTGCCAGGATAACAGTAGCAGCTCCGGTGGTTACATCACCACCAGCAAAAACGCCAGGTTTTGTAGTTGCACAGGTTGCCTCGTTAACCACCAGAGTTCCCCATTTAGGGTGGACCTTTAGATCCGGGGTAGTTTTTGCAATCATAGGAGACGGAATTTGTCCAATAGCCACAACTACTGTGTCAACAGGAACAATGAACTCGGACCCTTTTATAGGAACCGGTCTTCTTCTCCCTGATGAATCTGGTTCACCCAGACGCATTTTTATGAGTTTTGCTTCTTTTACCCAACCTGCCTCATCCCCAATATATTCTACTGGAGCGACCAGAAACATAAAATCAATTCCCTCCTCTTCGGCATTTTCTATTTCTTCAATTCTTGCCGGCATCTCATTTCTTGTCCGTCTGTAAAAAACCGTGACCTTTTTTGCCCCTGCTCTCAAAGCAACTCTTGCCGAATCCATGGCTACATTTCCGCCACCAATTACCCCTACTCTTTCTCCTACTTTAACCGGAGTGTCATACTCTGGAAATTTAAAAGCCTTCATCAGATTCATTCTGGTTAAAAACTCATTTGCAGAGTAGATTCCTAAAAGATTTTCGCCAGGAATATGCATAAATCTTGGAAGGCCGGCGCCTGTACCTATAAATACAGCCTCATATCCATCCTCATTCATTAGCTGGTCAACTGTTTCAGTTTTCCCCACAAAAAAGTTTGTTATTATCTTAACCCCCAGAGATTTAATATATTCCACCTCCCTTTTTACAATTTCTTTGGGTAACCTGAATTCGGGAATTCCATAAACCAGTACTCCTCCTGGCTCATGGAGAGATTCGAAAATTGTTACTGAATAGCCTTTTTTAGCAAGTTCACTTGCACATACAAGAGAAGCAGGTCCTGAACCAACCACTGCTACTTTTTTTCCTTTTCTTTTGGATGAAGATTTTGATAAGAAAGGGGTTTGGCCTTTTTCTTTAGCCTCATAATCAGCAGCGAACCTCTCCAGCCTTCCAATAGCGACAGATTCGCCTTTGCGTGCCAGAACACACACCTTTTCACACTGATCTTCCTGAGGGCAAACTCTTCCACAAACTGCCGGAAGAGGATTGTTTTCTTTTATCAAAGTAGCTGCCTCTAAGAATTCACCCTCCTTTATCTTTTTAATAAAACCGGGTATATCAATTTCTACCGGACAACCCTTTACACAGGAAGGTTTTTTACATTCAAGGCATCTTTTTGCCTCTTTTATTGCTTCCTCAGGAGTATAGCCTAAAGCAACTTCAAAAAAATTTTTTGCTCTTTTTAGAGGATCTTGCTTTCTCATAGGGATTTTCTTGGGAATAATCTTTTTATTACTCATTTTTTAATAGCCTCCCTCTCTTTTTCAGCAATTCTGGAAAAGGAAATTTTCTCCTCTTTTTTATACATCTGTAGTCTTTTTGCCAGAAGATCAAAATTTACTTTGTGAGCATCAAACTCCGGTCCATCTACACAGGCAAATTTGGTTTCTCCATCAATTTCAACTCTACATGCACCACACATACCTGTTGCATCAACCATTATGGGATTTAGACTTACTATAGTTTTTATACCGTGCAGTCTGGTTAGCTCAGCCACTGCCTTCATCATAGGAACAGGTCCTACAGCAAAAACTCTATCCAATTTTTTATGCTTTTCTTCAATAAGCTTTTTTAAAAAATCTGTAACAAAGCCTTTAAATCCTTTTGAACCGTCATCAGTGGTAACATAGTACTCATTACTTAACCTTTTAAGCTCATCTTCTAATATGAGAAGCTTTTCATTTCTTGCACCGTTAATAACTATAATATAGTTGTCCGCTCTCTTTAAGGCTCTGACAAGAGGATAAAGAACAGCTGTGCCAAATCCCCCTCCTACTGCAGCTACACATCCGAATTTTTCAATTTCTGTAGGAGTTCCCAGAGGACCTAAAAAATCAAGAATCTCATCACCAATTTCAAGGCATGAAAGATATTTTGTGGTTTTTCCTACCACCTGGAATATGACCGTAACTGTTCCCTTATTTTTGTCCGCACTGGCAATTGTGAGGGGAATTCTTTCTCCCTTATCGTAAGCTCTTAAGACTACAAATTGTCCTGGTTTTGCAGACCTTGCCACATATGGAGCTTTTACCACGAGAAGAATCGAATCGGGTCCTAAAGTCTTCTTTTTCAGTATCTGATAGCCCATATATCCCTCCTGTGGTTAATTTAATGAATAAATGAATTTTATTTTAACTTTTTTCCGATTGTAATCAAGATCACTATAAAAAATTCGGAATCTAAGGATAAAAGCAAGAATGTTGGAGTAAGGGGTTGACACTGACCTTCTTTCAAATATAATTTTAAATCAATCTCAATCACAGGATAGAGGAGGGGTAAAGATGAACATAAGACCTTTGGGTGAAAGAATAGTAGTAAAACCTCAAAAACAGGAAGAAAAGACACAGGGAGGGATTTATCTTCCTGAAACAGCGAGTAAAGAAAAACCCCAGCAGGGAGAAGTCATAGCCGTGGGTCCGGATTTTAAGGGAGTTAAAAAGGGTGATATAGTCATCTTTGCAAAATATGGTGGAACAGAGGTGAAGTTAGAGGGCGAGGAGTATCTGGTACTCGGAGAAGATGATGTTTTAGCTGTTTTGGAAAAATAACTTTTGAAAAAAGGAGGTGCAATCTATGGCTGCAAAACAAATCGTATTTGGTTCCGATGCCAGACAGGCTCTTATAAGAGGGCTTGATAAACTGGCTAATGCTGTTACTATTACTCTTGGACCTAAGGGTCAAAATGTTGCCTTGGCTAAGAGTTTTGGCTCACCTACTGTTACTGACGATGGGGTAACGGTAGCCAAGGAGATAGAGCTTGAGGATCCCTATGAGAATATGGGGGCTCAGCTGGTAAAAGAAGTAGCAGAGAAAACAAAAGATGTAGCTGGAGATGGAACCACCACAGCTACTCTTTTAACACAATATATAGTCCATCAGGGAATGAAAAACGTAATTGCTGGAGTTAACCCCACTCACCTCAGAAAGGGAATGGAGAAAGCAGTTCGTGCTGTTGTGGAGGAGATAAAGAGAATAAGCAAACCCGTAAAGGATAAAAAGTCCATTGCTCAAGTAGCAACAGTTGCAGCTTCTAATGATAAGACTGTGGGAGAGCTAATTGCCGATGCTATGGAAAAGGTTGGTGAGAATGGTGTGATAACTATCGAAGAGGGAAAAACCGCTGAAACCAACGTAGAGTTTGTTGAAGGTATGCAATTTGACCGTGGTTACATTTCTCCTTATTTTATAACCAATCCCGAAAAAATGGAAGTGGTTCTGGAAGAGCCCTATATTCTTTTGCATGACAAGAAGATAAGCAACATGAAAGATCTTCTACCTCTTCTGGAGAAGGTTGCCAATACCGGTAAGTCTTTCCTTTTGGTAGCTGAAGATGTAGAAGGAGAGGCTCTTGCTACCTTAGTTGTGAATAAAATCAGAGGGACTTTAAAGTGTGCCGCTGTTAAAGCTCCGGGTTTTGGAGATAGAAGAAAGGCTATGCTGGAGGACATTGCCATCCTGACAGGTGGACAGGTTGTATCAGAAGATCTGGGTCTGAAACTGGAGAATGTGGATATTTCAATGCTGGGTAGAGCCAAGCGGGTGCGCATCACCAATGAGGAGACAACAATTATTGAAGGTCAGGGAGATAAGGAGAAGATTGAGGATAGGATTAAACAGATAAAACTCCAGATGGAAGAGACTGATTCTGATTATGACCGCGAGAAACTGGAAGAAAGACTGGCAAAACTTTCTGGTGGAGTGGCTGTTATTAACGTAGGAGCAGCAACTGAGGCTGAGATGAAAACTAACAAGGCCAGAATCGAAGATGCTGTTGCTGCTACAAGGGCAGCTGTGGAGGAAGGAATAGTGCCCGGAGGAGGAGTTACTCTCCTCAGATGTCTCCCGGCTGTAGAAAAATTAAAGGGTGAATTTGAAGATGAAAACATAGGGATTCGGATAATAAGGGATGCCTTGAGAGAGCCTCTGCGCAAGATTGCCGAAAATGCTGGTCTGGAAGGTGGAGTGGTGGTAGAAGAAGTTCTCAGAAGAGAAGGCTCTGAGGGATTTAATGCTGAAACCGGGAAATATGAGGATCTGGTAGAAAGTGGAGTTATTGATCCGGCAAAGGTTGTACGCACAACCATAGAAAATGCTGCCAGTATAGCTTCCTTGATTCTGACCACTGATGCTCTGGTTGCAGAGATTCCTGAGAAAGAAGAGAAAAAAGGCGGTCCTCCCTATCCACCCCCTGAGTATTAAGGGATAGTGTAAATAAAAAAAAGCGGGAGGTTATCCCTCCCGCTTTTTTTTATTGTAATTGACAGCATTCCTTTTTTTGCTAAATTTAAATTAAAAATAAAAGAGGGGTGATCAGGTTTGTCAGGACATTCTAAATGGAGTAGTATAAAACATAAAAAGGCTAAAAAAGATGCTCAAAGAGGAAAACTATTCAGTAAACTGGCACGCAAAATAACCATAGAGGCAAGACAGGGAGGGGGGGATATTGAGAAAAACCCTGGCCTGCGTATGGTGGTGGAAAAGGCACAAGAGGCCGGGATGCCAAAGGAAAACATAAAAAGAGCTATTCAGAGAGGAACTGGTGAGCTTGCTGGGGTAAGTTATGAGCAAATCACCTGTGAGGGGTATGGACCGGGAGGAGTAGCTGTTCTTGTTGAGGCTGTAACTGACAATAAAAGAAGAGTTATATCCGAGATAAGGCATATTTTAACCAGTAATGGTGGGCATATGGGAGAAACTGGATGTGTAAGCTGGCTTTTTGAGAGAAAAGGTTCTATGGTTTTTGACAGAGAAAATGTGGATGAAGATAAAATTATGGATCTTGCAATTGAGATAGGAGCAGAAGATATCAGAGAAGATAACAGTACTATAGAGGTTATTTTTCCTCCTGAAAAATTTGGCGTGGTTAAAGAAAAAGTTAAAAAAGCCGGGTTAAATCCGGATCTTTTAGAATTAACCATGGTCCCTCAAACTGTTGTTCCTCTGGAAGAAAAAGAAGCTATTCAGATGTTGAAGTTAATGGATGCCCTTGAAGAGATGGAAGAAGTACAAAATGTCTATGCTAACTTTGATATCCCCGAAGAGATTATGGAAAAGGCCTCTTCAGGATGAGAACTCACCTTTTATCCTGTCTCAACAAAATTAAAGCTGATTACGCAGAAATAAGATATGAGGAAAGAGTAGTCACCTATATTCACTGGACAGGTAAAGAGCTTGAGTCTATAGGCACCTCTAAAGAAAAAGGAGGGGGTATAAGAGTAAAGGGAAAGGCAGGGTGGAGTTTCTTATCGTTTAATAATTTAGATGATTTACCTTCTTACCTGCATTTAACCACCAAACAATCTCTTCTCTCCAAGGGAATTCCTGTCAAATTGGCTTCGGTTCCCATTGTAAGCAGGATTGTTCCTGGCAGTGCAAGAAAAGATCCTCGTCAGATTGATCTGGAGGAAAAATATAGACTCACCTCTTTATATAATCAAATTCTTCTCTCCGGTCCCGAAATTCAAACATCAGACTTAAGGTATGTTGATGTTTATACAGTTAAGTACTTTGCTAACTCTGAGGGAACTTATATCAAACAGGAAAGATTTTATACTCTTTTAGGGATGGCTTCTATTGCTCGCAGAGGCGGCAATATTCAGTCAGCTCATGAAGGAGTGGGAGGAACAGGAGGATATGAACTGGTGGAAAATCAAGAAGAGAAGGCGGAAAAAGCAGTTAAAAGAGCTTCTCAGTTACTTGATGCTGAGCCAGCAAAAGGGGGAAGATACACCGTGGTTGTGGATCCCGAGTTAAGTGGAGTTTTTGCTCATGAGGCCTTTGGGCACCTGTCCGAGGCTGATTTTCTTTTCGAAAACGAACGTTTGCTCGATATTATGAAGCTGGGGCGAAGGTTTGGTAGCGAAATTCTTAATATTGTTGATGAGCCTCCCATTCCAGGAGAAGGGGGATTTTATCTGTACGATGATGAAGGAGTAGCTGCTGGCAAAACTTATCTTATCAGGGAAGGGAAACTGGTGGGAAGGCTTCACTCCAGAGAAACTGCAGCTAAGATGGGAGAGGAACCTACAGGAAATGCTCGAGCTATAAGCTACGAATATCCACCTATAGTGAGAATGAGCAACACTTACATAGAAAAAGGAGAAAAAAGTAAAGAAGAGATGATTTCCGAGGTAAAAGAAGGGATATATGCAAGGGGGTTCAGGGGAGGACAAACTAACCTTGAGATGTTTACCTTCGCTCCTGAGGAAGGGTATATAATAAAAGATGGGAAGCTCACAAGGAGAATAAGAGATTTTAATCTGACCGGAAATATCTTCACCACACTTTCTCAAATTGATGCAGTGGGGAATGATTTAGTTTTATTTACAGGTCCAGGGGGGTGCGGGAAAAATGACCAATCACCTCTTCCAGTTTCTACCGGTGGTCCTCATATTCGTATAAGAGAATTAGTAGTGGGGGGTAGATAGTGGAAAATATTTTAAAAATGGCTCTCTCAAAAGTTGAGGAAGCGGAGATTTATAGAGAAGATTTTCAAAATACCACGGTCAGTTTTCAGTCTAACCGCCTTAAAGCTATTGATAACTCTTTCGGGCAAGGAATTGGACTTCGGGTAATAAAAAACAAGAAAATAGGCTTTTCCAGCATTACTAACCTTGCGGATTTGAAGTTTCTTGTAAAATCAGCTATTGAATCAAGCAGGTTTGGGGAGATTGCCCTTTTTAAATTTCCTACATCTTCTAAAATATCTAAGGTAAAATGTTTTGATCCTGCTATTTTATCAATTTCGGTTGAAAAAATGGTTGAAGAAGGGGAAAGGGCAATTCGGGCTATTCTGGAGGAATTTCCTTATCTTCAATGTGAAGCACAGATAGATAAAACAATACTCAAAATCTCTATTTTAAATAGCTCAGGGCTTAGTTTCAGTTATAAAAAGAGTTTTTATTCCTTTTCTATTTATGCCTTTCTGGCTCGAGAAGGAGATTTTTTAGGAGTAGGAGAGGAAGAGGCCAGTTGCCAGTACCAGGACTGGTCAGATTTAATCGCCCAAAGAGTTGTTGAGAAAGCTCGGTTAGCCCAGAAAAATGCTGCCATTGAAACCGGGACATATCCTGTAATTTTCACTTCAAAAGCTATGCCAGTTATTTTTGCCTCTTTAAAAAAGGGAATTAATGGCAAGCTTATTCAGAAAAAAGTTTCCCCTCTTTTTCCAAAGCTAAAAAAGCAGGTTACCTCGCCCCTGGTCAGTATTGTAGATGATGCTACATTTCCTTATGGGAAAGCCTCCAGTCCTGTAGATGGTGAAGGTATTCCCTCCCGTCGAAATCCTATAATCGAAAATGGTATTTTGAAAAATTTTATTTATGACTTGCAAACAGCAGGATTAATGAAAACACAAACTACAGCAAATGCTGCTCGAGAATATGATACTCTTCCTTCACCTTCTACTACCAATTTTATAGTAGCTCCGGGGAATTTTTCCATGGAAGAGATGATTAAAGATATAAAGGAAGGTCTTATTGTTGATCAGGTAATTGGGGCCGGCCAGAGTAATACCTTGATGGGAGAGTTTTCCGTAAATCTTGATCTGGGTTTTAAAATAGAGAAAGGGAAGATAAAAGGTAGAGTTAAGGATGTCATGGCTACCGGTAATCTGTCTCTTATACACATCTCCGAGC
>CBFDTW010000023.1:0-17955 GCA_965613085.1 uncultured bacterium | reverse complement strand
GATATGGACGCAATTGAAATAATTAATGTATCCAAAAGGTTCAAAGAAAGAGGTAAAGATATCCTGGCTCTTGATAGCGTGAGTCTTCAAATTAAAAAGGGTGAGATATTCGGGCTTCTGGGGCCAAACGGGGCAGGAAAGACCACCCTTTTAAACATTATTCTGGGAATTCTTTTGCCGGATAAAGGCCTGGTTAAAGTCATGGGTCAGGATATACACAGAAGAAGGAATGTGATGGAAAAGATAAATTATGTATCAGGAGAAACAAGATTCCACTGGGTTCTTACGATAAGGGATATACTTAACTTTTACGGTAGATCTTATGGTGTTCCGAAAAAGATACTTGAAGGAAGAATCAACAAATTGCTTTGTTTTTTTGGTATCAAAGATATCGCTCATAGAAAATTTGACTCACTCTCAACAGGGGAGAGGACGAGACTAATATTTGCAAAAGCTCTTTTAAACGAGCCACAGATTCTGCTTTTTGATGAGCCCACTCTGGGGCTTGACCCACAGATAGCAATAAAGGTGAGAGAAGAAATTGCCAGAGTGAGTCGGGAATTTGGAACAACTATTCTCCTGACAAGTCATTATATGCAAGAGGTTGAGCAGCTGTGTGCAAGAGTTGCCTTCATCAATAAAGGAAAGATACTGGATGTTGGAAGTGTAGAAAAAGTAAAGAAAAACAAATGTCCAACATATGAGGTTATAATAGAGGTTAAAAATATTAAAGATTTTAACCTGCTCAGAAAAAAAGGATTTAAGATAAGGGGAACAAAAATATACGCAACCCTTTCCTACAAAGAGAATCTGGGAGAGATTCTGTCCTTTCTTTTCAGAAATGGCTATAAGGTTATCGACCTTCAGATTAAAAAGGCAACACTCGAGGATTATTTTATAAAAAGTCTGGAAGAGGAAAAATGAGGTGGTATAAAGTCGTAGCTCTTATCTTCAGGGATTTCATAATATTTACTCGATCTCGCTGGAGACTGGTGGAATTTTTTTATTTCCCTGTAACCACTGTAATTATCTGGGGATTTTTTGCTCTCTATACAAGAGAGTTTGCGAGAAGTGCCGGCCTTATGGTACTTGTTATTAATGTTTTCTGGAGCTTCTCCTACATCTGTCAGAGCACCATTAATCTTCAGATGAATGAGGACATCTGGAGTGGGAGTTTAAAACAGGTACTTGCCTCAGGTATTTCCGAGTTTGAATATATACTGGCAAGAATTGTCTCCTCTGCTGTCATATCCATTATTATTATGTTCATCATGCTGGTTGTAACCTGCTTTTTTGGGTTCTCAATTAAGGGAAAATTCAATACAATTTTGCATTTAACCGGTATTACTTTAATTGGTTCTGTTGCCCTATCAGTTGTTATTGCTGCTTTCATAATTTTTCTTGGCAGGGACTATGCATTTTTAGCCTGGACTATCTTGCAGCTTTTTGTTCTCCTTTCAGCTCCTCTTTTTCCGGTGGATATTCTTCCCACTCCTCTTCAGTGGTTAGCTCAGGTTATGCCTTTTACCAGGGTTTTTGCTGCTGTTAGGAAACTTGTAAGTGAGGGCAGTGTAGCATCTTCTCTTCTTGTTGATGCTCTGGAAATTGTTCTTGTTTATCTTGCCCTCTCTTTTCCCCTTTATTTTCTCGCTTTTAGAAGGGCAAGGAAGGTGGGCAAACTTGCAAGGATGACTTGATTCGTCTCTATATTGATATATTATAAAAATGTTAATGGACAAAAGAAAAATTTGGTTTATAAAACAAACTGAAACTACTTCTTTAGGAGGTAGTTTTAATGGGAGATATAACCAAAGAGGAGGCTAAAAAAGAGATAGAGAGGTTGCGGAAAGAAATCCGCCACCATGACTACCGCTACTATGTACTTAATGAGCCGGAGATCTCTGATGCAGAGTACGACAAGCTAATGCGTCGACTTCAGAAGTTAGAGGAAATGTTTCCAGACCTCACAACTCCTGACTCTCCCACTCAGAGAGTAGGAGCTCCTCCAAAGGAAGAGTTCGGTACGGTTAGACATTCTATCCCTATGCTGAGCCTGTCCAATGCCTTTGAGGAAAGTGAAGTGTATGATTTTGATAGAAGAGTTAAAAAAGGACTTAATGGAGGAAAACCCGAGTATGTAGCAGAACCAAAGATAGACGGTCTTGCGGTAGAAATAGTTTATGAGAGAGGTATGATGCGGGTAGGCTCAACCAGAGGAGATGGAGAGGTTGGAGAGGATATAACAGAGAACCTGAAAACTATAAGGTCTATACCTCTCAGGCTAAGGGAAGATGAGCTTCCAGCGCCGCAGTTGATAGAGGTAAGGGGAGAGGTTTATATGAGAAAGGATGAGTTCAGGAAGTTAAATAAGTTGCGGGAAAGAAGGGGGGAGCCTCTTTTTGCCAATCCAAGAAATGCTGCAGCCGGTTCTTTGCGCCAGCTTGACCCTAAGGTAACCGCTTCACGCCCTCTGGGAATTTTCTTCTATGGAATAGGTAAAGTGGAGGGAAAAGAGTTCCAGAGCCACTGGGAGGTACTTCAAACTCTTCGCAGGTGGGGATTTACCATTAATCCTTATATTGAACTTTGCTCCAGTATCAGGGAGTGTATCGAATACTTTAACAGGATAAGTAAGATAAGGGAAGAGCTGGAGTATGAAATAGACGGGGTGGTTTTCAAGGTAAATCAACTTGAGTATCAGCGGAGGCTGGGCGAGATATCCCGCAGTCCTCGCTGGGCTCTGGCTTATAAGTTCCCCTCCATCCAGGCTACCACCAGGATAAAAGATATAAAAGTTCAGGTGGGACGTACAGGAGCTTTAACGCCGGTGGCTATCCTGGATACCGTTGAAGTGGGAGGTGTCAGGGTTTCCAGAGCGACACTTCACAATCAAGACGAGATAGAAAGAAAGGATGTAAGAGTAGGAGATACTGTTCTGGTGCAAAGAGCAGGTGATGTAATTCCTGAGGTAGTTAAGGTAATAAAAGAGAAAAGAACAGGAGAGGAGAAAAAATTCAAACTTCCCTCTTACTGTCCGGTATGTGGAACCAGAGTTAGCCATCCTCCAGGTGAGGTTGTAGCTCGTTGCCCCAATATATCCTGTCCAGCGAGATTAAAAGAGAGTATTAAACATTTTGCCTCCAAGCAAGCTCTTGATATAGAAGGCCTGGGAGACAAAATAGTTGAGGCTCTGGTGGATAAGGGTTTTGTTAAAAGTATATCTGATCTTTATCGCCTCAAAAAGGAAGATTTCCTTAAAATGGAGGGATTTGCTGAAAAATCAGCTCAAAATATGATGGATGCTCTGGAGAAGAGTAAAAAAACCACTCTAGATCGTCTCCTTTATGCTCTGGGGATTCGCCACGTGGGTCAACATCTGGCAAAAGTGCTTGCTGAGCGATATAATGACATTGAATCCTTATCAAAAGCATCTGAGGAGGATCTTTTGCAGATTCCAGAAATAGGTCCAGAGGTAGCAGCAAGTATAAAGGATTTTTTTAGCAGGAAGGAGAACCTTAAAGTTATCCAGGAATTAGAAGAATTAGGAATAAGATATGAGAGGAGGAAAAAACCTGTTACAGGCAAACTGGAGGGTCTAACTTTTGTATTTACCGGTGAGCTTGATAATTTCACCAGAGAAGAAGCTAAAGATCTGGTGGAAAAAGAAGGAGGTAGAGTATCCTCCAGTGTAAGCAGAAAAACAGGTTATGTTGTTGCGGGAAAAAATCCTGGTTCAAAACTGGATAAAGCAAGAAAATATGGAGTGAAGGTACTTAGCGAAGAGGAATTTATCAAGCTTATTTCATAGACCGGACAATTTTCATCATTTCCTCAACAGATAGCTCTCCCATCAGCACAAAAGTTATACCTTTTCTACTCCATATAAGGGTATTGCCAAAGAGGCTCTGTCTGACTTTCACTTTTATATTTCCGAATCTTATCCTGTGGTGAGGCTGCGTCCTTACATTTACAAGAGGGCTCTGGGTTAATTTTGTTTAGACATAAAAAAAAGTTCATTTAAAATAACAACCTCTCCGGCGCCGGAGAGGTTGTTATTTTATTAAAGCAGAACTATTCTATATATCAAAGCTTTCAAAGTGTAAGGTTTTCCTCTATTTCTCTTGGAGTTATATCAAGGCGATAATTTACCCATTCTTTTAATTTGGTCTCTATTATTTTTTCTACAACTTCCTCTCCCAGTGTTTCTCTCAACAGGGTACTATTTTCGGCCTCTTTTATAGCTGCATAAAGATCATGAGGAAGAGACTGTATTTTTTGTCTTTCTCTTTCCACTTCAGACATAGTATAAAGGTCCTGATTTATAGGTTCAGGTAAAGGATATTTATTATCAATCCCTTTGAGTCCCGCTGCAAGTAAGACGGAAAAGGCAAGATATGGATTGCAGGCTGCATCGGGGAACCTTATTTCTATTCTGGTTGCAAGTTCTTTCCCCTTTCTGTAGGTCGGCACTCTTACCAGAACCGATCTATTTCTTTCTGCCCAGGCTATGTACACTGGAGCTTCAAACCCTGGAACAAGTCTTTTGTAGGAGTTGTACCATTGATTGGTTATAAGGCATATTTCTCTGCTGTGTTTGAGGATACCGGCTAAAAAATACTTTGCCATAGAGGATAAATTGTAAGGGTCATCCGGTGAAAAAAAGGCGTTTTTTTTATTTTGAAAAAGAGAAAGGTGAATATGCATTCCGGAACCGTTTTCACCTTTTAGTGGTTTGGGCATAAAGGTAGCGTGAACCCCGTTCCTCAACGCTATTTCTTTTACCAGCCATTTATGAGTCTGTAGATTATCAGCCATGGTTAGAGCATCTTTGTACTTGAGGTCAATCTCTTGTTGAGAGGGTGCAACTTCATGGTGTGAATACTCAACAGGTATCTTCATACTTTGCAGGGCAAAGATAGTTGCCTCTCTAAGATTGTCTCCTTCATCAACAGGATTCAGATCAAAATAACCGGCCTCATCAATAATTTGTGCCTCTTTTTTATTAGCGAAATAAAAATATTCTGCCTCAGGCCCGATATTCATATGGGTCAGATTATACCGGGCAAGTTTTTCCAGATTCTTTATCAAGATATGTCTTGTATCACTGAGGTAAGGTTCTCCAGCCGGTGTATAAATAGATGCGAACATTCTGAGAGCTTTGCTACCACCTATTTTAAAGGGAATCAGCTGAGCTGTTTCTGCTAAAGGAAAAGCTACCATATCACTTTCCTGAATTCTCTTATATCCAAGTATTGAAGAGCCGTCAAAGCCCATTCCATGGGAAAATGCGTCTTGAAGCTCAGCAGGATTGATGCTGAAACTTTTAAGGAATCCCAAAAGGTCGGTGAACCAGAGGCGGATGGAATCTATACCTTTTTCTTTGACGTATTCTATTACATCCTTTTTATCTCGGAGATCAAGTCCTTCAGGTGAGCCGTACTCTCTCACATATTTTTCCATTTCTTCTCTGAAATTCTCCACTTTTTCCCTGAGTGTCATTTAGACCTCCTTTGATGTATTTTTTGAAAAATAGCTCCAGCTTGCAGAGCTCAATTTTAGCCAATGAGCAAGGAATGTCAAATAATTTGGCTCGAGAGCTCAGAAAATAAGGTTCTGTATAAGTTTTTGTGGTTATTAATGGTGAAGGTAAATTCTTTGGACCATATGGGACTGAAGCTATTTGCTATTGCCATCAAGGCAGGAAATCCCAGTACAAGGGCAAGCATAATAAGACAGGGCAGAACAAATAAATACCCCTGATGTTGAGGCTTGATTTTCAGGGATTTCTTATATATCAATCAAATCTTTTGTCAAAATAAGATTTCCTGTTTTTCGGGGTAACTGGTTATCCTTTAAAATAAAAGACAGAAAAGCTCATCAGGTAGATATTTTTATTATTCCTTTCTTTTAAGGAAGCGAGGATTGATATAAAAGCAACTTTTATTTTCCATCTCTACCAGAGGTTCGCCGGATGCAGATACATCCTTTATCACACCGGTTCTGCCTGAGTGAATTATGCCCACACCCGGGATAACAAAAGACCTTGTGACTTCTACTTTTTCCTCTTTTTTAAACTTAACCTGTGGAGGTTTGAATGCCCATGTTGACATAAGAACCTCCTTGTGTATATTAATTACCGTAACGATTTTAAAAAATCGTGCAAAATTGACAAGGGAAAAACTTGATTAAGATTTATGGTGTTGGAGAAAAAAAATGAAGATATGCTGGATTTCCAGCTGGCCTCCTCGTTCCTGTGGTATAGCTACCTATTCCTTTGAACTTGTTGAAGCTTTAAGAAATGAAGGTAGCGATATCCATGTCGTCTGCCATAAGGACGGAGGGTATCCTGGAGAAGAAAATGTATATCCGGTGATAGATTTAAAAAGGGTGCGGTGGGACCAGGACCTTTACTCTGTGGTTAAAAAAATCGGCCCTGATATATTGCATATTCAGCATGAATATGGACTTTACTCTGTTGCAGATGATTATTCAGCAGGACTTTTTCGACCTCTTTTCCGCTGGAGGTTCCAGGATGAGTTCCCCATTGTTATAACCTATCATTCCGTATACGCAAAATTGGATAAAACAAAGGCTATGTTTATGGATTTGGTGCAGAGGCTGGTTGATGCAGGTATCGTTCATGAATACTATCAATGGGTTAATCTTCCGGTAAACATTGGTCGCATAGTGGATAATGTTTATGTTATCCCTCATGGAGCCAGGGCCGATATTTCTATCTCTAAGCAGGATGCGAAAAAATTTCTGGGTCTGGAGGGAAAGAAAATAATAGGGATGCTGGGCTGGTTTACTCCCACCAAAGGTTATGACAGGGTAATTAAAATGTGGGATTCGATCTCCAGCAAGCTTGGCTCTGATACGTATCTTGTTCTTGCCGGGGAGGTAAGGGGAAATGATCCATCTCACAAAAAATACAGAGAAAAGCTGCTCCAGCTTGTAGAAAAATGCAAGGCTAAGGACAAAATAAAAGTGGTGCTGAGAAGTATCTCTGCCAAGGAGTATGAGAGAATACTGGCAGCTTTTGATATTATGGTTTTACCTTATACTTTTATATCTCAAAGTGGCAATCTTGCTCACTCTTTTGCTTTTGGGGTTCCCGTCGTTGCCTCAAGTCTGGAAGGATTAAAAGCAGAAGTTGAAGCAAGTGGTGCTGGTGTGCTTGTTCCTTACGGAGAAGATGATGAATTAGAAAGAGCTATTCTTACTCTGGCAAAGGATGATACTTTGAGGGAGAAATGTTCCCGGAAAGCTCTGGATTATGTGAGGAATAAAATAAGCTGGTCCATTGTTGCCAAAAAACATATAAGGTTATACAGAAAACTACTTGAGGGAAAGAAAACAAAAATAAAGGATTTGAGGTCTGAGATAATGTTAGAATAGTTGCAGGTGGCATCTGTGAGGAGGAAGATGAACAGAAAATTACACCCTGGAATAGGTCATTATGGTATCGGTTTCAGGGGTGGTGTAAATATGGTTCTCCCGTAATGTTCGGACTTTAAGAGAAATTGATCCAAAGAAAGCTCTTCAGGAGAAACTCTCCAAGATCCTGAAGCTGGATGAGCTATCTTATGTGAACAGGTTTATTGAAAGCAACGAGGTAGCTATCCTTACAACATAGGCAAAAAGCTATATCAGGTTATAAGCGGGTTAGCTATTAAATTTTAAATATAACCAGAGAGATATAGGGGTCCTGGTTATTTTTCTGATAGTAGGTTGCCTGGAGGTCTAATATCAGGATTTTTAAGCCTGCCCCAAGTGTGAGATTCCCGTTGTTAAAACCTGCTCGGAGTTTTATCAGCTTGAGGTCTACTTCTGCTCCCACGTGATAAGTAGTATCATTAGTTAATAAGTTGTGTGCATCAGCTGCCAGGGTCAAAAAGGGCACTGGTCTGAGGGAGATACCAAGGTTAACACTCCTTGAAAGCCGCATTGAACTTAGCTCTCCTGAAATATCGGGAAAGTTTAACTCAGGTTCAACCACATTCTCAACCATTATTCCCCAGCTAAAGGGGCTTTTCTCTTTTTGGTAAAGTGCTCCAATGTCAAAAGAAATAGCAGGCTCAGAATATCCTCCCACCTCACTTATGGTTTCAGTTGTACCATCTGCAAAAATTTTGAAATGAGATGAGTGGCGTGCAGCCTGGATATATTTTAAATTCAACCCCAAGCTTAGATTTTCTGAAACTCTATGAGCAAGGGAAAGATAAATAGGAAGAAGGGCTGTTTCTACATCTTCAATTTCTACGTAAGGATTTGGTGAGCTGCTTTCAAGATTGAACGTTTCTACAGAAAAATCTGCCTGCAGAGCTCCAGAAATGGCAAATCTTCTGGCAAGACCAATGGCTACGCTTAAGGTTGGTTCCAAGCCCATAGGTGGTGCAATTTTTTCGGCTAACTCTTCAGCCGCACTGTAATTTTTTTCCTCAAGAGCCTGGTAAAGCTGGTAAAGGTTTTGTATATTCTCTATATTTTCTCCCCCTGCAGCTATGGATATATCCAGATCAAAAAGTCCAGTTTGAACAAGTCCTGCCGGATTCCAGAAAACACATGTCAGGTCATCTGCTATTGCTGTGAAGGCTCCTCCCATTCCCATAGCCTTTGTCCCGGGCCTGACAAAGGCAAAGGCTGGGGCTATTCCTGTTGTTACCATTAATATACTTGCAACTACCAATGCTACCCATTTTCTCATTTTATTCCTCCTGTTCCTGTTAAGTTCTTCATGATTTAATTTACCCCTTTTTGCCATTGATAAACATCATACCAGATTATTTTTTTCGTGTCAAAGGAAAAGGGAGAAAAAGAGGACAGACAACTTTTTAGAAAAAAGTAGCCTGTCCTCTTTTTTCTTTTTATTGACAGGATAAAAAAGGACATTAGTATAATTGTCGGCTAAAATCTGGAAAACTTTAGTTTATTGTTGAAAGGTTAATTAAAAGTTAAATGTTTGAAGTAATAATTGGAACTTCTGGATGGTGGTATGAGCACTGGCAGGGAAGATTCTACCCCGAGAAACTCGATAAAAATAGATGGTTTGACTATTATGCAAGGTTTTTTACCAGTGTGGAGGTCAACTCTTCTTTTTACAGACTTCCTTTTCCCAATATGGTCAAGGGTTGGGCTAAAAAAGCTCCCTCCGATTTCAGGTTCACCCTGAAGATGTGGCGCAGGGTAACCCATCTTAAAAAACTGAGGGACATAAAACAGGATATTGAAACTTTTCTTGAAAGGATATCTCCTCTTAGGAATAACCTGGGGGCTATACTGTATCAACTTCCTCCTTCACTTAAGTACAATTTAGGCCTTCTGGATGATTTTCTTCAGGTACTGCCCCCGAATTTTGACCAGGCAATAGAGTTCAGGAATAAAAGCTGGCTTGTCCCTGATACCCTCTCACTCTTAGAAAGGTATAAAATAGCTTACTGTATTGTAAGTATGCCAGATTTTCCTGAGCTTGTTCAGATAACGTCAGAAGTTAGCTACATCAGATTTCACGGAAGAGAGATTCTGTATGGGTCATGTTATTCGGATCAGGAGCTTTTAAAATGGGCCAGATTGATAAAAGAGTTTCCCCAACGAGGAGTTAAAAGAGTATACATTTACTTTAACAATGACTATAATGCCTTTGCGGTGTTTAATGCTTTGCGTCTGAAGGAGATTTTGAAAAGTTAACCTTGCTCTGATAGATATCTTTTTTGTACTCTTCTATCAAGATTCTGGTTATCCTGCCAATCTTTCCCCTTCCTATTATGTGAGAGTCTACTCTGGTGAGGGGTAATATTTCTCGTAGAGAGTTGGTGAGGAAGGCTTCATCTGCCCCCAAAGAGCTCTTCCAGTTTTACTTTTCTCTCCTGAGAAGGTATACCCAGCCTGGTGCAAAGGTTAAGGACCACCTTCCGTGTAATACCGGGAAGACATCCACAACTAAGGGAAGGAGTGATGATTCTCTCTTTTTTTACCACGAAAAGATTGCTTATAGACCCTTCACTAAGATAACCCTCAGTATTTAAAAAAATGGCTTCTTGATAGCCTTTTTCTTCTGCCTCTCTTTTTGCCAGCAGGTTTTCCAGGAAGTTCAAACTTTTATGACTGTAGATAGGAGATGAGGGATTTCTTTTTATACTGGCAATGGTAGCTTTAACTCCCTGCTCATACCAGCTGTCAGGATATGGGGAAAAGGGCCTGGCTATAATAATAAAATTGGGTTTTTCAGGAAGCTGGTACAGTTTACCAGGATAAATTCCACCTGAGAGGATCAATTTAATATAAGCATCTTTAAGTTTGTTGATTTGTAGGGTTTTCAAGACCAGTTCAGATATTTCAGCCACTGAGAAAGAGAGAGGAATTTTTAAAAAATTAGCAGAAAGGATAAGCCTTTTTATATGTTCCTCCAGTTTATAAACAATCCCTCCATAAGAGCGCATAGTTTCAAAAAGACCGTATCCAAATAAAAATCCCATATCCTCTACAGGTATTTTTGAGGTTGCAGGCAAGAAGAAATCCCCATTAACAAAAATTTTGTATTCCATTTTCTGAATCCTTATAAAGAGACTGGATTAGAGCCCTGGCTTTATCCAGGGTCTCCTGATATTCTTTTTCCGGATCCGAATCTGCAACTATTCCTCCTCCCACCTGGAAGTAAGCCCGATTTTCCTTAATTAAAAATGTCCGGATGACAATGTTAAGATCCATGGTTCCATTAAACCCAAAATAACCAAGAGCCCCGGTGTAAACACTTCTTTTTGTGGGTTCTAACTCATCTATGATTTCCATGGCTCTAATTTTGGGAGCACCGGTAATTGATCCTCCCGGAAAAGTTGCCTTGAGAAGGTCTATTCTGTCTTTGTCTTCAAAAAGCTCTCCTTCCACCGTGGATACAGTATGAAAGACAGTTGGATAAGCCTCAAGTTCCACCAGTTCTTTTACCTTTACCGAACCATATCTGCAGACTTTGCCCAGGTCGTTTCGTTCAAGGTCCACAATCATTATGAGCTCAGCTCTATCTTTTTCACTATTCAGAAGCTCCCTTGCCAGTATTTCATCTTCTTTTTTATTTTTCCCCCGGGGGCGAGTACCCTTGATAGGTCTGGTTTGCACTTTTTTACCGACAACTTTAAGAAAACGTTCAGGAGAAGAACTTGCTACCACTACCTCCCCAAAGTTTAAATAAGCGGCAAAGGGAGCCGGGTTTATACTTCGCAGTCTTTTGTAAAGTTTAAAAGGAGGAATGTCTAAGCGGGTCTGGAGTCTCTGGGATAGATTTACCTGATAGATATCTCCTGCTGCTATATATTCCTTGGCCTTCTCCACAGCTTTTAGGTACCGGACTCTGGTGAAATTGGACTTGATTTGGGGAACTTTTACAGGAGCCTCTTTCCCGGATGCTAAATCGGCAGCTGATTTTGCAAGAGGGTCCGGATCCTCCAGTAGAACTTGCTTTAATTTTTCCAGTTTTCTTCGGGGAGATATCACATCATCGGGTAGCAGGATGGCAGCTACAAAATTTTTATCCAATAGATGATCTATTATTAGCACCCGATCATAGAAAGCAATAAAAAAATCCGGAGCATTTATATCATCTCTGGCAGTAGCCGGGACTTTTTCGATGAAGTGACAGAGGTCATAGCTTAAGTATCCTATGCCACCACCCAGAAAAGGAGGAAAATCAGAGGGAGTAGGTCCAATATCCAGGGTATTTAAGATTTCTCTTAGAACTTTAAAAGGATTTCCCTTTTTATTCTCCATCCTGTTTTTTTTCATTATCCAGATAGAATTTCCCTTGCTTTTTACCACGAGGAAAGGGTCAGTTGCCAGGAAGGAATACCGCCCCAGCTTATCCTTGTATACCCCGGCCCCACTATCAAGAAAGGAGAAATAAAGATTCTGGGCTAACGAGGAAATTGTCTTGGAAGAGAGAGGATAGGGTCGCTCTTCTATAACAAATTTTTTATTCATTGTTTTTAAAAGAAAAGATTTTCAGTCAATCATTATATGTTGCCTTGCGGAGCTGTCAACTCCTCCCACTTCAGCGGACTATTTTTGTACTGGCTGCTAATTTTTCGGAAAAACTGGAGTCCAAATATTGACGAGAATGATTTTGGAGTTATGATTTATAACTATAAAAAGTTACATTTTGGAGATAATTCCATGCTGGATGTAAATAAGCAGCTTTCTCTGATAAAGAGGAATACCGCGGAAATAATTCCGGAAAAAGAACTGGCAAGAAAGATAAAACGCAAAGGTTCTCTTATTGTGAAATTTGGAGTAGATCCAACAACTCCTGATATACACCTCGGTCACTCAGTGATACTTTTAAAACTACGCACTTTTCAGGATCTTGGTCATAAAGTAGTTCTGCTTATCGGGGATTTTACAGCCCGCATTGGCGACCCCAGCGGGAGGATTAAAACAAGGAAACCTCTTTCTGTTGAACAGATAAAAGTTAATGCCCGAACTTATCGCGAACAGGCCTTTAAAATTCTTGACCCTGATAAAACCAGAGTCGATTATAATTCTCGCTGGCTGGGAAAAATGAGTTTTTCCCAGATATTGAAGCTCGCCTCACGCTATACTGTTGCCAGAATGCTGGAAAGAGACGATTTTTTGTTCCGTTACAGGCAGAATATACCCATTGGCCTGCATGAGTTTTTGTATCCTTTAATGCAGGCCTACGATTCAGTTGCTTTAAGAGCGGATGTGGAGATTGGAGGAACTGACCAGAAGTTCAATCTTCTTTTGGGAAGATACATTCAAAAATCTTATGGACAGTCCCCACAGGTAATAATTACCATGCCAATTCTGGAGGGATTGGATGGTAAGGAAAAGATGAGTAAATCTCTGGACAATTATATAGGGATAACCGAACCAGCCTCCGAGATGTACGGAAAGATAATGTCAATTCCTGATGGGCTCATCTTTCGCTATTTGAGACTTCTTACTTCTTTATCCTGTGAAGAAATTGATAAGTTAGAAAAAGATTTTAAAGAAGGCAGACTCCATCCCAAACAGGCAAAGAAACTACTCGCTTTTGAGCTGGTTAAATTTTACCACAGTGAGAGAGAGGCAAGATACCAGGATGAAAGATTTGAGAGAGTTTTTTCAAAAAAAGAAATTCCTCCAGAGATTCCGTCTTATCCTGTTGATGTAGAGAGAATGTGGGTGGTGGATCTTTTGAGATCAACCGGTCTTGCAAAGAGTGGTTCGGAGGCAAGGAGATTGATTCAACAGGGAGGAGTAAAATGGGATGGAGAAAAGGTTAAGGAGGTTGATAAAGTACTTTCTTTGAGTGGTGAGCATATTCTTCAGGTGGGAAAGAGAAGATTTTTAAAAGTGGTGAAAAAGTAAAAGGAGAAAAATATGCTGTTGGGAATTATGGCTGATTCTCATGATAATCTGGTAAAAATAGAGCAGGCTGTTAATTTCTTTAACCGGAGAAAGGTTGATCTTGTTCTTCATGCAGGAGACTTTGTGGCCCCTTTTGTGGTGAGAAAACTTAAAGAGATAAGTTGTCCTTTTATAGGGGTGTTTGGTAATAATGATGGGGAAAGAAAGGGATTAAAGGAGAAAATAGCCTCAATTAAAGGCGAAATTCATACCCCACCTTACTCCTTTGTTGAGAAAGGTAAGAAAATTCTTCTACTACACGATCCGGCAAAATTAAAAGGGATGGATTTATCTTCTTTTCAACTGGTGATTTATGGACACACCCACCGGGATGAGGTTAAAAAAATAAAGGAGACAGTTTTTGTCAATCCAGGAGAGTGTGGAGGCTGGCTTACTGGGAAGTCCACAGTAGCCCTGGTAGATCTTGAGACCATGCAGGTTAGTATAAATTCACTGGATTAGTTTTTCCCTTCGGTATACTATTCCTTGAGCCTCAGCTATAAGTTGTTGTTGAGAGTTTTTTACCTTTATCTGATAAAGCCCGATCTTAGAGCCAACATATTCTTCTTTTGCTTCAGCAACTAAAGTATCTCCCACTGAAGGTGCCTTTACATAATTTATATTCATCTGAAGGGCAACAGATACTTTTCCTCTGGAATTAGATGCAGCGGCAAAAGCTTGATCTGCCAGTGAGAAGATAAGACCTCCGTGAATATATCCCAGAAAATTGCGGAAATTCCTTTCTATCCTGAGACTTACTTTACTATATCCTTCCTGAACCTTTTCCAGTTTTATTCCCAGGAGATTGGCGTAAGGGTCTTTTTTTAACTTTTCTTCTACCAGCCCAAGAGAGTTTTTTTCATTCATATTATCTTACCCTTTTTGTAGATATATTACAGCTTTCGAAGAATACGTCAACCAATTTCAGCATGATATTATCCGCAACACCTCCTCGTGCAACTTTCCGTTGGAAGCTATATATCCTCTTGTCCAAGGACTCCAGGCTCTACCATGAAGGTCGGTAACTTTTCCTCCAGCCTCTTCTACAATTAACGCTCCAGCAGAAAAATCCCAGGGCTTATCATTGTACTCTACTTCAAAATCGACTTTACCTTCGGCAATATACGAAAGGCTTCTTGCACTGGAACCAAACATTCTTAAATTGAAAACTCTTTTTGCCAGTTTTTCCAGATTTTTCACAATGATTTTTTCTCTATCAAGGCTAATACTGCTATCATATATCATGGAAGCTTCCTTTAACTTTCTCTGGGAAACTCTAATTTTCTTACCGTTTAAATAACAACCTTCTCCTTTTTGAGCCAGGTAGAGTTGGTTTCCAAAAGGGATATAAATCACCCCCAGAATAACCTTTCCTTTATGTTCCAGAGCTATGGACACTCCAAAAATTTTTATACCCCGTACATAATTATGAGTTCCATCCAGAGGATCAATTATCCACCTGTACTCTGGGTCTCCTTTTATCTTTCCATTTTCCTCGGATAAAATAGAATGTCCGGGGTATTTTTTTCTAATAAGATTAATTATTTTTCTCTCTGCCTCCAGATCAGCATTGGTTACTAAACCTCCCTCTTTTTTAGCCTTAATTTTGCTAACCTTCCCAAAATTTTTAACCAGTATCTCTCCTGCTTCTTTTGCTGCTCTAATTGCTACCTCTTTCATTATTTCTCCCTTTTTATTTTGTTGAGTCTTTTATATTTAGATAAAATTCTTTTCAGCAGCCTTTTTAATTTTCTATCTTTTATCCTTTTTACTGTTTTATCTATCCATTGCTCATCTTCTTTATCCAGTTTGATCTTGCTTAGCCTGTTTTTAACCTTTCTATCCTCCGGTGAAAGAAGGGGAACCTTTCCTATCCGAAAATATATATTCTTAACAATTTCCTCTCCCTGTCTCTGATTGAATTCCAGGATAATTTTTTCCTTGAAGTGGGAAAGCTGAGCCAGCCATCCAGAGCTATCTACATTTACAAAAAGATTCCCTTTTCGTATGGCAACAGGGCAGGAATGTTTGCTTATTCTCTTTCCCACTACATCCGGCCAGGATTTCAAAACACTCATCTGTTTTATTTTGCTCTCAATACCAAGGCAAGAAAGTAAACCATCTAAAATATCTTTAACCTGAGCGGGGGGCCTGTCATTTTCCTTCATTTAACCTCACCATGCCATCTTTTATACGAAAAATCAACCCCTTTTTTAAAAAATCCTGGCTTAATCTTTTAACATCTTGAGTAGCAACAAAAACCTGTCCTTTACTTTTTATTAAATTTAATAAAAATTTTGTTCTTTGAAAGTCAAGGTCTGAAGGAAAATCGTCTATTAAGACTATAGGGTACTCATTGTTTCTTTCCCGCAAAAGGTCTATCTCAGCTAATCTCAGGCCAATGGCAATCATCCTTTGTTCACCCTGAGAGCCAAAAATTCGCTGGTCAACCCCATCTACTATTATCCTGAAATCATCCCGATGGGGACCTGAAAGAGTTATTCCACTTTCTATCTCCTTTTCTCTTATTAGCTCCAATTTCTGACGAAAATTTTCTTTTATCTTATTTAAATTTAAAGAATCCTTAAGTCCTTCTTTAAGAAAAGAAGAGCTGTAGATAAGATGAGTGGAACAGGCCGACCCTTTTAGATGAGGATATATATTGGATAGGCTGGATGCCAGCTTTTTAATAGCTTTAAGCCTGAGATAGACCAGCTCGGAGCCCAGTTTTAAAAACTGGGAGTCCCATCCCGTCATCTCTCTGCTGCAGGACTTTGGTTTTTCTCTAAGCTGCCTGAGGAGGGTATTCCTCTGGCTTAAAACTTTATTAAAGGAGAATCTAAGATAAGAAAAATCAGGATAAAGGAAAGAAGCAATCTCGTCCAGAAAGTTTCTTCGGTGAAAGGGACCTCCCTGGACTATTCTCATATCCCGGGCAGAAAACACCACCATCCACAACCAGTAACTGGTATTTTTAAGAGAGACCCGGTGAGAATTTACCCGCCGCAGTTTGTTAGAATTTCTGGCTAAAGAAAGCTCATATTTTAAGAGGTTGCTTCTTCTCTCTCCCTCTCCTCCGAGATAGAAGCTATCCTCATTCCATTTTATCAACCTCTGGTCTTCAAAAGTGCGAAAAGAAGCCCCTCTGCCCAGACAGTAGATAGCTTCTATCAAATTGGTCTTGCCCTGACTGTTTTCTCCTTCAAAAATATTTATGTAAGGAGAGAATTCCAGACTGAGGCGGGAGAAATTCCGAAAATTCAAAATCTGGATATTTTTTAACCACAATAAAAAATCCTATTCTTCTCTTAATTTAACAGGCATTAATATATGCATGTAATTTCGATGAGTTTTTGGATAAAATACTCCCGGAGATTCCTGATCTATTAGGCGAATCTCAATAACATCTCCTTCCATAACTCTGAGTGCCTCCAGAAGAAAAGCTGCATTAAAACTTATCTCTATTTTGCGTATTTCTCCTTCTGTTTTTACTGGGAGTTTTTCCAGGGCAGTCCCTACTCCTGCAGAAGCAGCAGTTATGTCGAGAAGATCTTCCTCCAGATGAAATCTAACCAGTCTACTCTGCTGCTCGGATAAAAGTGAAACTCGTTTTATTGCTGCTATAAAATTATCTCTTTCTACCTCAAACCTTACTTTATAATCTTTGGGTATAACGCCTCTGTAATCAGGAAATTTTGCCTCCATTAACTGAGAAAAAAAAGAAAATCTTGAAGTTTTAAAAAAAGCCCTGTTTTCCTCCAGCCCTATTTCAATATCCCCCTCACTTGATAAAATTTTTGTTAGCTCTCTTGCTGCCTTTAAAGGAATCAAAATTTTGAAAGGCTCGGAAATTGAGGGATAAGGAACTGTTATCCAGGAAAGCCTGCGTCCATCAGTAGTAACAGCCCTGAGGGAGGGTTTTTCTTCTTTCTCAAATAAGGCCTCCAGCAAGACACAATTCAAATTCTGTCTGACCTCATCCTGTCCAGCAGAGAACATGGTTTTTACCAAAATTTCCTGAAAGGTGCTTTGAGGCATGGAGAAAATGGTCTTTGCTTCGGGAGGGACTTCCGGAAACTCCTCGCTGGATATACCAACAAGAGTAAAAGAAATTTTGTCCATTCTTATAAAACTTTTGGTATTATCTGTCTCAAAAGAAAATTTACCCGGAGGAAGTTCTCTTAAAATGGAGTACAATTTTTCTCCTGGAAGACAGATGCTTCCTTCCTCTTCAACAGTTGCCTCGAAAAAGGAGCATATAGTGGTTTCCAGATTGGTAGCGGTTACCTCGACTCTTTTTTGCTTTGCTGAGAGAAGAAGATGGGAAAGTATAGGAAGGGTTGCACTTGTAATAGCATTTTGAGCTATTCTCACTCCTTCCAGTGCCTTATCTTTCTCACAGATAACTTTCATTTTAACTACCCTGCAACCGGGGATTGGTGTAATTGTACTTTTCCTTATTAATTTGTCAACCAAATTTTACAAAAATGCGTTAGGAACAAGATTTGATGCGTTTCTTGACAGAGGGAAAGTTTTTGTTATACTATGGTGATTTAT
>CBFDTW010000022.1:0-18106 GCA_965613085.1 uncultured bacterium | reverse complement strand
TCAAGCAGAAGACGGCATACGAGATCATGCCTAGTCTCGTGGGCTCGGAGATGTGTATAAGAGACAGCCAGTAAGAGTGTAACCCAGCTCGGCATAGTACCTGGACACACCATCAAGTGTTCCACCTGATACTGCGCCGTACTCACCGGTGAGGGTCAGGGCATCCATGGTGTAGCTAATCTTACCGGCATAGGAGCTATCAAACTCTGCGCTTTCCTGATCGGAGTTGAAGATAAGACCAAATCCAAGATTATCCATTGAGAAGTCAACTCCAGCACCAAAGTTGTAGGTATCCGCACCAGATGCTTTATTGCCAACAAGAGAGAAAGAAAAAGTTTCCATAGGAATGGTGAGGCTTATTCCAGGATTCGAGGTGAGGTCGATATCGTCATCCACAGCAAGATCGTACAGGTCATTGCCCACTCCAACAGGGTTCAGCTGCAGGGTGAAAGCTTCCGCAGCATACTCTATGTAGGCATCATCAATATCAAACGCACCTGCGTCATTCGCAAAGGCAACAGTTGCTGACCAGGGACCGGAAGAGTCTGCAGCGCTGACGTCGAGCTCCCAACCAGTGAGTATATCCACACTTCCACCACTTTCACCTGTAATACCAAAATCCACCGAGCCGCTCCAGCTGATCTCTGCCGCCATAGCTATGGTGGCTAAGCCCAAACTAAGGCATACAATTAATGCCCCCACTAACACTTTCCTCATCCTTTATCCTCCTCCTTTATATTATCTTTCACTTTCTTTTCCACTGTGTTTTCCAGCATTTTGCTTTCCATCTTAACCTTCAGGTTAAAAGTCTTACCCTCCTGCTACCACCTCCTTTCTGTGGTTTATTTTCAGGAACTGCTATTCCCTTCCCCCATTACATATCTTAGAGTAAAAATATACCAATTCCCCAATTTTTGTCAAATCCCAACCTCAGCTGCTCTTCTACTTCCGGAAAATTTCGGAGCGAAGATAAAATTTTCTCAGCTGCCTCGATCCTTTATCAGCCCGCTTGATGACAGTTAACCCGGCAATTCAGTCTAAACATAATCTAAATGAGAAATTTGTCAAGTGCCTTACTCTCAACCGCTTTTCTGAACACCGGATTCTCCACCCTCTATGTGCCCACCTGTAAAAATTTTATCTGATGCGAGCGCAAAATGTCAATTATTTTCTCTGCTGCATCCTCAGGGTAAGGATAATCTTCCCTTTCCAGCCAGATAATATCCTTTTCTTTTTTAAACCAGGTAAGCTGGCGCCTGGCAAATCTGCGGGTATCCCTTTTTATCATAGCTATAGCCTCATCAAGAGATACCCTGCCTTTAAGATAATTTATTATCTGGCGGTAGCCAAGAGCCTGCATTGAGGGAAAATCTTCTCTATATCCTTTATCCAGGAGCTTCTTTACCTCCTCAACAAGCCCCCTTTCAACCATTCTGTCCACTCTTTCTTCTATAATCTTATAAAGGGTACCTCTTTCCCTCCAGCAAAGACCTATCTTTACCGCCCTCCAGCAGGGAGGGGAAGTTCTTTCCCTCTGGTGATGAGATATAGGAATTTGGGTTTTATACCAGACCTCAAGAGCCCGGATTATCCTTACCTCATCATTGGGGTGTATGCGCTTTGAGGCCTCAGGGTCAACCCTTTTTAGCTGATTATAAAGAGATAAAAGGCCCTCTTTTTTTATCCTTGATTTTAACCTGTCCCGAAGTTTCTCATCTCTACCCGGTCCCGGGAAAATACCGCAGGTTAAAGCCCTTATATAAAGTCCTGTCCCTCCACAGACAATGGGGAGTTTATCTTCTCTTTGCAGCCTTTCAATGAGAGCCTCGGCTCTTTTTTTAAAATCGGCCGCAGTGAAGACCTCATCCGGAGATGCAATATCAATTAGATGATGGGGGAACTTATCTCTCACCTTGCGGGGAACTTTATCTGTTCCAATATCCATACCTCTGTATAGCTGGCGCGAATCAGCAGAGATTATCTCCGCCTTTATTTTTTTAACCAGAGAAAGAGCAACTTCCGTTTTACCTGCACCGGTTGGTCCTGCGATTATTAAAACAGCATCTACCACTATTTTTCTTCTCCAGTACAGGCTCTGTGAGTATCAGCCTTCCATCATTTTAAACCTTTTAGATGGATTCTTTCCTTTGCTGATACAGCTACAATGGTCATTTTTAACTTCTCGTCTTTATCAGTATAAATGTAGGACAAATAAACCAGGTGTCAACTTTCCTTTATGGATGGCGCACATATATGGATGGCGCACATAGCTCACCTTTTAGTGCCCAACAACCTGATGTCACCACCCTTACCTGTACAAGCTTCCCGATGAGGGACTTATCTCCTGCAAATATCACTATCTTGTTGTGTCTTGTTCTTCCTTCCACCATCCCGGGATTTTTCTTTGCCTCACCCTCCACCAGAGCTTCCACTTTCCTGCCAACCCAGAACTTATTTTTCTCCTCGGTGATTTTCTGCTGAACCTCTATTAGCTCACGAAGTCTTCTTCTTTTCACAGAATCAGAAATTTGATTTTCAAGCTCAGATGCCCGGGTGCCAGGAACAGGAGAATACTCAAAGGTGAATGCTCCGTCAAATCTCACTTTTTCCACCATCCACAGTGTATCCTGAAAATCCTCCTCAGTTTCCCCGGGAAAACCCACTATCAAATCGGTGGTAAGACTTATATCCGGAACAAGTGTACGCACCTTACGGACAAGCTCAAGGTAATCTTCACGGGTGTAACCTCTCCTCATCAACTTCAAAATCCTATTAGAGCCCGCCTGCAGGGGAAGATGCAGATGTTCACAAACCTTATCAAGCTCGGCTATGGCTAAAATCAGTTTGTCTGAGAGGTCCTTAGGATGGGAGGTTATAAATCTAATACGATTTAAACCTTCAATTTCGTTTACTTTCCGGAGAAGGTCGGCAAAATCAACTCTCTCTGGCAGGTCCTTGCCGTAAGAGTTAACATTCTGACCCAGAAGTATTACCTCCTTGCATCCCTCACCTGCAGCCCTCTTAACTTCTTTTAAAATAGATTCAACGGGCCTGCTTTTTTCCCTTCCCCTCACATAAGGGACATTACAATAACTGCAGAAATTGTTACATCCCCTTATGACGGGAATGTAGGCGCTGAATTTTCTCCCTCTCAGTATGGGAAGCTCATCAGGTAAAACCTCCTGTTCCACTTTAACTACAGGGTGTTTGCCTTCCCTTGCAAATTTTAAAAGCTCAGGAAGCCTGTGAAGGTTTGAGGTTCCCCAGATAATATCAACATAAGGCGCCCTTTTTTGAATCTGGTGAGGGTCTTTTTGAGCAAGACACCCTCCCACTCCCAGAATAAGATGGGGTTTTCTTTTTTTTATCTTTTTTAGCTCTCCCAGGAAACTGAATATCTTATGTTTAACTTTTTCTCTCACATAGCAGGTATTAATTATGACCAGGTCTGCTTTTTCCATGTCCGAGGTAAGTTCAAAGCCACTCTGGTGCAAAATACCTGCCATAGCTTCTGAGTCGTATTCATTCATCTGACAACCGTAAGTTTTAATGTAAACATAACCCATTTAAACTTCTCTTACTCTCTGGGCTACTTCACTTCGGGCTTTTTTTAAATTATCCAGGATGGAAGCCGGCACTCTTATCTTACCCATTAAAACTTCACCTTTAGCCTCTCCATGACAGTCAGAGCCCCCTGTTATTAAAAGGTCAAACCTGCGGGCAATTTCTTTATAATGCTCAACGATAGCCTCATCATGTGCAGGATGGTAAACCTCTATTCCCATAAGACCTGCATCTACCATCCTGGGAATAAGGTCATCTCTTCTGGAAAGAAAAGGGTGAGCAAATACAGGAATTCCCTCCGCATCAAGAATTAAGGCTATAACTTCAAAAGGAGAAACCCTGACTCTCTCCACATAAGCTGGTTTTCCTGGATTAAGCCACTCCTCAAAAGCCTCATCAATGGAGGCTACATATTTTTTCCTAACCATGCAGCGGGCAATATGCAATCTGCTAATCACTCCTTTAGGAGCAAGCCGGGATACCTCAGAAAGCTCTATCTCCATCCCAAGCTCCTTTAGCCTGTTTAAAAGTTTATCATTTCTTTCCATGCGGGTTTTCTGGAAAAACCGGAGTTTCTCCAGAAATTCTTTCCGCTTCCAGTCAAGGTAGTATCCCAGAATATGAATCTCATCCTGACCCACATCAGAGCTTACCTCCACTCCTGGAACCACTTCCACCCCGAAATCTTTCCCTGCTTCCAGCGCCTCCTCTATTCCTTTAACAGAATCATGGTCAGTTATAGAGATAGCTGTAAGGCCGATTTCTTTAGCCAGATGTACCACCTGTTGGGGAGTGTAAGTCCCATCTGAAAAAACAGTATGAATGTGAAGGTCAATTTCGGACATTTTATTCCCTTTTAATTTGTACTTTCCAATCAGGAAAATAAGGAACTGGTCTGGTATAATATAAAACCTTTTAAAAATGTCAACTGGCAAGATGCTCTTGACGAATTTGTAAGGTTATGGTATATTCTGCAATTGAAGGATTTTAAACTAAAAACCCTTTATAAAAGCCTTATTCAGCAAAAAGGAGGTGAGAAAAATATGAACAAAGCCGAACTGGTAGAGGAAGTGGCACAGGAGGTGGGACTGACCAAAAAGGATGTAAACAATGTGATTGATGCTATGACCTCCGCCATCACCAATGCTCTGGCCAAGGGAGAAAAGGTGACTCTGGTGGGATTTGGTACTTTTCTGGTTCAGACGAGAAAAGCACGGCAGGGCGTAAACCCTCAAACAGGCGAAAAAATAAATATTCCTTCCAAGGATGTTCCAAAATTCCGCCCTGGCAGTGCTTTAAGAGAAGCAGTAGGATAAATAATAAAAGAAAGGGGTCGGGGATTTCCTGCTACCCTGACCCCTTCAAGGTGCCAGGTAAAATGATAGAGAGGTATACCTTTGGTCAAATTACAATCAGGGGTAAAACATATACATCTGATGTAATTATCCACCCTGATGAGAGAGTGGATGATAACTGGTGGAGAAAGGAGGGACACCTTTTGCTCCCCGAGGACTTAGAAGAGGTGGTTAAAGAAAAACCGGATATTTTAATTGTTGGAACAGGAAATTCCGGACTGATGGAAGTTCCTGCTTCAACAAAAAAATGGATTGAATCAAAAGGAATAAAACTTATCGCCTGCCCAACAAAGGAGGCCTGCAATATTTATAACCAGCTCTACAAATCAGGAAGCAGGGTAACCGCTGCCTTCCACCTCACCTGTTAAAAAGATGGAGCCCTCTCCCAGCTCTTCTAATATAGAAAAAAGAATAGCTTTTCATTTCATCATTCTTTTAGGAGTTGTAAGTCTTTTCGGGGATATAACCTATGAAGGTGCAAGAAGTGTAACCGGACCTTTCCTTCTCACCTTAGGAGCAAATGCTGCCATTGTTGGTCTGGTGGCAGGAGTGGGTGAGTCCATTGGTTATGCCCTGCGTCTTGTATCCGGTCTTATTGCTGATCGGACTAAAGCTTACTGGGTTCTTGTTTTTATCGGCTATGGACTTATCCTTTCCATACCTTTGCTGGCACTGGCAAATATCTGGCAGGTTGCAGCTATTTTTATTATTCTGGAGAGAACGGGAAAGGCAATCAGGACTCCAGCAAGAGATACAATACTTTCCCATGCTACAAAAAAGGTGGGAAGAGGATGGGGGTTTGGCATCCACGAGGCTTTAGATCAGGTTGGAGCTTTTGCCGGTCCTCTGGTCTTTTCCGCAGTATTTTTCCTCGGGGCTGGATTCAAGGAAGGATTTACTATCTTGTGGATACCTGCCATCCTGACCCTTTTTATTCTTGCTCTGGCAAAAAAGAAAGTTCCCTCGCCAGAAAAACTGGAAGCTCCTTCAGGGAAATTAAAAGAGGGCAGCTTAAAAACAGGTCTTCCCGGGGTTTTCTGGTGGTATTCTTTATTTATTTTTCTTGCAGTGGCAGGATTCGCCAGTTTTCCTCTTATATCTTTTCATTTCAAAAATTACTCAATTTTTCCCATCAGTTTAATTCCTCTGCTTTATGCTGTTGCAATGGGAGTGGATGCTTTGATGGCTCTTGCTATTGGTAAAATATACGATAAAAGAGGACTGGCATCACTTGCAATAATTCCCATCCTGACAGTTTGTATTCCCCCTCTTGTATTCTCAAAAAACTTCAGCCTTGCACTTATAGCCATTTTTCTGTGGGGTGCGGTAATGGGTGCTCACGAAACCATTATGCGGGCAGCTCTTGCTGATCTTATTCCTTTGGAGCGAAGAGGCTTTGCCTACGGGATATTCAACACCCTCTACGGGGTATCCTGGCTTTTTGGTGGGGTGGTGATGGGTTTGCTTTACGAGGTTTCCCTGGGCTGGCTGATTCTGTTTGGGGCTACAATGGAGATAGCCTGCCTGCCAGCTTTCTTTCTACTGAGAAGGAAACTTTCTTAATTCATAGTCAAAAACCGGGGGGGAATATTGACATCGATATTAAAAAGTTATAATTTCAGTAACGATAACCAAAAAGGGGATAAAATGGAAGTCGTTATTTCTCCTAAATATCAAGTGGTAATACCCAAACAAATAAGAGAGGCTCTTAAATTAAAGAAAAACCAGAAACTTGCGTTAATAGTAAAAAATGGAGTTATTTCTTTAATCCCCATTCCTTCACTGGAAGAGTTAAAGGGTATAGCGAAGGGAATAGAAATAAAAGAAATTCGTGAGGAAGGGGAGCGTATATGATTGTGGATTCTTTCGGATGGATTGAATGGCTCACAGAAGGAGAACTGGCAGATAAGTATGCCGATTATCTTCGTTCGCCAGAAAAACTAATAACTCCTGTAATAGTCACATATGAGGTTTATAAAAAACTGAAGCAGATTTTGAGTGAAGAATTTGCTCTGCGAGTAGTAGCTAAATTTCACGAAACAAAAATTATTCCTCTAACTGCAGATCTTGCACTTCTTGCCCCGGATGTAAGTTTAAAATGGAAACTCCCTATGGCTGATGCCTTTGTGTACGCAACCGCTCTTTCTGAGAAGTGTCCTGTAGTTACCTTTGACCCCCATTTTGAGAGATTAAGACAGGTAATCATACCTAAGAAAAACGACAGAAAATAAGCACTTTTCTGGTATAAATTATATTACCTCTTCCAAAGGGACCATCCAGCCCCAGATCTCATCAGCAGGAAATCTTTGCCGGAGTTTTCTTATCTCCTCTTTTAGCCTTGTGGCCTCTCCTTCTTCCACCATGGCAAGGATACTATGGTACTCCCCGGGCCAGACATGAGTCCCCATATGCTTTTCCTTCCATTCACCTTTGACCTCATCCCACTTAATGTATCTTTCAATCCTCAGTCTTTCAACAAGAGAGGTTACTTCTCCCTCAAGAACCTCCTCATAAACAATTAAAAAAAGATACATTTTTGCTACCTTTTTCTTTTCTCTTTTCTTTCCTCAAAGAGGGAGTAAATTACCGGAATTATAAGAAGGGTAATAAAGGTTCCAGCAAGAAGTCCTCCAATCACCGAGCGAGCCATAGGAGACCAGTTTTCTGCTCCGGGTCCTATCTCTAAAGCTAAGGGAGTCATAGCCAGAATAGTGGTTAAAGCGGTCATTACCACCGGACGAAATCTTATACTTCCAGCCTCCTTTACCGCATCATAAATGCCCTTTCCTCTCTGACGCAAAAGATTTGTATAATCAACAAGAACAATAGAATTATTAATTACAATTCCCACCAGCATTATTACTCCAATCATAGAAATTACACTCAAGGTTGTGCCTGTTACAAAAAGCGTCCAAACCACTCCTGTTAAGGATAGAGGAATGGTAAGAAACATGATAAAAGGGTCCCTTAAAGACTCAAACTCGGAAGCCATAACCATATAGACAAGACACATTGCAACTATTAAGGCATAAACCAGCCATCTCAAGGAGTTTCGCATATCCTCCCCGCTTCCTCCTATCATCCAGCGAAAATCAGAAGGAAAATCGATACTGGAAATCCTCTTCTCAACATCAGCAAGAACATCTCCCAAGGGTCTTCCAGCTGCTCGAAAGGATATATCAGCCATCCTATGCTGGTCTTTTCTCTGGATTGTTAAAGGGGCCCGGGTATAATCTATATCTACTACATCATTCAGTTTAACATATGCTCCCTCAGGAGTCAGTATATTCAGTTTTCCTATATCTTCAATTCTTGATCTATCTTTCTCTTTCATCCTTACAAGTATATCGTATTCCTTTCCTTTCTCCTTATACCGGGAGGCTACAGACCCTTGAATAGCTGTTTTTACAAGGTTTGACACATACCAGGTGGAAAGCCCGAGATCGTACAATCTTTCCCTTTTATACCTTATGCTGATCTGGGGACGAGCTTCCTCTCCCATACTGTTTTCAACATCGGTTACTCCGGGTATTTTTTTTAACTCCTCCTCTATTCTGTGAGATACTTCCCGCAGCATGGTAAGGTCATGTCCGTAGACCTCTATATTGGCACCTGTAGGAGCTCCCAGTCCTCCTATGGATACAGGGGATGTAAACTTTACTTCAGCTTCTGGTAATAGCCTGACAAAAAGCTTTCGCAACCTCTCCTCAATTTCCTGTGTGGATCTTTCGCGATTTTCTCTGTCCACCAGTTCCAACCTGATACTTCCAGCATGGGAGCCCTCACCCATAAGGACTGCCATTTCAGATCCTGTCCCCAGACTTGTGTACATATTTTTAAGTTCAGGAACATTTTCTCTTATAATTTTCTCAGCCTTCTGAAAAGTTTTATCAGTCTCCTCCAGTTTTGTTCCTGCCTCTCTTTTTATACTCATATAAATTGAGCCTGTATCCATTTCTGGAATAAAAGACAGCCCCACCCACCGGAAAAGAACAAACATGCTAACAAGGAAAAGGGCTCCTGTTATAACCAGAACCTTTTTGCGGTGAGTCAGGCACCAGGTAAGCATCTTTCCATAGATGTGGGTAACTTTCTCAATAAGATGGCCAAAAGAAGAAGCCAAACCTCTGTTTCGAGAGCTAAGGTGCAGAATGCGGGATGAAATCAGAGGAACAAGACTTAAAGCTACAAAAAGGGAAATCAATAAGGAAAAAACAACCGTTAAAGCCATGTCCCGAAAAAGTTGCCCTGCTATTCCCGGGATAAACACTATAGGGAAGAATACACAAATAGTGGTAAGAGTTGAGGCAGTAATGGCGGTAGCTACCTCTGATGAGCCAATAATAGCTCCCTGGTCAGCTGGTTCTCCCTTTTCACGATGGCGGAATATACTCTCAAGAACCACAATAGAATTATCTACAAAAAGTCCTACTCCCAGGGCAAGTCCACCCATAGATACAATATTCATGGTGACCCCAAATAAATTCATTGCTATAAAAGTAGCAATAATAGAGGTGGGAATGGAAATTAAGACAACTACGGTGCTCCTGAAATTGCGAAGGAAGATGAGAAGTACCGCTCCGCACAGAACTACAGCCAGAATGACGGTGTTAAAAAGATTACTCATGGACTGTTTGATTATTTTTGCTTCCTGATAAACAACAGAAAGCTTTACACCTTTTACTGAATCCTCTATCTTTTTCAATTGAGATAAAATACGGTCTGTAACCTCTACTGTATTTGCTCCGGATGCTCTGCGCACAGTAATTACCACAGCCGGCCTGCCGTTTATCCGGGTAATCTGTCTTTTATCCTGAGTCCCATCCACAACGTCTGCTACATCCTTAACATAGATAGGAACACCATTTTGATAGGTAATCACTGTACCAGCAATTTGCTCAACACTTGTATACTCTCCCAGAGTCCGAATGGTATACTCGGTTTTTCCCTCCTCTATGGTGCCTGCAGGAACCACCACATTTTCTTTTCTTATTGTCTCCATAAGCTGTCCAAGAGTAATCATGCGCGAGGCTAACCTTTCTCTGTCAACCTGAACCTGAATTTCTCTGACTTCTCCCCCCGAGGTATCAGCAGAAGCTACCCCCTCAATTCTTTCAAGGCGAGGCTCTATTTCATCCTCGGCTATTCTCCTGAGCTCTGCCAGACTCTTTTCCCCGGAGACACTTATTCCCATAATGGGCATTAAAGTAGGGTCAAGTTTAAAAATTAGAGGCTCTTCTGCCTCCTCAGGAAGGAATGATTTGACAAGATCTACACTTTCTCTTACATGCCTCTCAGCAACATCCATATCAGTTCCCCAGGTAAACTCAGCCATAACTAAAGATACACCCTCCCTTGATTGAGAGGTGAGGGTGTCCAGATTCTCCACTGTAGCTATTGCCTCTTCTATAGGTCTTGTAATCAGGGATTCTATATCCTCTGGTGATGTTCCTGAATAGCGGGTAATCACCACCACCATTGGAAGCTCAAGCTGGGGGAAAAGGTCCATCTTCAATCCAACAAGAGCTACAACTCCTATTCCCACCAGCCCTATAAATAGCATCAGGAAGGTAACCGGTCTTTTAACCGAGAGGCTGGAAAGACTCATCTTTTACTTTTCCTCCTCCACAAAAACTTCGTACAACTAACAACTAAGAACCAGGAACCAACAACCAGGAACCAGTCTATTTTTCCTCCTCCAGTATCAGTTTAACACGTGCAAACATTCCTGGTTTAATCCGAAGACCAGGATTAGGAATTTTAACCTCCACTTTTATCTTTCTGCTCCTTGGGTCCATAGTGGGACTTATATTAATCTCCTGAGGGGTAAATACCTTATCAAGATAATTTTCAATCTGGACTGCTATTTTTCTGGTTAATGGAACCTTATCCAGATATTCCTCCCCTATATGAAGAACAATCTTTACCGAGCTTATATCAACAATAGAAACCAGAGGCTGTCCCGGACTGGCTAAAGAGCCCTCATCGGCAAAACGCCCGCTTACAATTCCAGATATGGGAGCCTTTATAGTGCAATCCTCCAGGCGGGATTTAACAAGCTCCAAAGCTGCCTGAGCATTTTGAACCTGTGCTCTGGCAAGTTCAATATCTTTTCCCCACAACTTATCCTCCCAGGATTTTCTGGCAAGCTCATAAGCTGACCTTGCATTTTCCAGCTGAGTTTGAGTCTGTTGTATTTTTACCTCCCAGCTTTTAGCTTCCCTTAACTTTTCAAGATTCTCAAGGGCCGATTTTGCCTGTTCTACATTAGCCTCGGCTATTTGAATGTCTTCTTCTCTTGCCCCTTTTTTGATAAGCTCAAGGGATGCTTTAGCTGAGGCAAGTTGAGCCTGAGCTACCTCAAAGGCGAGTTTGGCCTTATCCAGAGCTTGCTCGGGAATGGCTCCTCTGTTATAATCATCCTCTGCTCTTTGCAGGTCCCTTTCCGCATTATGAAAATTAGCAAGAGCCTGTTGATAAGCTGCTTCTGCTCGCTTAATTTCTTCCTCTCTTGCTCCTTCTTTTGCTTTGGCCAGGTTAGCCTGGGCTATTTTTAAAGCTGCCTGTGCCTGATGAAGCCCTGTAAAAAACTCTGTCCGGGCAGTTGCCTTTACCAGGTCAAATTGTGCTCTGGCAGATTGAAAAGAGGCCTTAGCGTTTTTAAAATTATTCTCCGCCTGTATTTTTGCCAGAGACTTTGCCTTATCATAATTAACCCTGGCAGAGATCAGAGCTGCCTCTGCCTGTTTTACCTGGAGTGCAATATCCTTGGAATCTATTCTGGCTATAACCTGCCCTTTTTTTACCTCATCTCCCAATTCTACAGTCAACTCTTCTAAGGTCCCACTTACCTTGGGAACTACCTGCACCTGCCTGATGGGAGCTACATCAGCAGTAAGGGATATTTCCTTAATCTCAGAGGTAGACTCCCCAGTTTGAGAAAAAGCCACAGTTGCTCCTGAAAAAACAACACTTAAGACAACCAGCAATAATATTATTCTTTCCTTCATAACTTTATCCTCCTTTCCAATAGCCTTTACACCTCATCCTTCTATTTTTCCCATTGCTTTAATCAAAGCTGCTGTTGCCAGATTATACTCATAAAGAGCCCTGCTGCAGGCCAGTCTTGCCTGAGTCAAAGCAAGGCTGGCATCAAGCACCTCTATCTGGGTAATGGTTCCGCTTTTATATCTTCCCTCAGCAATGGATAAGGCCTCCTCTGCCTGTTCAACGTTCTTTTTTTGAGCAAAAAAGACCTCTTTTGCTGTCTGCATGTCCCAGAAAGCTTTTTTTACCTCAAGTTCAATTGCATCTTTAAGCTGGGAGATTGATAGCTCCAGCTGCCTTAGCCTGGATTTTGCCTGTTCCACAAGAGCTTTATTTTTCCCCGAATCAAAAAAGGGGAAAGATAATACCAGATTAATATTCCAGCTTCTATCCCATTCATCTTCTTCACCCGGATAGGTAAATTCATAGTTTCCCACAAAGGAAAGGGAAGGGTAATTTTTTACCCTTGCTATTTGCAGGGAAACTTCAGCTATATCTTTTTGAATCTCCAGACTTTTCAAATCATTCCTTGCGGCAAAAGCGGTCTTGATAGCCTCATCCAGAGTTATGATTAAGGGTTTAAACTCTAACTTTCCCTCTATTTCCAGAGAAAGGGAGGGAAGAGATAAAATACCTGCCAGTCTTTCTTTTGCCAGATTTAAATTATTCCTTGCCCTGATTACCTCAGGTCTTAAGTTGGCAACCTCCACCTTTGCCCTTAAAAGGTCAAAACGAGAGACTCTTCCCGACCTGTAAAAAGACTCCACCACCTCCAGATGAGCTTTAGCCTGGTTTAGAGCTTTCTCTGCGGTTTCAAGATTTTCCATAGCAAGAAGAGCCGAATAAAAGCTCTCCTTTGCCTGATAAACTATCTCATTCTGAACCTGGTTTAACTCTTTTTTTGCTATGGTGAAAGAGAGCCTTGCCTGCTTATTAGCCAGACTGAGCTGTCCACTGGTGTAAAGAGGCTGAGTTAAAGTGAAAACAAAAGAAGTTGTATCCTGCTCACCCATAGGCACCTCCATACCGAGGATAGACATTGAAGGAACCTCTCCAAGATGAGTGTATGTTCCGCTAAGACTGAGAGAAGGGAGGTACCCTGCAACCACCTCTTTTACTTTCTGTTCAGCCTCCTTTACTTTTTCCCTGGCTAAAAGAACCCGGGAATTATTCTTCAAAGCTATATCTATTGCCTCCTCCAGGGTAATTGCCCGGGAAAAGGTGGGAAAGAAAAAGAAAAGGGACAGGATTATCAACCACAATAAGTATTTAACCTTCATCTTGTGCCTCAGTACAGATTCTTTGATGTAAGACTTGAAATATCCTCAAGACCTCTTTTCTTTCATCAGCGGTTAATCTCTTCAAAATTGAAACTATCTTTTTTCTCCTTGCTTCTTCAAATTTTTTAACAAGCTCACTCCCTCTGGGAGTCACACTTACTCTAACCACCCTTCTATCTGAAGGATCGGGTCTTCTTACCACAACCTTCTTTTCAACCAGTTTATCTACAACTCGTGTAAGAGTGCTAAGCTGTATACCAGTAGCTTTTCCTAACTCACTCATTATGGGCTCTTTTAAAATATAGATTTGACGGAGCACGGGCATATAAGCAAAATTAATGTCCATAGTTACAATTTCTTCCAGGCCCTCATTACCAAAAGCTTTAACTAAATCCGGGATTAATTTATCCAGTATGGCTGCCTCCTGTTGAAGCTTTTCTTGCATTATCGCCCCCTTAAAAATTTTCGTTTTACAATTTTATCATAATACAATTTTTTAACATGTCAAGCAAAGAGAAAAAAAGCCTTCTCAGAATTATGGGAAAGTCCTGCCAAAGAGTAAGTGTAAGTTGACAAAAATTTTTTTGTCGGTATGCTAAGGCTGCCGGCAAAAGATATATAAAGACAATAAAAATAGGAAGATATGAAGAGGAGCTCCTCGGGGTATCCTTAAAAAGGAAGATTAAATGTTTAAAATATGTTTTTTCTTGTCCTTTATTCTTATTTTTTCCCCAATAGCTTATGCTGATATGGGAGCAATAGTGCCCGCTGAATATGTGGATCTTAGTGAACCGGGGCAAAAGGCCATTATTGCACACAATGGCTCTGAGGAGATCCTGATCCTCAGTACGGATTTAAGTGCAACCATCTCTACAGAAGCTTTGCGATTTATTCCTCTGCCATCCGAACCAGAAGTTAACCTGGCACCCGAGGGGTGTTTTGAAGCACTGGGTAAGCTGGTAAAAAAACACAATCTTAGATATACCATAAAGTACAAAGGGAAGTCTGTTCCTGATAAGCCAGTTGAATTGCGTTTCCACAAAAAAATTGGAATGCACGATGTTACCGTGATAAAGATTAACAGTACTCTTCATTTTAGAGGGTGGGTAAATGGTTATTTTAGGCAAAAAGAGCTACCTCAACGCGATGAATACGGAGAAATTGAAAATATCGTTGCTGATTACCTGAAAAGAGAAATTCAGTATTTCGTTTTTGATTTTGTGAAACTGGATCAGAAAGTTACTTCAGTAAATCCACTCATCTATCGATTTAAAAGCCAAAAACTATATTATCCGTTGAAAACTACCAGTATTTTCGGTGGCGTAGGCCAGATAGAGCTATTTATTTTCGCAAGAAGTGCCAGACATTCTTTATGGCCGAGTGCAGCTTTTTTTCAGGTAAGTACGGCCTCGGTAGTGAAAGCAAGTGAGCTTATAGATATTTGTCCAGCCATAAATGAGCTATTGGGGGAGGAGTGTTTTATACAAGCATTCAAATACGAAGGAAAGTTAAATTTCAGAGGTGACATTTTCCAAGAAATCTCTATCGAAGAAATAATGCCATGGGAGTCGACCCCTTTGTTGCCTTTTGCAGAGGAGTATTTATACAAACATCCATAAGAAAGAAGAAACCTAAGGAGGAGATAGTTATGAAAGTTAAGTGTTTTATCTTTTGCCTGATAGGTCTGGTAGCTGTCCTGGGCACATCTGCCACAGTGATAGCTAAAACTGTGGTCAATAGCACGGCTGAGCAGCAAGCAATGGTTGAGCTTACCGTGTACAATAACAATTTTGCCCTTGTTAAAGATACCCGGAAAGTTGAACTTCCTGCTGGTGTGGGTGAATTAAATTTTATGGATGTGGCCTCTTATATTATGCCGGTAACTGTTCATGCAAGATCATTAAATTACCCGAAGGATTTTACTGTTCTTGAGCAGACCTACCAGTATGATCTTATGAGTCCTGATAAACTCCTTGAAAAATACGTAGGGAAAAAAATAAAGATAATAAATTGGAATGAATTCCAGGACAGAAAGGACACAGTAGAGGCAGTTTTACTTAGCACCAGCCAGGGGCAGATTTACAAAATAAACGATGAGATATACCTTGGTTACCCCGGGTATAAAGTTCTTCCTGGTGTACCTGAAGATTTTGTAACTGAGCCCACCCTCAAGTGGTTTTATGAGAACAGAGCTAAAAAAGCTCATAAACTGGAGGTATCTTATCTTACCACCAATATAAACTGGAAGGCAGATTACGTCATGATCTTAAATGAAGATGATACCTCTTCAAGTATCTCTGCATGGGTCAGCCTGGATAATAAAAGTGGGGCAACTTACAAAAATGCCCGTTTAAAACTGATAGCCGGCAAAGTCCACCGGGTTGAAGAAACTCGTGGAGATTACCTGATGAAATCTCTGGAAGTGGCCGGGGCTCCTCAATTTGAAGAAAGGGGCTTTTCTGAATATCACCTGTACGAGCTCAAAAGACAAATTACCATAAAAAACAACGAGACAAAACAGATAAGCCTGCTGAAGGCTTTTGATGTAAATACACAAAAAGAGCTCCTGGTCTATGGTACCGAGAGCTATTTTATAGAACCTCGCGGTGAGCAAGCAGTAAAACAACCAGTAAGTGTTTATATTAAATTTAAGAATTCCAAAGACAATAATCTGGGCATTCCTCTCCCGGCGGGGGTTATGCGTGTCTACAAAGAAGAGAATGGAAGCTTACAGTTTATAGGTGAGGACAGGATACAACATACCCCGAAAGATGAGGAAGTAAGGTTTAAAGTTGGCGAGGCTTTTGATATGGTGGCAGAGAGAGTTCAGACGGACTACAGAGAAATTACCTCCAAACTCCGTGAATCAGAGTGGGAGATTACAATAAAAAATCACAAAGAAAAAGATGTAACGGTGGGAATAATTGAACCATTATCAGGTAACTGGCAGATAATAAAAAGCACCCACCCTTACCAAAAAATTGATGCCTTTACAGTAAGGTTCGAGGTAAATATCCCCCGGAACCAGGAGATCAAGGTAATTTATAGAGTGAGGGTTGGATTATAAACTCTGTCCTCGACTTATAATCATAGAATCTATTGCCCGGAATACTTGCTAAACGCCAAAAAAGAAATACATTAATTGTGAAACTCTGGAAGGAGAGAATAAGGATGAGATGTAAAAAAGCTTTAACAGGCTTTACAGGTGTGAGTATGGCTTTATTGCTTGCCTCTCAAGTATTTGCTCAGCCAGCATCAATTGAAGGATGGGATAAGGCAAAGCTTGGAATGTCAGTTAAAGAGTTGAAAGAATCCTATAGAAAAGAGGCGCAGAAAGGAGAAGAATTCTGGAAAGAAACAACCCCACCTGAGAGCAAACTCATCGGCTGCACTCGTTTGTCCACCTCTTGTTTGAAAACATCTCTTGGAATGAGATCAGATATAGATTTCTGGTTTATAGACAATAAATTGTGGGTTATACAAATTCATATTCCCAGTGTTTTTTCTTCAGAGAAAGTTAAGCAGTTTATTAATTCTCTCACCAGCAAATATGGAAAGCCATATGAAGAACCGGATATTTTTGGTAATTCCTATGAGTGGTACAGGGGAAACAGACAGCTTATGGTATGGACCTATCTTGATTCCGAAGAGAAAATATCATCGGTTGATGTATTCTATACTGATGGAGAATTAAATGAACTATGGAAAAAAAGATATGATGAATGGACCAGTAAGCAAAAAAAGAGGTCTTAGGAAAAGATATAGAAGATTGTTAATTTTTGTAGCCATAGTTTTTCTTTTAATGCTACCATGTTCCAGGGTAAATGTTGCAGCTGCTAATATATCTAACGAATCACAGATAAAGGAAGAGATAGAAAAGCTGGAAAAAGAAAAACTATACTATCAGGAGAAAATAGAGCAGATTAACGAGAAAATACAACTGCTTCAAAGAAAGCTCGGATATGGAAAATTTTCTCTTCTCTTAGTTGAAAGGTATAAACGTTCCAATTTATCTGAGGTTTTCTTGGGAGGAGACCTTCTGGATAATTTCTTTTCAGAACATCCGGTGGCAAAGGGAATGGAAATTGTATTGGTGATGGTAAAAGTAACAAATGATGGAGAAAAGTACATTCGGCAAATAAATGCATCTGCGGTTGATAATAAAGGGGAGGAATATTCTGGTGAGGGTTATATTAGAAACGACGATATGGTGATAGTAGATAGATACGAAAGTGGAGGGAAATTAAAAACTCGAGTTTATAAAAAAGGAGAAAGGATATCAAAAATAAAGGGAGAGCTGGAATGTAAGTGCAAGAATATATTTTACACAGAATGGGTTGGAATAATAAATACCCTCAAATCAGGGCAAATAAGGATATTCCCTGTTGAAGAGGAAACCGAAGGTATCATGAGACCGGGAGATTGCTATGAGTGGGTATTTATATTTGTCATCCCTGAAAATAGAAGTATAAAAAACTTCATCCTCAACTGCGGCATAGCTGCAACACCAACGGGATTTCCCGAAATTTACAAAATAACCATTCCATCACAAAAATTTAATTAAATGTACCGACAAGACAATAATGCAGGACTTTCCCTAAAATTTGGTTCATCCAGCCCTTGAGATAACCCAGCAGAAAATTTTGTTATCTTATCTGTGATTTTATCTTTGCTGCTAATCTATTAAAAAATCTTACCTATCCCCCTTATTAAATTGCTGTAGTCTTTATTATCTCAAAATCCCTCCAATTTAATAACTATGTATGAAAAATAGGACCAAAGAGGTTGACAAAATAAATTTTATAGTTATTATTAATACTATGTCATATACAGTAGAGCAGAAAATAGGAAATAACATAT
>CBFDTW010000021.1:0-18134 GCA_965613085.1 uncultured bacterium | reverse complement strand
AAGAATGGGAAGAGTACGGATAATCAATATCTGTTTTTTTAAGGATACGGCGACGACCGAGATCTACACATAAGCCTTCGACGGCAGCGTCAGATGTGTATAAGAGACAGGGAAAAATACGTTCTCGTGCAATGAGAAAAACTTTCAAAGAGGTTATTAGGAAAAAAGGAAGTCTCGGTTCAGTTGAACTGTACTTAATGAGCAAGTGGAGGGCATCGCTTGTAGATGACTGGGGTGATAAGAGTTTTTGGCTTATTAAACCAAAATCATGGATACTCTCCCAATATCTAACCGAGGTTAATTATGACCTGGATTTTGAGTTGCATATTGGGAAGTGCCATATTCTGCTTCTAAATACAGGTCATGATGTATATCCATCAAAACAGCAAATCATAGCTGGTTCTCCTCTTTTTGCATATGATTTTAAGGAGGGTGGACCTCATGTACGAGGCATAACAAGGGAACACACGCAAGCTTTAAGAAGGGAGCTAAATAGCGAAAATGAAAAATTGATACTTGTGTTTACTCACGCCCCTTTACTACAGATTAGAAAAGTTCCAGAGGAAAAAGATATTGGATGTTGGTATGAAGAAGTATTAAAAGAAGGTTCAGAAGACAATCGCAAGAAGGCTATGGAGGTACTTAGAAAGTACTACGAACCATTATGGGAGTATTTTAAGAAGAGAAAAAGAACCATGACTGCAATACGTGAAATAGGTGATTTTTTAAACCCTTCTTTGTCAGAGGTATGTTTCAATAGGAAATTGCGGATCCCCTGTTTAGTTTATTTTAGTTCAGAAGGATGTCGAGATCGGACTCGATATATATACCCTCACTTGGCGGATGAATTCTTAGCTCTTATTTCTCGAGAACCCCGGAAAACTACTGAAAAACCAATTTTAGTTTTCTCAGGTCATACCCATAGGGTGCACGAATTTAGAATAGAAAAAATAAACCCCAGGGGTATTCACTTTTATTTCTACATTGACAATTTTTCTGGAAAATACTTCAGAATGACAGAAAATGCACCACAGCTTTTGTATAGATATGGCTATCTTAAGGTTAAGAGCCCTTTGCTTTTTACCTCTGACGCTATTAAAAACAAAAATCCCAAGTACCGAGAGATTGTTGTGCGTGGTTTATCTTTAGCCAGTCTTGAAATGGAGGAAATTCCCCGTATTGACTCGACAGCGGATTTTACTCCGGGATGTTATCTGACTTACCTTCGGGCTCATAATGGTCAATATGTCTGTGCAGAGGAGGGAGGAAATAAAGAGCTCATGGCAAACAGAAACTGGGCCAGGGAATGGGAAACTTTTGAAATAGTGAAGTTGGGAGACTCTCAAGTGGCCTTAAAGGCATGTAATGGCAAATTTGTGAGAGCAGAAGGGGGAGGTGGAGGGAAGCTCAGGCCCGATAGGCATTGGATTAAGCACCATGAGACTTTTACCCTGGTTATAAAGGGAAGAAATAAGATTGCACTTCAGACTCATAACGGCAAGTATATTTGTGCCCAAGGGGGTGGTGGGCAAGAGTTGCTTGCAAACAGAAACTGGGCCAGGGAATGGGAAACTTTTGAGGTTGGTGATGAATTCGAAAAATTTTGGGGTTTCTCTTAACTCCCCATTTTATTGTCTCTTAAGAAGGTGGTGAGAGAGGTAAAGAAGTATTATAGAACTCGTGAAAAGCCGTGAATTAACGATAAAGGAGACAATAATGGGCAAAAAAGCCTTAATTGTGGGTTTTCTTGGTGGATGGCTTCTGTCATTTACTTGCATAGCTTTTGCTTCGAATTTCTTTGGAATTTCTATCACCAACACTGACAAACTGAAAGAGGCTTTTACTAAAGTGGTGAGAACAGAAGATGGAGTAAGATACTCTTACAAAAAAGAGTGGGCTGATCCTTCGATTTATTGTTGGGCAGATGTGGAACTTCATGCGATTACTCTTACTATTTGCAACGATTCAAAAATTCCGTTGGAGATGAACCATCTTCTTGACGAGTATCTCTTGGTGACATTTGATAAAGCGGCGTATAGAGCACAAATAGTTACTGATATAGCCCATTATCCTGGCGTGATAAATCCGGGAGAGCAAGGGATCGTGGAAGTAACAAATCCTACTAACGCTCAGGACATAGAGTATATTTTGATCAGTATCCATGGAGAAACAGTAATTTTCTTGCGCAGAATTGAAGAACCAGAAGGGTAAGGGTCCATGAGTCAAGGGTTGGTCAGTGGTACCCTCAATTCTCATCACGAGGAATTTCATCATCAGAGGTAGAGAAAGCATTCCAACACTCCTGGACTGCCTTAGATTTCTTAAGCAAGTTGAACGTATATGGCCAGGAGTCTTAAAGTGATAGTGGAATAGAAGAATTGATTCTTGTTGGAGATATCTTAGAGTTGTCAGAAGCAGATGAGGATGAAACTTATAGTAACGCTAAGGCTTTTCTTATACCTCTTATAGAAAGGGTAAATCTAGGCAGGATTGTATATATACCGGGAAATCACGATCACCATTTATGGGTGGAACTACTCGCAGCTGAGAGAATTACTAAATTACTATACGATTATGAGCGACGGTTTGCACTTGAAATTCCCTATTATGTTAAACGATCAGAAACAGGGGAGGAACCTGGTCTTTATAAATTAGTGAGCAAACGCCCAGATTCTGACGACGAAGGTGATTATTCCAGAGCCATTTTGAAGGAGTGTCACAAACGAATTGGTAAAGTTTGATGGCAAACCTGGCAGTGTCAACGCACAAGGGTTAACGTTTTGCTTTGAGTGTACCGAATATGGCAACTGGCAGCATCACTGATCAAGAGCTACACTGGATGGAGATGACCTTTTCTTATTGTCTTGGGCAGAGATGATGAGTAATCAGGATGCACTTTGAATCATAATCTAACCAGTATATCTCAGTTTAACAAATCCCTGATTTTTGCTACCATAATTTTCAGAAATATCTGCCTCTTGGCAAGCTTAGTTAACAAAAAATTAAGGAGGCACTAAATGCCCCGAAGGTCCTTAGAGGCAATAGTCAAAAAACGCCTTAAACAGCATAAAACAGAAAAGATCGTTCTCTTATTTCTTATCGCCTTAGGAGCAGTTCTCACATTAGCTGGAATAGGAGTGTACTTTTATGTTGGCAAGCTCACTCTTGTTCAGCAGGCCTATGCAGCACCTCCCAAAGATTTTATGATGTCCCAGCTAAGGCTTCTGTGTGACTTTGCAAGAGTTTTAGGAGTTGTCTTCTCGCTCATTGGTGTTGTCTCTATAATCCTCGCCCTGGATAGATTAACCTTTTCCAGAGAATCCTACAGGATGGCCTTATTCATTAATGGCTTAAAAGAGAAATGATTTGTTTGAGAGCAAAAATTGGCCATAATCTGCCCGATATGCGGGCACCAGTACGATGTAACCCTTTTTGAGTTTGGCAATATTGTTGAATGTGATTGCGGGGCAAGGATAAGACTTGATCCTGAGAAAGGAGTGATTACACAAAATGAAAATAGAAAAAAATGATGACTTCAGGCTTTAAAGTAACCATCCTTATCTTTTCTTTGTTACTGTTTCTTTTTAACATTGGTGCGTATGCCTCAATTAGTGCTTGCTCCTCTCTTGTTGATGATCCAGGAGTAAAGGCAGAGGAGGAGCAATCGACTGCGCCAGGAGAAGAAAAAGAGGATAAAATCAAGCCCAACTATGATACCTTAGAGGAATCTTTACCCCCAGCGACAGGTGAAAAACCCACAATAGTAATTCCGGATCTTAAAATAATAACTGTCTCTAACTCATGGGGAAAAGTTTCCCTGGATGTGACAACTGTCAATACAAAGATTGTGATTAATGATCCTAACCTTTATCTTGTCCCCCTAAAAGTCCTCTGTGATATTTACCTTAATGGCATAAAAATGGTAGCTGATGTTGGAGAAGATATGCAAATAACAAAATGTGCAAGTGGGACTTCTGTACGCTTTTCGGCCACTATAGATAATGAGAACATTATTAAATGGTGGGTATCGCATATAAAAAGGGGTGAGAAAACTAAATATTGCTTAGATATACGCCCATGGTAAAGTTCCTTGGTGCAAGGGTAGCTAACTGGCCAAATAAAAGATGCGGTGCTTTTCAAACCAACTTTTTCTCTCAAGAAAAGTAAGTTGAGAAAGTCCGAAAATGCTTAATTTTAAATTTACCGGAATCCCCACCTGTAAAGGTGGGGATGAGAGCAATTTCGTGCATCTTCCGTTCTTTGGTATAATAGAGGCATGAAACTCAAAAAATTAGCACATACAGTATTACAGTATATAGAACCCAATACTACATTGTATGGATAACCCGCTATAGAAGGAAAATACTTGTAAAAGGGTAAGGAATATGGGGAAAAGGTTATTTTGTTTCCATGGTGGGAATAAACGAAGAGATAATAAGAAAATACATAGAGCTGCAGGAAAAGGAAAATGCAGGACAAGCGCAGCTTGAATTATAAAGTACCACGCCTGTAAAGGCGTGGGTATCTATGGCAAGCTAATGGCCCACTCAAAAAAGGAAAGTCCTCATAATGAACATGAAGTGAAAATAAGCGTTGGTGACTGGCTCACTGATCAAGGACTAAAAGTATTCGATGAGAGGAAAAATATCCAGCGTCCTCAATGGGGTGTATTTGAGGTTAAAAATATTGAGCGGGGAAAACATCCCGATCTTCTTGTACAGGGGATCATCACGGCTGCGAAAATATCAAGATCTGCTTATGTAGCAATAGAGCTAAAGAGAGGTTACAAACATCGTGACATCCTTGATGGTTTTGATGCAATCTTACAATATTTTACCGATTACATGTGGGGAGCCGAATACATCGTTGACGGTGAACCTATTGAAATAAGTGCATTTGTCTTAGCTACATTCTTCAGCCAGTATGGTTATCTGTTCAAAGGGGAAGGAAAATTTGATCCCCGCAACATTGTCCGAGGCCCCTGGGATTCCCACCCAATGACCTTCACCATTTCTCGCTTATTATGGCGTCAAAAAGATAATCTTCTTAAGCAATTCAGGAGTCTCTCTGGTATTCCTAAAATTGAGAGAAAACTATCGAAGCAACATAAACTCTCCCCTATAAGAGCTGCTCCAGAGGTTGGAGTATTGATCCAAGATCCGATAAATAAAAGCGGTGTGCGGTTGATGTTATCAAAAAATCCGTATCACTGGCGATTTGAGAAGATTTAAAAAATAACACTCTTAAACCCAATGGAGTGATAGCTCTTGGGATTACTTAACTTTTACTCAAAGGTGACATTAGACAGTTTTTAACTGGATGACAGTATATATAACTTGTTAACCGCCATATTACTCAGAATAACGAGAGGTGATTATAATGAATGTTGCGAAAGAGGCTGAAGAACGTGTTAAACAATACTTTAAACAAAAAAGGCACATTGAATTGGTGAGAAAGAAAAGAAGAGAGCGCGGTTTTGACTTCCGAGATGAAGAGGGAAACATTTTCGTCGAAGTCAAAGGTACTGCCGCAAAGAAGCTATCAGATGTCCTGTTCTGTTACTTTACAAATGCAGAGTATGAGAAAGCCAAGGAGTGCCTCCGTAACAAAAGACAATATGAAATTCACTTGGTTTTAGGAATCGGAACTCAATCGGTAGAACACTATTGCATCCCTGCAAGCGTATTTATTGAGAGAGCAAAACCTGAGATTGCTTGGACTTTTCCAATACGAAAGGAAATCGAGAAATACAAAATAAGTGATCCTTGAGATAACTGGTCCCATGTGCAGACGAGAGCTATTTTATCTCTCATTTTGCTCATAACTATTTCTTTTGTACTTAGAGGACACCTTTAGTAAATTCTTGAATAGGTGGTTAACTACCTCGGAATAAATTCCGAGACTTGCGGTTTGGCTCCAGAGGTTAGATCAAAAGGAAAATCTACCAGAGCACAAAAAGCTATATTCAATTGGGGGAAAAGACTGCCAGCTGTAAAAAATACATATCTATGCAGTATGGACAAAGGTAAATTTTACGGGGTCTTGCTCATATTTTTGGAAACAAATACCTGCATGAGATAATGCCTTTTGATCTGGAAAAATATAAAAAAGAAAGAATAAATCAAGTCACGCCATCCACTGTAAATAGAGAGCTCGCCTGCTTAAAAACTTTATACTACAAAGCTATTGAATGGGGGAAATGTTTGTACAATCCTGTGGCAAAAGTTAAATTTTACAAAGAGAATAATCAAAGAATAAGATATTTAGAGCCAGATGAAATTAAACGATTAATTGAAGAGTGTTCCGAGCATCTTCGCCCCATTGTTATTATGGCTTTAAATACTGGTATGAGATTGGGTGAGATATTAAAGTTAAAATGGCAGGATGTTGACTTTAGCCAGAAACTTATATATATTATGGATAGCAAGATCAAGGAAAAACGAGAGATACACACTTTTGCCTCGCACCTTGTTATGAACGGAGTGGATTTGAGAACAGTTCAGGAGCTTATGGGGCACAAGTTGTTCAACATGACCTTAAGATACGCACATCTTTCACCCGACCATAAAAGAAGTGCGGTAAGCCTTCTAGGCGAAAGAATGCAGAGGGTAGTCACAATTTGGTCACAAGACCAGAAATGAGAAACAAACATCTACCTTTAGGAACTGCTGAAATTAAGGATAGAAAGGCGCTTGAGAAATTTCCTTGGGGCGTGGCGAAGCGGTAACGCAGCGGACTTTGGATCCGCCATTCGGAGGTTCGAATCCTCCCGCCCCAACCAGAAAGATCCTATGGAAGGCTATGGATATAAGTGAGGCAGAGCTGATCAGGTGGATAAGGTCTTTGGCTTCTCCTTTTCAAAAAAAGGTGCTGGTAGGAATTGGAGATGATGCAGCGGTAATAAAAGGGAGAGAAGGTTACAGCTATCTTTTTACCACTGATACTCTGGTAGAAAATGTCCATTTTAGATGGGAGTTTGTTCACCCTTACCAGGTGGGGTGGAAAGCACTGGCTGTTAATGCCTCTGATATTGCTGCCATGGGGGGTTATCCTGTTTTTGCTCTTGTGACTTTTGGCATTCCCACCTCTTTCCTCTCCTCCAGGGTAAAGGAAGTTTACAAAGGACTGGTGGATTTGTCCACCAGGTTGAATCTGGAGATAAGCGGGGGAGATATAGTTCGCTCCCGGATTTTTTTTATAAGTATATCTGTCGTAGGGGAGGTAGAGGCAGGTAGGGCTGTTTTAAGATCAGGAGCAAAACCAGGTGATAGTGTGTACCTTACCGGTGATATAGGAAGGGCCGCTACAGGATTTTTGTCCCTTAAGGAAGGGAAAAAGCTGCACCTTCCTTCTGCAACAGATTCTCTTAGAAGAAGATGGCTTATGCCCTTTCCCAGAATAAAGGAGGCAAGAGAGATAGCCATGGGAGGGGTTGCGACGGCAATGATTGATTTAAGTGATGGTCTTTCATCTGACCTGTACCATATCCTGGAGGAAAGCGGGGTTGGAGCAGAAATATGGGAAAAAAATCTTCCTATAGCATCTGAAACAGAAAAAGTCTGTCACGAATTGAACAGATCTCCTCTGGAGGTTGCCCTTCATGGGGGGGAAGACTATGAGCTTTTATTTACCGCTCCAGCTACCACCAATGTAGAAAAAATTGTTAGCTTCCAGGTTACAAGGATCGGGAAGATCCTGGAAGGCTCCGGGCTTTTCCTTCTCAATAAAAAAGGTGAGAGAAAGAAGTTAAAATCCGGAGGATGGGACCACTTTCTCTCTACAGCTTCCTGAGTTTTTAACCTGTTTATAGGATAAAAATAAATTGCAAAACAAGGAGGAGATCAATAATGGCTAAAGTGGCGATAAATGGTTTTGGAAGAATAGGTAGGCTGACTTTAAGAGCAGCTCTTGATAAAGGTTCGGATCTTGAGTTTGTAGCACTAAATGATCTTGTTGATGCCAGAACTCTGGCGCATCTTTTCAAGTGGGACTCTATACATGGGCCCTACCCCGGAGAAGTTAAAGCAAAGGGTGATTCTCTGATAATTGATGGGAGGGAAATTCGAGTTTCATCGGAAAAAGACCCTGCTAAGCTTCCCTGGAAGCAGATGCAGGTGGATATAGTGGTTGAGTCTACCGGACTTTTCAGGAAAAAAGAACAGGCTGCTCTGCATCTTGAGGCAGGAGCAAAGAAGGTAATTATTACTGCACCAGCAAAAGGAGATGTCCCGACTTTTGTAATAGGTGTAAATGAGACATCTTACGACCCATCGACACATCACATTGTTTCCAACGCCAGCTGTACCACCAACTGTCTTGCTCCCATGGCCAAAGTATTAATGGATAATTTTGGAATAAAACGGGGTCTTATGACCACCATCCATTCCTATACCAATGATCAGATGCTATTGGATGGTCCCCACAGGGATCTTCGAAGAGCAAGAGCGGCTGCTCTTTCCTTGGTTCCAACAACTACCGGGGCAGCGGAAGCTGTAGGGAAGGTTATCCCTGAGTTAAATGGGAAGCTAACCGGTATAGCAATAAGAGTACCAACTCCTGATGTCTCTCTGGTTGATCTGGTAGCAGAGCTGGAGAAAGATGTAACAGTTGAGGAGGTTAATGCTGCCTTTAAAGAAGCTGCTGAAGGGAAGCTTAAAGATATTCTGGTCTACTGTGAGGAGCCTCTTGTTTCCTGTGACTTCATCACCAACCCTGCATCCTCCATATTTGATGCCGATTCTACAAGGGTTATTCAGAAAAGAATGGTCAAGGTGCTTGGCTGGTATGATAATGAATGGGGTTATTCCTGCAGAGTTGTAGACCTTGCAGAGTATATGGCCAGAAGATAGGAGGTAAAAATGACCAAGCTCTCGGTAAAGGATGTTGACCTTGCCGGAAAGAAAGTTTTGATGCGAGTAGATTTTAATGTTCCTGTTGATAAAAAGACCGGTGAAATTCTCGATGATATGAGAATAAGGGCATCCCTTCCTACCATAGACTATATTTTGAAAAAAGGTGCCTCTCTTATCCTGATGTCCCATCTGGGAAGACCAGAGGGAAAGGTAGTTCCCCAGTTAAAGATGGACAGGGTAGGTGAGAGGCTCTCTGAGATTTTGGGCCGGAGGGTAAAGAAGCTGGATGGATGTGTGGGCAGTGAAGTTGAGAAGGTGGTGAGGAAGTTAAGACCTGGTGAGGTAGTTCTGTTAGAAAATACTCGCTTTTACAAAGAGGAGACCGAAAACAATCCGGAATTTGCAAAAAAGCTTGCCAGGTTGGCTGACCTTTATGTAAACGATGCTTTTGGAACAGCACATCGCTCTCACGCCTCCACCGTAGGCGTTGCAAGATTTCTTCCAGCAGTAGCAGGTCTTCTTATGGCTAAAGAGCTGGAAGTTTTGAGCAACATTTTGACCCATCCTGTATCCCCTTTTATAGCTATCCTGGGTGGAGCCAAGGTTTCTGATAAAATAGGTGTTTTGAGAAATCTCTTGAGTAAATGTCAGAAAATCCTTATTGGTGGAGCAATGGCTTACACTTTTCTGCGGGCTCAGGGAATACCTACTGGCAGATCACTTGTTGAAGAGGAGAAGGTAAAGGAGGCTTTAAAAATTATGGAGAAGGCAAAAGAAGCTAACTGTGAGGTTCTGCTACCACTGGATCATGTTGTTGCCCCTGAGGCAAAAAGTGGTAGCCCAGTTAAAATAGTTGGCCAGAGGGATATTCCAGCAGACTGGATGGGACTTGATATAGGTCCTGAGACTATAAAATGCTTTAGTAGCTTTATTGATGGGGCAAAGACTATTTTCTGGAACGGTCCCCTGGGATTTTTTGAAGTGGAGGAGTTCAGCAGGGGAACAAGGGAGATTGGCAGGAAACTGGCTGCTACAGGTGCCACAGTTGTTGTAGGAGGAGGGGATTCTATTGCTGCACTGAAAAAAGAAAAGTTGCTGGATAAGATGACTCATGTATCCACTGGAGGAGGAGCCTCTCTTGAATTTCTTGAAGGAAAAGAACTTCCCGGGGTTTCCGTTTTAAAGGATAAATAAAAAGTAAGGAGAAAAAGGTGCGAAAACCCATTATTGGTGGCAACTGGAAGATGAACAAGACCTCCATGGAAGCAGAGAATCTTGTAAGGAAACTTATTTTGGAGCTTAACAGTTACGAGGATGTGGAGACTGTCGTTTTCCCCCCTTTCCCTTATTTGCAGAAGGTAAAAACTCTTCTTCAGGGAACAGGAATAGCAGTTGGTGCTCAAAATATGTTCTGGGAGGAAAAAGGAGCATACACAGGCGAGGTATCGCCTCTGATGCTGGTTGATGTGGGGTGCAGGTACGTCATTCTGGGGCACTCGGAAAGAAGAGAGTATTTTGGTGAAACTGATGAAAAAGTAAACAGGAAAATAAAGGCAGCATTGAAATTTGGTCTGAGGCCTCTTGTGTGTATCGGGGAAAAGTTAGAAGAGAGAAAAAAAGGACTTGCAGAAAAAGTGGTTGAATCTCAGTTAAGAGGCTCCCTTTCAGGTCTTAACCCTTCCCAGATTAGTCAGATTGTCATTGCCTATGAACCGGTCTGGGCAATAGGAACCGGAGAAACTGCTACTCCTCAACAGGCTCAAAAGATGCACAAATTCATCAGGGAGATTCTTGAGAGAATCTGTGGTGAAAAAATAGCACAGTCAGTAAGAATTCAATATGGAGGTAGCGTCAGGCCGGATAACATAAGGGAGCTCATGGATCAACCCGATATTGATGGAGCTCTGGTGGGGGGTGCCAGTTTAGATGCTATTTCCTTTGTCAAAATAGTAAAATACGGGGGAAAATAATGGGTGTTTTTTTTATTCTGCAGGTTATTGTGTGTGTCCTTTTAATAGGAGCAATTCTCCTTCAGGTTGGAAGAGGTGCAAGCACCGGAGCAGCTTTTGGGGGAGGGGTGGGTACTTTTTTTGGTCCCTCGGGAGAGGTTAGTTTCCTGGGAAAGGTTATTATAGTGCTAACAGTTATATTTATAGTAAATACCGTATTTCTTTACATCTTTTCTCATAGAGCTCCGCCCCCGCTACCTGCATCACCGGAAAAAACATCCTTAAACATAAAATTTGACAAAATTTTTTATATTTGCTAAAAAGATACCACCATGGATATACAAAATGTAGTCACAGGCGATTATATTGTGGTTAAAGCTCTGGAAAGGGGAGTTACCATTAGCGGGTTAACCCGGGGAGAGCTAACCAAAATTCACCATACAGAGAAGCTGGACAAGGGAGAGTTAATGGTAGCTCAGTTTACGCGGCACACATCTGCTATAAAAATAAGGGGAAAAGCAGAAGTTCTGACAAAATACGGGAAGGTAATACTGGAGGGAGAGACGGAAATTAAGAAGTAAAATTAAACAAAAAGATTAAATAAAAAGGCAAGCTGGTTAATTTAAGTTAAGAAGAGAGTAGAAAGGAAAATAGAGATAGATGAGAGAAGATGAGGCCAGAGACAAAAGGGCCCATCGCGGGCCCATTTTTTTGGAAATAGAGGATAAAATGTATCATCCGGAACCCCGAGAGTTTGAGAGACTTTGCAGGGAGGGTAATTTAATTCCTGTTTATCGCGAGATACTCGCCGATCTGGAAACTCCAGTTTCTGCTTTTATAAAGCTTCATCTGGAAAAGGAAGATTCGATGGGAAAATGGGAAGATTACACCTATCTTCTGGAAAGTGTGGAAAGAGGAGAGCGTCTTGGCAGATACTCCTTTATAGGAATTGACCCGTTTATGATTTTTCAGAGTAAAGGTAAAAGAGCTTATCTATCCTCCTCAACAGGAAATACAGAAGTTTATGAAGTTGATGATGACCCTCTTTTTATCCTTAAAAAGATTATGCACCGGTTTAAAGTGGTCAATCTTCCTTACCTTCCCATCTTCTTTGGAGGAGCGGTTGGTTACGTTGGATACGATGTGATTAAATTCTGGGAAAAAAAAGTCCCTTCTTTAAATAAGGAGGATTCAGGTTTTCCCGACCTTTTTTTCATCTTCACCAGAAATATAGTTATCTTTGATCATCTGGATCACAGGATAAAAATCATAAGTTTTGCTTTTTTAAATGGAGAATCACCGGAAAAAATCTACCGTAGAACAAAAGATAGAATTGAGAAAATAGTTTCCAGGCTGAGGTGCAAGCTACCGCAGGTGCAGAAGGTTAAGAATGTTAAAAGAAAAAAAGAAAAGGTTAAGTCAAACTTTGCCCAGGAGGATTTTATAAAGGCTGTAAAAAAGGCCAAGGAGTATATAAGGGATGGAGATATCTTTCAGGTTGTCTTATCTCAGAGGTTCGCCAGAGAAATTTATTCCTCTCCATTTGATATCTACAGAGTTTTGAGGTCTTTAAATCCTTCTCCTTATATGTACTTTTTAAAATTTGATGATTTTTCTATAGTGGGTTCTTCTCCGGAGATTCTTGTACGAAAGGAAGGGGAGGATGTAATACTGAGGCCCATTGCAGGAACAAGACCAAGAGGCAGATCCGAGAAGGAAGATGTTAAACTGGCAGAAGAGTTGATTACAGATGAAAAGGAAAGAGCCGAACATATAATGCTTGTTGATCTGGGTCGAAATGATCTGGGAAGGGTCTGTAAGTATGGAACTGTGGAGGTTAAAGAACTTTTTTCCCTTGAGAGGTATTCCCATGTGATGCACCTTGTTTCCGAGGTTCGTGGAAAGTTGCGTAAAGGTTTAGACCAGTTTGACCTTCTGCGGGCATGCTTTCCGGCAGGAACTGTCTCTGGAGCACCCAAGGTAAGAGCTATGCAGATAATTGAAGAGCTTGAGCCATCCCTCCGAGGGCCATATGCAGGAGCTCTTGGCTATTTCAGTTTCTCAGGTAATATGGATACCTGTATAATTATTCGGACGATGATAATTCAAGATAATACAGCTTACATTCAGGCAGGAGCAGGGATTGTTGCCGATTCTATTCCAGAAAACGAGTTTAAAGAGACCCAGAACAAAGCCAGGGCTTTAGTCACAGCGATAGAACTTGCTGAGGAGGGGACAGAGTGGTTATGGTAATTGATAATTACGACTCCTTTGTTTATAATCTGGTTCAGTATCTTGGCGAGTTAGGGGAGAAAATAGAGGTCTACAGAAATGATATGATCTCCCTGCACCAGATAAAAAAGAAAAACCCACGGGCAATTGTTATCTCTCCCGGACCTGGTAGACCATCTGATGCTGGGATATCCAATAAGGTAATTGAACATTTTGCCGGTATTATTCCCATTCTGGGAGTCTGTCTTGGTCATCAGTGCATCGGGGAAGTTTTCGGAGGCAAGATTGTTCGAGCAAAAAGACTGATGCATGGAAAAACCTCTCTTATCTATCATTACGGAAAGGATATCTACCATAAGATAGAGAATCCTTTCGTAGCTACCCGTTATCATTCTTTAATAATCAAAAAAGATACTCTCCCTTCTTCTCTTTTGATGACAGCCTGGACAAACGAAGGAGAGATAATGGGGGTAAGACACAAAAGTTATCCGATATTTGGGGTACAGTTTCATCCCGAATCCATACTTACAAGAGCAGGTATGCAACTACTTAGGAATTTTTTAAATCTCAAAGAGTGTTTTCACCAGAAGACCTGGTGCATACCGGATGAGTGAAAAGGTTAATGATAAAATGATTAGAGAAGCTCTGGCAATGCTGGTAGAGGGAAAAAGCCTGAGCAAAACTCAGGCAAGGAAGGTAATGTCCGAGATAATGGAAGCCAGGGCAACTTCTGCTCAAATTGCTGCCTTCTTAACTGCCCTTAGAATGAAAAAAGAAACTGTGGATGAGATAACAGGAATGGCGGAAGAGATGATGGAGAAAGCTTTAAGTTTTAGCTGGGATGGGGACGTTCTTGTGGATACCTGTGGTACAGGAGGGGACAATCTTGGGACTTTCAACATCTCGACAACCTGTGCTTTTGTGGTAGCAGCTGCGGGTGTAAAGGTGGCCAAACATGGCAACCGGGCTCTATCAAGTCAGTGTGGAAGTGCTGATGTTCTGGAGGAGATGGGAGTCAGACTTGATTTACCTTTTCATCTTGTAAAAAAGGCTCTTGAAGAGATAGGTATAGGTTTTCTCTTCGCTCCTTTTTTTCATCAAGCTATGAAGTATGCCCTGCCTGCTCGACGTGAAATAGGATTAAGGACAGCATTTAACCTGCTGGGTCCCCTGACCAATCCTCTCAGGGCAAATGTTCGCCTTATGGGAGTTTACGATCCTTCTCTACTTTTAACTCTGGCCGAGGTTATATCGAATCTGGGAGCTGAGAGAGCTTTTATAGTCCGGGGAGAGGATGGACTGGATGAGGTTAGCGTGACCGGGAAAACCATGGTGGTGGAGCTAAAAGGGAAAAAGATTATCAGTTACTGGGTGGAGCCGGAAGATCTTGGTATAAACAGGTGGCCTTTGGATCAGATTAAAGGAGGGGATAAGAAAGTAAATGCCCGGATAATCTACCGCATTCTGGAGGGGAAGGAAAAAGGAGCAAAAAGAGAAATAGTACTGGCCAACTCTGCTTTTTGTCTGGTAGGAGCAAAAGTTGCTGCCAATTTTAGAGAAGGGATAAAGATTGCAGCAGAGTTAATTGATTCAGGAGAGGCGCTGAAGAAGATAAATCAGCTAATAGAGTTTACCAGAAGTTTTTCTTAAGGTACCTCAAGAGAAAATGTTTGCACTTTTCCTTGAAAAAATACTCAATGCCAAGAAAAAAGAGGTAGAAAGAAAAAAGAGCAATTTGTCTTTGGATAAATTAAAAGAAAAATTGAGAAAAGTCCCCCCTCCCAGGAATTTTAAGAAAAGTGTCTTTTGCAGAAAAGGACCGGGTATAATTGCCGAGATCAAGAGATTTTCCCCCTCCGCAGGTATTTTAAGAGAGGATTTAGACCCTTCTTATTTTGCCCGAGTTTATGAGAAAAATGGCGCCTCAGCCATATCTGTTTTAATTGATGGGAAATTTTTTGGAGGGAACCTGAAAGATCTAAGTGAGGTTAGAAAAGCAAGCTCTTTACCTGTTCTTGCTAAGGAATTTATAATCGATGAATATCAGATATTTGAGGCAAGGTTATACGGAGCTGATGCTGTTCTTTTAATTGCAAGAGTTCTGGATAAGAAAAAATTATCCAGGCTTTATCAACTGGCAAAAGGTCTAAAGATTTCACCTGTAATAGAGGTTCATTCTCCTGAAGATGTTGAAAAGATCTCACATCTTCCCCCACCTCTTATAATAGGGATTAATAACAGAGATTTAGAAAGTTTTGAGGTTAATCTGGATGTAACAGAAAAAATCTTGCCCCTTCTTTCCCGCTCTCATCTTGTAATTAGCGAAAGCGGTATAAAAACTTCTGCAGATATAAGGGTGCTGAGAGAAAAAGGAATAAGAGCTTTTCTGGTGGGAGAGGCTATTTTACGGAGCAGCAATCCTGCCAGTAAATTAAGGCAGCTTTGTCATGGTTAAAATTAAAATATGCGGAATTACCAATAAAGAAGACGCCTTTCTGGCAACAGATCTGGGAGCAGATGCACTCGGGTTTGTTTTCGCCCCAAGTCCCCGGCAAATTGCTCCAGTCGAGGCAAAAAAAATAATCAAGAGTTTACCTCCCTTTATTGATAGGGTGGGAGTTTTTGTCAATGAAGAGCCCTCAAGAGTAAGGGAAATTTTAAATTTTTGCTGTTTAACCACCCTGCAGTTTCATGGAGATGAGTCTCCTTCCTACTGCCAGGGCTTTCCCTGCAAGATAATAAAGTCCTTTCCCATAAAGGATAAGGTGCCCGACAGTATTCTGAACTACAGTGTTGATGCCTATCTTCTGGACACTTTCTGTCAGGATAAAAGAGGTGGAACTGGTAGAGTTTTCGACTGGGAGCTTGCAAAGCAGGTAAAAAAATTTGGCCTTCCTTTGATTCTTTCCGGAGGACTTACACCTGAGAACGTCAGTGAAGCTATTCGGAAGGTCAGACCTTATGCTGTGGATGCTGCAAGTGGTCTTGAGGAGACTCCGGGTAAAAAATCAAAAAAGAAACTAAAAGAATTTATTAAAAGAGCGAGGGAAGAGGATGAGATATTATAGGTTGCCCGATACTCGGGGACATTTTGGAAAGTTTGGAGGAAGGTTTGTCCCCGAGACACTGATGCCTGCCCTTCAGGAACTTGAGAGAACTTACAGGGAGGTAAAAAAAGACAAAAGGGGTTTTCAAAAAGAACTTAACTTCTATCTTTCCTCCTATGCAGGAAGACCTACTCCTCTTTATTTTGCCCGCAGGCTAACCGAGTATCTGGGAGGGGCAAAGATTTATCTTAAAAGGGAAGATCTTGCTCACACTGGCTCTCATAAGATAAACAATACTTTAGGACAGGTGCTTCTTGCAAAGAGGATGGGGAAAAAGCGGATAATTGCTGAAACTGGAGCCGGTCAGCATGGCGTTGCTACAGCTACAGCCAGTGCTCTTTTTGGACTTCCCTGCCGGATATATATGGGAGAGGAGGATATAAAAAGACAAAAAATTAATGTTTTCAGGATGAGGCTGTTGGGTGCTGAGGTAGTTCCAGTAAACTCGGGAAGTAAGACTTTAAAAGATGCTATTAATGAAACAATCAGAGACTGGGTTACCAATGTTAGAACTACCTATTATGTTCTGGGATCGGTGGTAGGACCCCATCCTTATCCCATGATGGTTAGAGACTTTCAGTCGGTCATTGGCAGAGAGCTTAAACGACAGATCCTTGCTCAAGAAAAAAAATTGCCAGATTTATTAATTGCCTGTGTGGGGGGAGGAAGCAATTCTATGGGAATGTTCTATCCTTTTTTAAGAGAAAAAGTAAAGCTTGTTGGAGTGGAGGCAGCAGGTCTTGGGCTTTCTTCATCCCATCATGGAGCAACTCTGGCCAGAGGAAGTGTTGGAGTCTTACATGGAAGCAAGAGCTTTCTTCTTCAGGATGAGGATGGGCAGATTCTTCCTACCCATTCTATAGCAGCGGGTCTGGATTACCCGGGGGTGGGGCCTGAACATTCCTATTTAAAACTTGCAGGGAGAGTTATTTATATGACCGTTACCGATAGGGAGGCACTTGATGCTTTCAAGCTTTTGTCGCGTCTTGAAGGTATAATTCCTGCTCTGGAAAGCTCCCACGCTATAGCCCATGCAATAAAGATTGTTCCTTCCCTTGATAAAAATAGTGTAGTAGTTATAAATCTCTCCGGTAGAGGAGACAAAGATGTGCAACAAGTTGAAGAGAAATTCTAGTAAAAATCGCATAGTCAGAAGATTTAAAAATTTGAGAGAAAAGGGTGAGAAAGCTCTCATTCCTTTTATTACTGCGGGATATCCTGATTTAAAGTATACCGAAGATTTAATTTTTGAACTGGAGGAAAAGGGTGCAGATATTATTGAGCTGGGTATTCCCTTTTCCGACCCACTGGCTGATGGTCCTGTTATTCAAACTGCTTCCTACAGAGCTTTAAGGAGGGGGGTTACCCTGGAAAAAACTATTAAATTTGTGGAGAAAATAAGGAAAAAAACATCCATACCTCTTATATTTATGGGATATTATAATTCTATCTTTAAGTTTGGAGAAAAAAAGTTTGTTCACCAGGCCTCAGAGGCTGGAGTGGATGGAGTAATTATAGCTGATCTTCCCCCTGAGGAGGCTAAAGATATCCAGCAATATACAATGAAAAACAATTTAGCTCTGATTTTTCTCCTTACCCCGGTAAGTTCTGATGACAGGATAAAACTTGTCTGTAACAGCAGTGAAGGATTTATTTACTGTGTATCTTATACTGGAGTAACAGGGCAAAAAGGAAAAGAGGAAAAGATGCTAAAATCCTTTATAAAAAAGGTAAGGTCCTTCACCAGCACTCCTGTTGCCATAGGGTTTGGAATTTACTCTCCGGTTGAGGCAAGGAAACTATCATCTCTTGCGGATGGAATTATAGTTGGTTCGGCTATTATTCGCAAGATAATGGAAAATGAAGGCGGAAAAGATACCGTAAAAAAAGTAGGTGAGTTTGTTTATTCTCTCTCCCAGGCTGTAAAGAGTTAGTATCATTAATTTTGTTTAAGCGAAGCCACCAACCACCAAACCTTACCACCAGCCTTAAGA
>CBFDTW010000020.1:0-18168 GCA_965613085.1 uncultured bacterium | reverse complement strand
TCAAGCAGAAGACGGCATACGAGATCATGCCTAGTCTCGTGGGCTCGGAGATGTGTATAAGAGACAGGTCTTATTTTATCAAGACGTCTCTGGTGCCTTCCCCCTTGGAATTCTGTCTCCAGCCACACCTTTACTATCTCTCTGGCAAGACCTGGTGCGGTTATTCTTCCTCCCAGCACCAGCACGTTGGAGTCGTTGTGCTCTCTTGACATTTTTGCAAGATAAAGATCATAGCAAGGGGTTGCTCTAATTCCGGAAAATTTATTGGCCAGAATGGTCATTCCCAGCCCCGTCCCGCATATAAGAATACCCCTTTGAAACTCACCGCTAACTATTCCTTTAATGGCGCATTCTCCCCAATCTACAAAATCGGTACGCTCTTCACTGTAGGTTCCAAAATCAGTGTACTGGATGTTATTTTCCTGAATAAATTTTTTTATCTCCTCCTTCAGCCTGAATCCGGCATGATCTGAAGCCAGGGCTATCTTCATTTTTCGATTGCTTTACCTCCATTTCTGTACTGAACCAGCTTTTCAGCAACAGGCAGGCTAACTTTTGCCTGGATGACAACTTTACCATCAAGGTACCTTTTATCTTTTACTCTACCATTTTCATAGACGAAAGATACAAGATCATTTCTCTCATAGGGAAAATAAAATACGGTATCCACCATCCTCTCCTCAAGCATTGCGGCTATTCTTGTTAGAAGATTATCAATACCAAATCCTTTCAAAGCTGATATTTCTATTGGGTAGTTCAGAGCTCTTTTTATTCTCTCTATTCTGGTTCCATTTTCAATAAGGTCAATTTTATTTAGAACGTTAATTACCGGTTTGGTGTGAGCACCGAGTTCTCTTAGTACCGAGTAGGTAGCCTCGTTTTGCTCCATCACTTTTGGGTGAGAGGCGTCCAGTACATTAATGAGGATATCGGCTTCCTTAACCTCCTGTAAAGTTGCGTGAAAGGCAGCTACAAGATGGTGAGGGAGCTTATTTATAAATCCTACAGTATCGGTTAAAAGAATTTCCTGATTGTTGGGCAGGGTTATCTTCCTTGTGGTAGGATCAAGAGTAGCAAATAACCTGTTGTCAACCTTAACCTCTGCCTCAGCAAGACGGTTAAGTAAGGTAGATTTTCCTACATTGGTATACCCTATTAAGGCTGCTGTCCACCAGTTTACCCTTTTTTTCTTGATTACCTGACGCTGCTTTTCTATTTTTTTAATTTTCTCTTTTAATTTTATGATCCGGTCTTTGATCTTTCTCCTGTCAACTTCGAGTTTGGTTTCTCCTGGACCTCGAGTTCCTATCCCTCCTCCCAGACGGGAGAGCAGGATTCCTTTTCCCTTCAATCGAGGAAGGAGATAGCTCATCTGGGCAAGTTCTACCTGAATTTTTCCCATTGCGGAGTTAGCTCTAAGGGCAAAGATATCCAGGATCAGTTGAGTTCTGTCAACGATCTTTACTCCAATTTTTTCCTCAAGGTTCTTTTGCTGGGAAGGGGTTAGGTCATCGTCAAAAACAACTACCTCAATATTCAACTTTTCACACAGGCGGGCGATTTCTTCTGCCTTGCCTTTTCCTATGTAAAATGCAGGGTCCGGTTTTTCCCTTGATTGAACGAGTCTTGCCTCAACAAGGCCTCCTGCTGTTTGTACCAGTTGAGAAAGTTCCTCCAGTGAATCTTCTACACTCCAGACCTTTTCTGTCTCCTTGTCCCTCTGCAGGGCTACCAGGATGGCCCTCTCTTTTTTCTTGGCTCCAACTGGTTTAATGTGAGTTTTTCTGGATATGGTTAAAACTACCTCCTTTTTAAGAGTACCAGTTAAATTTTATTCCAATCTCTATCTCTGTCAAGCCACTTTTATTATTATTTTAACTGCTTCCATGAAAAGAACTCCTCCTCCTAAAACCCAGCAGTAGTAAGAAAAGGCAACAAGTTTTTTCTCCTGAAGTATTTTTTTGAGAACCCTCAGAGCAACAAGACCGGCTGCAAAGGCTACAATGGGTCCAATTACATAAGGAAAAGCACCTGTTGCAGGTTGCAAGGCAATTTCTCTACTTTCCATAATTAAAGCTCCAAGTACTGCGGGAATAAAAAGAAAAAAACTATACTGAAAAGATAGTCTTCTTCCCAGACCTCTAATCAATCCAAAAGAGATGGTGGCTCCTGATCTGGATATTCCTGGAATTATAGCCAGTCCCTGCATCAGGCCGATCAATAAAGCATCAGATATGCCGATCTTACTCTTTTTCTGTGAGGGAGAAAGTGTTTCCCCCATCCAGAGCAAAATTCCTGTTAGAACAAGCATTGCTGCAGAGATAAATACTCCCTGGAATAGGAAATCCTTTATCTTTTCTAGGAAAAACCCTATAATTCCGGTTGGTATCGTTCCCAGGATGACGGCAAGGAGGATCTGGCGTTGAGATGAAAAATTCCCTGCTGAGCTCGGTTTTATAAGGGAAAGCAAAATAAGGTAAAGCTCTTTCCGAAAAAAAATAACTACAGCAGCTAAGGTCCCTGCGTGTAAAAGCACATCAAAAAAAACCATAGGTTCTGTTAGCCCCAGATAGTGCTGAAATAGGACAAGATGTCCCGAGCTGCTTATGGGTAGAAATTCGGTGAGTCCCTGAACTATTCCAAGGAAGAGAGCCTGAGGAATGCTCATCAATGTTGTTTGGCTCCTTCCTTACAGATTCCTCTTTTGGAGCTGCGAATAAAATTACATAAATACTCAATTTCGGGAATCCCCTCCAGCTCATTTTCTATTTTTTTTAAGGCTTGAGAGGTATTTAATCCCGATCTGAAAAGTATTTTATAGGCTTTACTCAGGTATCTGCGGGTCCTCGACGGAAAACCTGCTCTGCGTAGCCCCACTACATTTAGTCCCCATAAGGAAGCAGGGTTGCCATTGGCGAGGGTAAAAGGGGGAATATCTTTTATCACCTTGGTGCATCCTCCTATCATGGCACAGGTTCCTATTCTCACATACTGATGTACAGCTGCCAGTCCTCCTATTACTGCTCTATCTTCTACCCTGACATATCCGGCAAGAGTCCCCATATTAGCTATAACTACTCTATTTCCGACCCAGCAGTTGTGAGCTATGTGGGAGTAGGCCATAATAAAATTATTGTTACCTATGTGGGTTATACTTTCCTCTCCTGTTCCTCGATGAATGGTTACATATTCTCTGATAAGGTTATCATCTCCAATTTCTACAGAGCTTTTCCCTCCTTTGTAATGCACATCCTGAGCTGGTGTACCTATTACTGTACCCTGAAATATATGGCATCTTTTGCCTATCTTTGTCCATCCCTGGATTGATACTCCGGAGCCGATTTTAGTGTCCTCGCCGATTTTTACATTTTCTCCAATTATGGAGTAAGGGCCGATTTCAACTCCATCTGCAAGCTCTGCTCCAGGGCTTACTATAGCTGTAGGATGTATAGACCTTGCCATTTATCCTATCCCCAGCCTTTCCATAATTTTATCCACATACCTTGTGTAGTAGTTTAACTCGAAAAGTTCCTCTATCTCTTTCCGGGAAAGGTGACTGGCAATGTTCGCATCTTCTGTGACCAGTTTTCTAAAATCTTTCCCTTCTTCCCAGCAACGCATGGCATTTTTTTGGATCAGCCTGTAGGCCTCATCACGGGATAAACCTTTTTCCACCAGCTTTAGCATTAATCTCTGGGAGAAGAAAACCCCTCTTGAAAGTTCAAGATTTTTTTTCATATTTTCCGGATATACACGCAGATTTTCTATAAGATCGGTGAATTTTGTCAGCATATAATCTATAAGTATTGTGGAATCAGGAAAAATAATCCTCTCACAGGAAGAATGAGAGATATCTCTTTCACCCCAGAGGGCGATATTCTCCAGAGCTGCCTGCAGGTTAGACCTTACAACTCTGGCAAGACCGCAGATTCTTTCACAAATTATGGGATTTTTTTTGTGAGGCATAGCTGAGGAGCCTCTCTGTTTTCTGCCAAACCCTTCCTCCAGCTCCCTGATTTCTGTGCGGTGCAGTCCCCTTATCTCTAAGCAGAACTTTTCTAAGGATGAGGCAAGGATAGCAAGGCTGCTAAGGTAAAAGCAGTGTCTGTCTCTTTGAACTATCTGATTTGATACAGGACAGGGTTTTAACCCTAACCTCTCACACACCTCCTCCTCTATCCTGGGATCAAGATGAGCATAGGTTCCCACTGCTCCTGATATTTTTCCGTAGGCTATCTCATCGGTTGCCCTTTTTACTCTTTCCAGGTTCCTTTTAATCTCCTCATGCCAGAGGGCAAACTTTAAACCCAGAGTGATAGGCTCAGCATGAACTCCATGGGTTCTTCCCATCATAACCGTGTATTTATACTTAAGGGTTTTTTGCTTCAAAACCTGCAGCAACCTCTCAAGGTCTTTGATGATTATCTCAGAGGCTCTTTTTAATTGGATAGCAAACGTTGTATCCAGCAGATCCGAAGAGGTAAGTCCAAGGTGAATATACCTGGAAGAAGAACCTACTCTCTGGGATAGATCCATCAGGAAAGCTATTACGTCGTGTTTTACCTCCTCTTCTATTTTTTTAACTTTTTCTATGTCAAATCCTGCTTTTTTCCTGATCTTTTTGACTTCTTCCGGAGGTATTTTTCCTAATTTGGCCCAGGCCTCACATACCAGAAGTTCGATATTTAGCCATATTTTAAACTTTTCCTCTTCTGCCCAGACCTTCTCCATTTCAGGAAGAGTGTAACGGGGGATCATTTTTCCTTCCTTACTCTGGCCAGGGTAGTTAAGGGTAAGCCCCAAAGGTGGATAAATCCCGGAGCAGCCTTCTGGTCAAAAATGTCCTCGCTGGTATAAGTGGCAAGTTTTAAATCATAAAGGGAGAAGGGAGATTTTCTTCCCACCACCTGGCATACCCCTTTAAAAAGTTTAACCCTGACCGAGCCTGTAACATATCTATAAATCCCCTCTATGAAGCTGTCCATAGCCTGACGCAGGGGAGAGAACCACAGCCCATTATATACAAGTTCAGCGTATTTATGAGAAATTAAGGGTTTAAAGTGGAGAACTTCCCTGTCCAGAGTCAGGCTCTCCAGCTCCCTTAGAGCCTGATGGAGAATAACAGCAGCTGGTGCCTCATAGATCTCTCTTGATTTTATCCCCACCAATCTATTCTCCACCATATCAATTCTACCTACTCCGTTTTCTCCTCCCAATCTGTTTAAGGTCTGGATTATTTTAACCAGAGATAATTTTTCTCCATTTACTCCCACCGGATGCCCCTTTTCAAAATCAATTTCCAGGTAAGTTGGTTTTGCGGGAGCATCCTGCGGATCTTTTGTAATCTGGAAGCTTTCTGAGGGAGGTTCCTGCCAGGGGTCCTCCAGTGGTCCACATTCTATACTTATCCCCCACAAGTTACGGTCAATGGAGTAGGGAGAGGATTCCTTAACCTCAACAGGAATGCCATGATCTCTGGCATATTCTACCTCTTCTTCTCTGGAGGTAAACTCCCATTCTCTCACTGGAGCCAGAATTTTGATCCCGGGATTTATTGCTCGTGCCGTAACCTCAAATCTTACCTGGTCATTTCCCTTACCTGTGCATCCGTGGGCAATGGCCTCAGCTCCCTCTTTTTCTGCTATTTTTACCAGCTCCTTAGCGATAAGTGGTCTGGCAAGGGCAGTTGCAAGGGGATATTTTCCTTCATAAAGCGCTCCTGCTTTTAAAGCGGGAAGAACATAGTTAAGGGCAAATTCTTCCTTCAGATCTTTAATATAGGCACGAGTTGCTCCTGTTTTTTCAGCTTTTTCTTTGATTTTTTCTAACGCCTGCCCCTGACCTAAATCTGCAGTAAAGGTTATAACCTCAGAGTTGTATTTTTGTCTTAACCAGTGCAGTATAACCGATGTATCCAGTCCTCCTGAGTAAGCAAGAACGATTTTTTTTATCTTTCCCATTTTAACCACCTTTTTTATTTTTATTTACAAATATATGGGCGAGTCGCAAAGGCTCAGGCACTCTGTGTCCTCTGCACAAACTGAGCACGACTTTTAGAGTGGTTTCAAAGTCAATCAAGTTGCCGGGAGAAACAAAGATGGGTTTAGCATTCTTTTTACATCTTACAACGTAACCTATCATTTCTCCTCCATCATACAAAGGCTCATTTGCACCTTCCCTGTTTGCCAGGGGGGCATTTTTTCCTACAAGTTTTGACTTGGCACATCCCACAGAGGGGATGTTAAGATATATTCCCAGATGGGTGGCAATTCCCATTCTTCTGGGATGAGCTATTCCCTGTCCATCAAAAAGCAAAAGGTCTATATCCTCTTTAATTTTTTCAAGAGCTTTAATTATACAGGGTCCTTCTCTGAAGGATAAAAGTCCCGGAATATAGGGAAATTTAACTTCAACCCGGGCTAAACCTTCCTCCAGAATTTTTAGCTCGGGATAACTGAAAACAACCACACCCGCTGTAGCTATGCTCTCCCTGTAGGTCACATCTGCTGCTGCAATCCTTTCCAGTTTTTTTGATTTTCTTTTGAGCAGGATTTTTTCTCTGAGCCTTTTTTGGATAGCTATGGCCTCCTCCGGGCTAACCTGCCAGAAATGTAGTGGTGCAATATCCATCTTACCCGGTTTTGCTCATTAATTTAACCAGCAGGGCTTTTTGAATGTGAAGCCTGTTCTCTGCCTGCTCCCACACTATACTGTTTTTTCCATCAAGAACCTCATCTGTGATTTCCTTGCCTCTGTGAGCAGGAAGACAGTGCATAACAAAAGCATCAGGTTTAGCAAGCGATAGAAGGTGCCTGTTTACCTGGTAGGGTTTAAAAATCTCCTCCCTTTCCTCCCTTTCCTTTTCTTTTCCCATACTTACCCATACATCGGTGTAGATTACATCGGCTTTTTCCACTACCTGCTCCGGATTGGTAGTTATTTTTATTTTTTCTTCCCTTCCCTTGATTTTTTCCAGGATCAAGGGATGAGGTTTGTATTTTTCCGGAGTGGCAACCGCCATTTTAACACCAAGCTTTGCTGCTCCCAGAATTAAGGAGTGACAGACATTGTTGCCGTCCCCAACATAGGCAAGTTTTGTATTCTGATTTAATTTTTTCTTTCGCCAGAGGGTATAATAATCCCCCATAGCCTGACAGGGATGCAAAAGGTCAGATAGGGCATTAATTACCGGGATATCTGCACTAACAGCTAATCTTTCTACTCGTTCTTGTTCATAGGTGCGAATCACTATTGCCTGGACGTATCTGGAAAGAACCCTTGCTGTATCCTCAAGAGATTCACTTTTTCCAAGGTGAATGTCCTGAGAAGATAAAAAGATAGGATATGCTCCCAGCTGATGGGCTCCCACTTCAAAAGAAACTCTTGTTCTGGTTGATGGTTTTTCAAAAATAAGAGCAAGAGTTTTTCCTTCTAAAGGCTTATAGGGAGTTTTTTTATTTATCATATCTCGCAACTTCTCGGCCAGCTGAAAAATCTCGTAGATCTCCTGAGTGTCCAGATCCCAGATAGATATGAAGTCTTTTTTCATGAAGATGCCTCCCGCAGGTTTTTGAGTTTCTTTTCAATTACTCTATTGGCCAGTTGGGGATTGGCTTTACCTTTGGTTTTCCTCATTAGCTGTCCCACCAGAAATTTCATTGCCTGCGTTTTACCTTTTTGCCAGTCTTTTACTGCTTTTGGATTTTCTCGAATTACCTCCTCTGCGACCCTATCAAGACTTTCCTCATCGCTTATCTGCTTTAGCCCCTTTTCTTCTATTATCTGACCTGGTCCCTTACCGGTTTTAAACATCTCCTCCATTACCTCTTTAGCCATGGTTATGCTAAGTGTTCCTTTTTCTATTTCTGTGAGAAGCTCGGCAATACTCGCTGGACTTACCTTGATTTTAGCCGTTTTTTCCTGCTTCAGTAGTCTCATAAAGTCAGTCATTATCCAGTTGCTTACCATTTTTGGTTTTGGGAAAAATTTAACACATTCCTCAAAATAATCAGCGATATCTCGAGATTCGGTAAGAACACTGGCATCATACTCAGGAAGCCCATACTGACGGATAAACCTCTCAAAACGGAACTGGGGAAGCTCGGGTATTGCAACTTTTAGTTTTTCTATCCAGTTACTGTCTATAAGAAGAGGGGGAAGATCAGGCTCGGGAAAATATCTGTAATCATGAGCTTCCTCCTTCCCTCTCATGCTGAAGGTTCTTTTTTTCTTTGGGTCCCAGAACCTGGTCTCCTGGGTTACTCTCTCTCCTCTATCAAGAAGCTCGGATTGTCTTTCTACCTCTGCTCTTAAACCCTCTCTTAGTTCTTTGAAGGAATTCATATTTTTAAGTTCTGTTTTGGTTCCCATCTTTCCTTTTATTTCCCCCAGAGAGATGTTGGCATCACATCTCAGGGAACCCTCCTCCATATTACAATCACTCACCCCCAGATATCGCAGGATACGACGCAAATTCATAAGGTATTCATAGGCCTCTTCTGGAGAATTAATCTCCGGTCTGGAGACTATCTCCATTAAAGGTATACCTGCTCTGTTATAATCAACAAAGCTGAATTCCTTATCTTCTTCACTTTCTCCATGGATGAGCTTACCTGCATCTTCTTCCAGGTGGATTCTCTCAATTCCTATTTTTTTAACTTTTCCATTTACTTTGATTTCCACCCATCCCCCAGTAGCAAGAGGTTCTTCATACTGAGATATCTGGTAGTTTTTGGGAAGGTCCGGATAATAGTAATTTTTCCTGGCAAAACGGCATTTTCTATTTATTCTGGAGTTTAAAGCAAGAGCGGTAATTATGGTATATTCCACTGCCTTCCTGTTTATAACTGGTAGCACCCCTGGAAGACCCAGGCAGACCGGACAGGTCTGAGTGTTGGGTGCGGCTCCGAATTTTGTTCTGCATCCACAGAAAAGCTTACTCTCGGTAGCCAGCTCTACGTGAACCTCAAGACCGATATATACCTGGTATTTTCCCATTTATTCCCACACTCCTTCTATTTTGTTATGGCACCAGCGGCATCTACCTTTTTCTACATCGATCTTTTCAATCCAGAAGCCCTTTCTTTTAACTATTATTTTGCCACAATTAGGACAAAAAGTATTTTCGCTCTCCTCTCCCGGGACATTGCCAATGTATACATATTTTAACCCCGCATTCTTTCCCACCTCTCTTGCTCTATGTAGAGCTTCTATAGGTGTGTAGGAGGGGCGGGTCATTTTGTAAGCGGGATAAAAGCGGGAGATATGCCAAGGAATATCGTTTCCCAGCTGGAGTAAAAATCTGGCTATACTTTCAAACTCCTCCTCCTCATCATTCATTCCAGGAATTACCAGTGTGGTTACTTCTACCCATATTCCCAGCTTTCTCATGAGCTTTATGCTATCAAGTACCGGCTTTAGCTTCCCACCACATATTTTTTGATAAAATGTTTCCTTCATTGATTTCAAGTCTACATTAGCTGCATCCAGAAAGGGAGATATCTCCTTTAAAGGTTGAGGCATAATATATCCATTGGTAACAAATACGTTCTTTATTCCCTGTTCATGAGCTAATCTGCAGGTATCATAAGCGTACTCGTAAAAAATAGTAGGCTCTGTGTAAGTATAGGCAATGATTTTTGCCCTGCTTTTTCTTGTAAGTTGTACTATTTTCTCCGGAGGAATTCTTTCTCCTGGAATTTCACCATTTTGCCTGGAAATCTGAGAAATGGTATAATTCTGGCAGTTAAGACATCTGAAGTTGCACCCTACCGTAGCAAAAGAGAAAACAGCCTCCCCTGGCAAAAAATGGTAAAGAGGTTTTTTTTCAATGGGATCAACTGCCCAGGAGATGACTTTTTCATAGACCAGGGAGAAAAGTTTTCCTTCCCTGTTTTCTCTTACTCCACATATTCCCCTTTTTCCCGAATGAATTATACATTGGTGAGGGCAAAGAGTACACTTTACCTTCTTTTCTTCAAGCTTCTCGTAAAATATGGCTTCCTTCATCTCTCATCCTACCATAATAAAAGCAAGGGGTTTGTCAAGATAGAAGCTGGAGACCCCGTTGACTTTTTAAAAACTTGATATAAATTCTGCTCACCTTCCAGAATTATCTCTTAAAATAGAGCTATAAAGAGAGGTAAAATATGAAAGCCTTAATAATTGCTACCGGAAAAAGTAACAAACCCAAAGACGAACCCTTCTTTCTTACCCAACTTTTGGGTCTACCTCTTATTGAAAGGGTAATACGGACGGCAAAACAGACTGGCGTTGATGAATTTGTGGTGGTTGTTGATTATTCAGATAAAAAGAAATTAAAATTAGACGAAAGAAAGATAGGTGCAAAGATAACCTATGTTGATATTGAAAATAGGGAATGCGAAAGGGGTGATGGAATTTTCGTTTTAAGGGCTAAAGAGTTTTTAAATGAAAAATTTGTGGTCTTAAGGGCAGATCTTGTATTTGATTATCGTATCCTGAAGGGACTTATTAACCTTAATATAAAAAGTGCTGTTGTTTTAGCAGTTGAGAGAAAAAAACTATCACCAGAAGGTGTAATACAGAGGATAACTATTTCCCTCAAAAATCATCAAAGACCCGCTGTTGTGTTTTTATAATTTAACATCTGGAAGGACTGAATACGATAAGCGATATTAGAGATTCCGTAAATTAAAAACCTTGCCCAATCGGTCAAAGGGGGAAGCCTTCTCAAAATTGATGACCAGGAGTAAAATTCATACCAGGCCCATTGCTCTCCTTTTATTAACTCTTCAGCTGACATTTTTAGAGGTTTGAAAACAACAGTTCCAAAATCATATCTTGCCCAGTTTTTTTCTATTATTCTTCTCTCCTGCTTCAATTTCGCCATCAACCGGGTACCTGGTAGGGGGGTGAGTACAGTAAACTGAGCTAAATCTAATCCAATATGGTTAACAAAATTTAACGTGCGTTTAAAAATACTCTTATCCTCACAATCAAAACCAAAAATAAAAGCTCCCAGGATAACAATTCCATATTTGTGGAAGAGTTCTATGGCTTTTGCGTATATCTCTGGTTTATTGACTTTTTTACCTGCCTCATCTATGGAAGACTGATCAATACTTTCAAATCCAACAAACAGGAATTTACACCCGCTCTCAGCCGCGAGTTCCAATAATCCTTCATTCTCTGGTCTGGCTATATTCACACTTGTTTGACTTCCCCATAGTATTTTTAAAGGTATCAGTGCTTTAAATAACTTCCTGGCATAATCTGCCTGACCAAAGATATTATCATCAAGAAAGGCAAAGACACTTCTGTTCATTTTATTCCAGAACTTAGCTGCAATTTTTCGCCAGCAACTGGCATGATCTGCTTCTATCATTTTTTCAATTTCTTCTATTACCTCTTTTACTGGTCTGAAACGGTATCTTTTGCCAAAAAATCTACTCACCGCGCAGAAAGAACAATTGAAAGGACAGCCTCTGGAGACCTGAAGTGTATTGGGAACAATATAGTTTTCTCTCTTTAGAAGTTCCCTGCGAGGGATAGGTAAGCCAGATAGATCTGGCAATTCTTTATTTTTATAAATCCTTTGTAGCTTACCCCTTTCGTAGTCCTCCAGAAGTTTGGGCCAGATCTTCTCTGCCTCACCAACTACGACAGCATCGCAGTGTCCTATTGCTTCCTCTGGCATAGCACTTACATGCATTCCACCCATGATAACTGTTTTACCCATCTTTCTAAATTTGTCGGCAAGTTCGTAAGCTCGAGGAGCCTGGGCTGTCATTACCGTTAGGCCTATTAGGTCTGCCTCTTTTATTTCCTCTGATTCAAGATTTACCCCGTCTATATTTTCATCAATTATTTTGTAGTTATATTCAGGAGCTAAAGCGGCCAGCAATGCCAGGTTTAAAGGTGGGAATCTAAAAAATTTTGAGATGAGGCCGGGTCTGGTAGAAGTGGGGGAAATCAAAACAATCTTATTTATTTTTCCCATTTTTTTCATCTCCTTTAGATTCTCTCTTTATCGATGAGGCTACTTTTAGGTCTTTGGTAAATTTGGAGAGTTATGGAGGATCCACATCTCCATCTATTTTCCAAATGAATATTCTGGTGAGGCTTGTCACCTATTCCGGTTGAAAGTGTCCACTACCTACCTTTCACATTTCTATTTTTTATTGTACTAAAAGTAGCAACTTTAGTCAATTTTTTAGCTCAGTTCTTTTACAGATTCCTCCTTAAGCTAAATTGTAAAGCTGTGTGTATATCTGCCTATGATGGTAAATACATATAAAGAAAAAGGACAAAAACTTGACAGTTGCAAAATTTAGGAGGAGAATAGGAGTAGTTCTTATAAGGTAGATACAGAAGCACTCCGTGAAGAATGGGGGCTTCTAATTCGCCACCTGAATTTATCTCTATGAAGTTGCTAAGAGGTTAGGCAAGGCCACCTGAGGTAAGAAGGAGTTCAATGGTCACAAAAACAACAGCTACCCTTGGACTGAAGATAATTATTCTGACCTTCCTTCTATTCATTTGTTATTCCATAGCCTCAATGGTGGTCGGTTTGACAGATTTCGCACAAGTGTCTGACACGGCGGATACGATGGTGTCTCTTTTGATTGTGTGTGCTCTTGAAGTAATTGTCTTAAGTTACCCAATCATCCGATCCAGATGGACTGCCTGGAGGTTGGTCTTAACAATCTTCTTCGTGTTCTACGGAGTGATGACATTCTTGTCCCAGATTGAGACTGTTGTGTTTCTCGGATATTTAGTGGACGTTGTTCCCGCGGAGACGATTCCCAAACTGTTCATGCATGGGGGTATTATTGCAGCGTTGTTTTCGCCCTTAGCCGTTTTGGTTCACGGAAAAATGAGAACAACCGAGGAATCGCCTGAAATCAATCAGCGCATACTCATGCCTTGCAGGGAATGGGTCTGGAAACTAATATTGATTGCGGTTGTCTATGTGGTCATTTACGTCTCGTTTGGTGCGTTTGTCGCCGTGCCTCTTGCAGGCAGGGTATTTCAGGAGTATTACGGTGGTCTCCAGTTGCCTGCATGGATACTTCCGTTTCAGATGATGAGAGCGATGATATGGACGGCTCTGGCACTACCACTAATCCGGATGATGAAGGGTAACTGGTGGGAGGCTGGATTGGCAGTAGCTCTTCTGTTCTCAGTGTTGATGGGCTCTCAGCTCCTGTTGCCAAACCCCTATATGCCTGATGCAATACGACTTGCTCACTTTGTAGAAATATCGTCCTCAAACTTTTTGTTTGGCTGGATTGTTGTCTGGCTGTTAAATCGTCATCACGGTTCTCTACGTGAACTATTTCGGTGATCTATCCCCTTTCTCCCCGCTTGAGCCCCTTAATTATCTTTTTTAAAAACCAAAGACAAAACAAAATGGTTATCTTTAAGGCTTAGCAACCACAATCTTCATGGGAAATATTTTCCCTAATAATATTTCATCAGTTTTTATCACTTTGTACTCTGCATCTTTTAATGAATCTTCAAGATAAATCGGTCTGCAGCTTGCATATCTGGGAAAGGTCTTATGAATCCATTCATAGAACCTTAGAAATCTTGAATCTTCATGGTTTTCCTTTGGTATGCTTGCAATCCCAATTCTTCCATTCCATTTTAATACCCTCTTGATCTCTTCAAGAACCCTGGAAATATCAGGTGTATCGAGTAACTCAAGGACCCCTGCCATATAAATAGCATCAAACACATCGTCTTGATATGGCATATTTTTTGCGTTGCCTTCGCAGAGGCTTACCTTCTCTGCAAGCCCTTCTTTTTCTACTCTTTTCTTAGCCAGCTCAACCATCTTAAAGGTTACATCAAGACCGTAAACCTTTCCCTTTTCTCCAACAGACCTTGCTATCTCCACCAAGGAGCAGCCTGTCCCAAAGCCAATTTCTAAAACAACCTCACCTTCTTGAATATCCAGAAGCTCTAAACTTTTTTCTCTGAGTTTTCTCTCAAATCTTTCCTCTATTGGTGAATAAATCTTGCTAAACTTCGTATAGATTTCCTTAATATTTCCTTTTTTTGAGACATTTCTCTATACCCTTATCAGAAAGCGAAAATTACGGCTCCTCATTTTTTGAAGGCTTTTTAGGTTCTGTCTTGAGTGGTTTTTTTACTTGTGTTTCTAAGTACAAATATAAAATTTCTTTCCAAAGTCAACTCAGTCCTTCTTTGGCCTTCAGATTTAAACCAGTAAGCTGTCTACAGTTCACTGCTCCAAACCTATCTTTAAAAGCAGCTACATATTCATCCATCGTATCCCACACTGGTTGAGGATTTTCCTCTGAGCTATTTCTTCCATATTTGATGCCTATTAACATTGCTATACTTGAGACAGAGCCACAAAGAAGTCTATTAAGGCTAACCCCTGCACCTATCGCTGTACCAATCCTGGGGATTAGTTTAGAATCTATATCAAGGTAGTCCATTAAAGCTAAAAGAACGCTTTCACTTCTTTTCTGCCATAAGCTTTGCCTTAAGCTCAGGTAAGGTGAGACGATCAACCATCCAGTTTTCCAAAGGAACCTCCTGGATTATAACCCACGTATAATGCTGGGGCTGTTTTGCCTCTTTAACAATTAAGTCGGTAACTTTTCTGGACAGGTTGGCTTTCTGTTCATCTGTTAAAGCGCCCTTTCCAAAATACATTTGGATTAATGGCATCTGTATCACTATCCTCTCATCTTATCACTTTTTCTTTCGAACCTTTTCTCGGTACAAACTTGAGAACTTTCTTAGTCGGTATCTAAATTTCTTTTCCTGAAGAGGTTGAAAGTTCTTTCCCATCCTGGATGAAGTTGCAAAAATTTTCCTTTAATATCTTTATCCTAACTGTAAAAAGAGCTTTTTTGGTGTTTTACTTTTTTATCAAATCCTCAAAAGTATCATTTATTGTTATACCACTTTTGGGAAAATATCAACTCTCGCAACTCTCGAAGGTAGATGGACCTAAAGATTGTTACTAAGGAGAGCCTTTACAGAGGATAAGGAGATTTGTTGAAATATCCGTATCCAGACCCAGAAAAATATCTCCAAGAGGTAAGGAAGGAGTAAGTGATTACTGGATAGGTATATTTATCACCGAGCTGGATAAAGCATTGTTGGATAAAACATTGAAAAAGCTCAGATGAATAAGAAAAAAAGCAGGTGCACCCTAATATTTCACCTTTTAAGCATCTCCATAGCAAGCCCATATAAGAGGACGAGGGTATCAGCCAAGCAGAATTCATCTTCTCATTTCTTATCCTTATTTAAGGCTGTTTTTAGTGATCATTATGCTTTTAAACTTTAGTACACAACCTTTTGAAAGCCATTAGTGGTTATCTCCACCTTTTGAAAGGAAACTCTGTAATCTCGCTTCCAGAGCTGACGCTCTCTTTGATTAAAAGGAGATTTACCTTCGAAGAGTTCCGGTTGCAGACCGAGAAATATAACAAAGCTATCATCTTTACTTAAGCTATCCACTGTGAATTTTGCCGCATTTTCCTCTTTCTCCTCTAACCTTACCTTCTCCCAATATTTTCTTGAATGGGCGGTGTAAATTTTATGAATTTTTGAGTTTAGGTTAATGGCAGTGGTTATGTCCTTCACCTCAGACAATCCTTTATTTTTTGCCAGAACCGTGATCCAGACATATCTATCTCTTATTTCCCCGGTATTCTCATCTTCCCCAATTGCGGCCTTAAAGAAGTCCTCAAGTTCTGTGGGACCTCCAGCTATGACATGAATGTCCAAATGAGGACTAATCATGTCTCTGTTGTCCTGAGCCAGATTTTGGGCGCTATTAGCTACCACGTAAATGGTAACCAGAGCCACAAGTAACCCAATTACTCCCAACGTACTTAGAGTTTTACCCTTTGTACCCATTTTTGCCTCCTTTCTTTTTAAAATTTTTAGACAGGATTATAGGTTAAACTTTCTCTTTTTTCGCGGCTTTCGGCATCTTTTCCGAGGTTGGTCAGATAGAGAAAATAAGGAAAGATTTTTATGTAATCCTTTTTTCGGGAGGCTTTACAAAAAATCTTTCATGTATAGAAGCCAAAAACCTATTTAAATTATACTACTTTACTAATACTTGTCAAACAAGTGTTACGTAAAAGCGAAAAAGTCCGCTTTTACGTAACAACATCCTGACAAAATTGACATAAGTCAAAAATTGAATTAGATTAAAATGGTCATAAAAAAGAGATGATAAAATTCTTAATTAGCGAAAGAATAATTAATCGCTTCGATGAGCGAAGCAAAATTAACAGGTTTCGATGAGATGCTTTATATATGATCTATGTACTTCCGCACTTAAAAACTACCTACTCCAAGATGGAGAAAAATGAAAAATGGATTAAAGGCAGCTTTAAAAAGATTAAATTATTTAATGGATTTTTCTCTTGCCAAAGATGGCAAACTTAAAGAAGCTCTTTTAGAGATTTTAGAGGAAAATAATGTCTGATCAAAAGGCCAGTTTTAAAAACGAGAAAGAGCTCCAAGAAAAAACACGTGATACTTTTAGGGTTTAAACTGATAAATGTGTATACGAGATGAATTAGATGAGTTACTTTCTGATTTCGGTCTCAAATAAGACAAATCTGGACTTATGCATTAAATACGCACTTGCAGGTTTTACGAATAGTATAAATGGGCTGTGGACATTTTTGGAAATTGAAGAAGGAGATTATATTTCCTTTTTGTATGGTGCGAGAGTTTTTAATTTATACAAAGTTATTAAGAAGATTGCTTATAAAAATGCTGATCAATTACCTCCATGGCCTTCTGTAACGTTTAGTATGTCTGGCAAAACTTATTATTTCCCATTCAGATTATATTTGAAGCAGGAAAGAACTCTGAATGAACCTATGGTAAGGCCTGAATTTGCTTATGTTGCTGAGAATTTACTGTTAAGAGGTGGATATAGAAAAACACATTTTCAAGCTGATGCTATTACTTTCCATAGTGTGTCTTCTATGGGTGAAGTTTTTAATGGCCAAAATGATGAATTGAAAGAAATCTATGAAGATAGTTTTACGCCAAAAATTGTATTTGAAAGAAAAAGGCAGATTATCCCTGAAAAGTTTTATTTCCAAGAATTACTTCTTCAATCTCTGATCAGAAAGTATTTATCTTCTACTCATCATTTAAAGCAAATTTTGGAACACTTTAAGATTCCAGAAAATCCAAATAATTTTGAAGTTCTTGGAGAAAAAGCATTACCAGAAGGTCATATAGATATATTCATTAAAACCAAACATCCAAATGCATATAGCCATAAAATAGTTGTAGAAGTGAAAACTGGAAAAATAAAGGTTTCTGATATAAATCAGATAAAAGGATATATTAAAGAATTAGGTCCAGAATGTACTGGCGGAGTAATAATAGGAAAAGACTTTCCCAAAAGAATTTGCGAATCTCGTCCATCAAGTATAGTGGCATTAAAGTATAAATTTGAAAATTTAGATAGGAGTAGAGAATATTCTTACAAAGATTTGGCAAAATTATTAAGCTTAGAGGCAATTTCATAAATCCTATAATAATTAAATGCGGATGCGGGAAAGAAGTAGAGATAGAAATGTAGGGGGGGCAATATCAAACCACATGGCATGGAAAATGTGAATGCAGTCGAGAGTGGTTTTAACCAAAATATCCGGACTAATGGCGGAAATAAAGGATTGCTAAAGATGCACGTCAAGTATGCCCATAACCAGCATAACTTTAAAATTAAAAGAGCATATTTTGACAATGCTTGGTCAAATAAAACCTATAAATTATTTTCCACCTCGTCTTCAGTTCTTCAGACCGGAACATACAGAACCTTTCAAAGAATTAGATAAAGTAGGAGAATTTACCGTTGAATTTCTCCTTGTGGTATCAGAACTTTTAGCTATCCAAGAAAAAACAAATTATCCAAAAGGTTCTTTAACAGAAAGTTTATACAGGGATTTTGGAATTAAAGACAGATTTTCAGTAATCCAAAAAGCTGTACTGAAACGACTGAGGTGATGCCTGAATGTAAGTCTGCATTCTCTAATATACAAAAGTTGTTATTTTGTATAATTTTTATCCTATTTTGCCTTGTTTTCTCCAGTTTCCCGAAAAAATCTTAGTCTTTCCACAAATTACTTTTGCCTTAACCTTTATTTATAAGCCTTCCATAAT
>CBFDTW010000019.1:0-18720 GCA_965613085.1 uncultured bacterium | reverse complement strand
CATCCATACTGAAAGATTCCCCTCTAACTGGGAGCTTTCAGCAGCAAGAGCTATAAGTGTCGTAAAGTATCTTGAAGAAAAAGGCATGGACAAACAGTTACTTTCTGCCGTGGGGTATGGAGAATATCGTCCTCTTTTTCCCAATGATACTCCAGAGCAAAGAGCCAGGAACAGGAGGGTAGAGATAGTAATTAATTTACCTTAAATAAAAGGAGGTGCAGCAAATGCCCGAGGAGAATGTTCAGAAAAAAAACTTAGATGAAAAAGAAGAGAAAAAGGAAGAAAAACCTTCAAAAAAAAGTATCTTTCAGCTTCCCTCAATTTTGAAATGGGCAGGAATAACAGCGGCTGTCCTGGCAGCCTCTTATTTTGTGACGGAGAAGATAGCACCCTCCTTTTTTACTCCTTCAGAGTCTGCCAAGCCGAAAGCATCCAAGGAGGAGAAGATAGGTCCTATATACCGGTTTGAGCCCATTATAGTAAATTTAAATGAAGAGGGGGCAAGAAGGTACCTGAAAGTAACCTTGAGTCTGGAGCTGAACAGTTCTGAGCTTGTAAAGGAAATTGAACTTCTCAAACCCCGACTTCTTGATTCTATAATTACACTTCTCTCCAGCAAAACTTTAAAAGACATTGAAGGAGCTAAAGGCAAAGAAAACCTGCGAAGAGAAATTGTTGCCGAACTTAACAGATACCTTGACACAGGAATTGTAATCAATGCTTATTTTAGCGAATTTATGGTTCAATAGGAGAACTTGTATGGGAGATTTTCTCAGTAAAGAAGAAATAGATGCTCTCCTTTCTGCAGTCTCCGGGGGTAAGATTCCTCAAAGAAAGGGAAAAGAGGGTCTTTATCAGAAGACGGCGATTTCTTATAATTTCAGACGGCCTGCTTTAGTATCAAAGGACCAAATCAGGGTGCTGGAGCTTCTGCATGAGGAATTTACAAGAAGCTGCGAGGTTAAACTCTCCAATTATTTAAGAACCACAGTAGAAGTCGAAATAATAGCAATAGAACAGCTGACTTATACCGAGTTCATAGCCTCCCTCTCCGAGCCTACATATCTCGGGGTCCTTGATGCCAGGCCATTATCAGGTCAGATTATCCTGGAAATTAACCCCTTTCTTGTTTTTTCCATAGTTGATAAGCTACTCGGAGGTTCGGGTAAAAACTCCCAGGAGCCCCGGGAGTTTACCCGAATTGAACACACAATTATGGGTAAGGTGACTGCCTTAGTCATGGAAGCCCTTCAGGACGCCTGGGAACATGTAATTTCTTTCCAGCTCACCCTTAAAACCAGGGAATCCAATCCTCAGTTTGTTCAGATTGTCTCCGGAGGTGAACTGGTTATAAATATGAGTGTTAAGGTAAATATAGGGGAAAACTCAGGAGTTATGAACGTATGCTATCCTGTTGCTACTTTAAAGCCGGTTCTTCCCAGACTGAATCCCCAGCAGTGGATATTCGGGGAGAAAAAAGGAGATGATGAGAGAGGCTCCAGCATCCTGCAGAAGAAGTTACTGGATACACAGATAGAGGTGGTGGTTGAGCTGGGCAGAGCAGAGGTAAGTATTCTGGATTTTTTAAGACTGGCGGTGGGAGATGTTATCTGTCTTAATCAACCTGTTAACCAGGACCTGGTGGTAAAGGTTCAGGGATTTCCCAAATTCTATGCCTCACCTGGCAGGGTGGGAAGAAAGAAAGCAGTCCAGATTACCTCACATATTAAAAAGGAGGACTGAGATGAAAAACAAGGAGGAGGAAAAAAACCAGACTGAAATAAAGGGTGAAGAAGAAAAGGTAGAAGCTCAGCCAGTTGAGTTTCCCAGACTCGATGCCGAAAAGAAAAACCAGCCACATTCTCAGGAGCGCAATTTAGAGATGCTTTTTGATGTACCTCTTCAGATATCAGTTGAGCTGGGTAGAACCTCCATGTCCATCAAGGAGATTCTTCAGCTTAGCCCCGGCTCGGTGATTGAGCTGGATAAGCTGGCAGGTGAACCTGTTGACCTTATGGTAAATGGGAAACTGGTAGCCAAGGGGGAGGTGGTGGTTACCGAGGAAAATTTTGCTGTAAGAATTACCGAGATTATCGGTCAGGAGGCAAGAATAAGGAAACTCCAATGAACGGCACTCCTTCACTTTTTGCAAGCTCAATTAGAACTTTATTTTCTCTTGTAGCTGTGATAGGGGCAATATACTTTTTCATGCATATCCTCCTGAAGTTCTCTCCGGGACGGGGCAGGTTCTTCTCAGGAAGAAAGGGTCTGATTGAGGTAATAGGCAAGTTAAATCTTTCACCCAAGAAGAGCATCTATCTTGTCCGGGTGGGGAAAAAGATACTGGTGGTAGGGGTAAACGGAGGAATTTATCTTCTTTTGACAATAGAGGATGAGCAGATGGTAAAATCACTTGAACTTGAAGCTGAAAATTCAAGCTCCGGGGGATTTTCCCGTTTACTCAGAAACATCCTTTTTTCTACAAAGACAAACGCACCATTTTTTCCAAGACCAAAAAAAGGAGAATAAAAAGATGTCCTGCAAAAGCAGGGTTATTCTTTTAACTTTAACCCTGGGGATAAGTTTATTTGCTTTTCTTAAGACAGGATGGGCCGCCCCTGCTGAGTTTGCAATCCCCAAAATTAAAATAGAGATTGGAGGGGAAGGAAGTCCACAACAGGTAGGACTGACTCTGCAGATTATATTTTTACTTACAGTTTTATCTCTTGCTCCTGCTTTTGTCATCATGATGACATCCTTTACCCGTATTATTGTCATTCTCTCTCTCCTTCGCTCTGCTCTTTCCATGCGGCAGCTACCACCCAATCAGATTTTAATTGGACTTGCTTTATTTTTAACCTTCTTCATCATGACCCCTACATGGATTCAGATTAAAGACAGGGCACTTGAGCCTTACCTTAAAGGTCAGATAACTCAGGAAGAAGCCTGGAAAGAAGGAATAAAACCAATGAAAGAATTCATGCTAAGACAGACAAGAAAAAAAGACCTCTCCCTTTTTGTAAACTTTGCCCGAATACAATCTCCTGAGTCACCAGATGAGGTTCCTGTTCACATTTTAATTCCCGCTTTTATCACCAGCGAACTTAAAACCGCTTTTCAAATAGGATTTGTCCTTTATATTCCTTTCTTAATTATTGATATAGTCGTATCCAGTATAATCATGTCCATGGGGATGTTTATGCTTCCCCCCATGATGATTTCTCTACCTTTTAAGATACTTCTTTTTGTTCTGGTAGATGGCTGGGGTCTTGTAATCCAGTCCATAATTACCAGTTTCCGTTAAACGGAGGAGAAAATGAGTCCGGAACTTGCAGCTGAAATAGGACGCAGGGCAATTCTGACTGCTGCCTATATATGTCTTCCACCTCTTGTGGTAGGACTTATCGTAGGACTCCTTATAGGCATTTTCCAGGCTATTACCCAGATTCATGAGATGACCCTTACCTTTGTCCCCAAAATAATAGCAGTCGGGGCGATTATCTACTTCCTGTTTCCCTGGATGCTCAAGATTATCGTCCATTACACCTGGACTTTATACTCAGGAATCAGTCTTTTCATGAAGTGAAATTTACAATGGACAAATTGGCTTCCTTTCAGGGTATTTTGGCCTTCTGGTTAGTGGTAGCCAGAATAGGGGGGTTAATTGGAAGTGCACCTTATCTGGGCTCTTCCCTTTTGCCAAGACAGGTTAAGGTAGCTTTGGTGTTAGTTTTGAGTTTTTTGATATTTCCGGTAATCAACATCTCACAGACGTTCAACCTTCAGACCCATTTTATATACTACGTTTTATATTCTGTAAAAGAGATTGGACTTGGTCTTATTCTGGGGTACACGATGAGAGTTATCTTTGTGGGTGTGCAACTTAGTGGTCAGATAATAGGGTTTCAGATGGGTCTTGGTATGGCTGAGTTTCTTGACCCTCAAACTAACTGGGAAACACCGGTTATATCACAGTTCAAGAATATTCTGGCCATGATGATTTTCATCTCTTTAAATGCTCATTATTTTTGCCTGAAGGCCTTGATGGATAGTTTTGTATTGATTCCATTAGGAGGTTTTTCTCTTTCCCCTCCTCTGGTTAAAGAAATTACAAGAATGGTTGGAGACATCTTTGCTATTTCTCTAAGGGCAGGGGTTCCTGTCATCCTCACTCTACTTCTGGTTCAGATAGTTATGGGAGTTATAAATCGAGTTGTTCCCCAAATAAATATCTTTATGATTTCTCTTCCACTTAAAATAGGTGTGGGGCTTGTGGTAATTGGTCTATCCATGCCTTACTTTCTCCGTTTTCTGGAAAATTCATTTGGAAACCTCTACCAGAGTTTGATTTTGCTTATGAGAATAGCTGGAGGTTAACTAAAATGCCCCAGGAAGAAAAAATTCACCCACCAACACCCAGGCGGCGACGCAGAGCAAGAAGAAGAGGTCAGGTAGCCAAAAGTATGGAGATAAACTCCCTCCTGGTCCTTACAGGTGGGATAGTCTTACTCAAATTCCTGGGGTATCCCTTATTTGCGGGCTTACTTTCCCTATCCCGGAATATCTGGTCAGAACTTTTCTATTTCACCTCCGCTTCTCCAGACATCTGTCTGAAACTAAAGCAGGCACTCCTGCATACAGCCTTACATCTTTTACCTTTCTTTTTATTAGTTGCAGGGATAGCCTTAGCTGCAAATATCGTTCAGGTTGGCTTTGTGTTTAGTTTTTATCCTTTAGCTCCGGATCCTGGCAGAATAAATCCTGTAAGAGGTCTGAAGAGAATTTTTTCCACACAGGCTCTTATGAGACTGTTAATATCTCTTTTAAAGATTACTATTGTTGGTTATATTGCATATTTAACAGTAAGAGGACAGCTCCCGGTTATTTTCTCTTTAACCGGACAGGAAATAGGGAAAATCTTTGTCACCACCCTGAGGCTCGCATTTTATCTTATCCTCTCTCTCTGCTTAGGGATAGCTCCTCTTGCTCTTTTAGATTATGTATTTCAAAGACGCCGCTACGAAAGAGAGCTCAGGATGAGCCCGGAAGAGCTAAAAGAAGAATACAAACAGACGGAGGGAAATCCTTTAACGAAAAGCAGAATTCGAAGTCTCCAGCGCCAGATATTAAGGTCCCGGATGATGCAGAAGGTCCCCCAGGCTGATGTTGTAATTACCAATCCTGTACATCTTGCCGTAGCCCTGCAGTATGAAAGAGAGAGAATGAATGCTCCTGTAGTTGTAGCCAAGGGAGCAGGATTAATAGCTGAAAAAATCAAGGAAGTAGCCAGAAAACATAAAGTTCCTATAGTGGAGAATAAGTGGCTGGCTCAGATGCTTTACAGGTCAGTGGAGATAGGGGAAGAGATTCCGGTAAAGCTTTATCAGGCAGTGGCTGAGATTCTTGCCTACATCTATCGTTTAAAGGGGAAAGGTATCTAAGATGCTATCAAGAACTTTAACTTTAATTACTCGACGCAGTGATATAGGTTTTTCCTTAACAGCAGTGGGAATTGTAGCTCTTCTTGTTATACCCCTGCCTCCTCTCTTCCTTGATGTTCTTCTCAGCTTGAATCTGGCAGTCACTTTTATGGTTTTCCTTTTAACCGTTTATGTTAAAAGACCCCTTGATTTTTCAGTATTCCCCTCTCTGCTTCTTCTTGTAACCCTGTTCCGCTTAAGTCTCAACGTAGCCTCTACCAGACTGATACTTCTTCATGCCTACGCCGGACGGGTAATTCAAGCCTTCGGTCACTTTGTGGTGGGAGGAAACTATGTTGTGGGAATAATTGTTTTTCTTATACTGGTGGTAATTAATTTTATTGTAATTACCCGGGGAGCAACCCGTATTTCCGAGGTAGCTGCCCGCTTTACCCTTGATTCTATGCCAGGGAAACAGATGAGTGTAGATGCAGACCTTAACGCTGGCCTTATTACCGAGGAACAGGCAAGAAGAAGGAGACTTGAGATAGAAAAACAGGCAGATTTCTACGGAGCTATGGACGGTGCAAGCAGGTTTGTTAGAGGAGATGCTATTGCCGCTATCATAATCTTGCTGGTAAATATAATAGGAGGGCTGGCTATTGGAATCCTTCAACATCATATGTCACCTCAAAAAGCTCTGCATACCTATACCCTGCTTACCGTAGGAGATGGAATGGTCTCTCAAATTCCAGCTCTTATAATCTCAACGGCAGCAGGAATAATAATCACCCGCAGCTCCTCAGAATCTCATCTACCTGTTGATTTTACCAGACAGATCTTCAGCCAGCCCAAGGCCATAGCTATTGTAGCCTTCCTGCTTTTCTTGTTTGCTCTTTTACCCGGTCTTCCCAAGCTACCCCTTTTCCTCCTCGCTTTTCTGGCAGCGGGAGTGTATTACACTGTAAGTCAAAGTGAAAAAGAGAAAAAGGAAGAAGAAAAAGTTGAAAAAGAGCTTCCTGAAAAAAAAGAATCGGTGGAAGAACTACTTAGAATTGACCCTCTTGAGGTTGAAATTGGATATGGGCTTATCCCCCTGGTGGACACTTCACAAGGAGGAGATATTCTTGAACGTATTACCCTGATCCGCCGTCAGCTTGCACTGGAGCTGGGAATAGTTGTCCCCCCTGTCCGGGTGAGAGATAACATTCAGCTTGAGCCCGGCTGTTACCGGATAAAAATAAGAGGAGAGGAAGTTGCCCAGGGTCAGTTAATGGTAAGACACTATCTTGCTATGGATACAGGTATGGTGGAAAAGCCATTAAAAGGGATAAAAACAAAGGACCCTGCTTTTGGTCTGCCTGCCATCTGGATTAAAGAAGAGGAGCGAGAGGAGGCAGAAAAAGCTGGATATACAGTGGCAAGTGCCTCTTCTGTCTTTATAACTCATCTCACCGAGGTAATAAGACTGCACGCCCATGAACTTCTGGGCAGGCAGGAAGTGAAGAACTTACTGGATAACATCCAGCAGGACTATCCAGCTGTGGTGGATGAACTTGTTCCCAATCTTTTAAACCTGGGAGAGGTTCAAAAAGTGCTTCAAAACCTCCTTCGGGAAAAGGTATCCATAAGGGACCTTCTGACTATCCTGGAGACACTGGCCGACTGGGCAACCCAGACCAAAAATATAGACATTTTAACCGAATATGTAAGACAAGGTTTAGCCCGTTCTATCAGTAAACAGTACCAGAATGAAAAGGGCGAGATCTGGGTGATAACCCTGGACCCCAAACTGGAACAGGAAATCTCTCAGGCTATAGAACACAAAGAAAGAAACTCCTACATCCATCTTGAACCTTCAACTATTCAGAGAATAATTGATAAACTTACTCCTCTGGTAAAAAAAGCAACTTCCCTGCAAAAAGAGCCTGTAGTCCTTTGCTCACCGGCTATAAGAATATTTTTTAAAAGGGTTGTGGAAAGATTTATTCCCTCCCTTGTTGTTTTATCTTACAATGAGATAGTTCCCGAAGTTAAAATAAAAACTATTGGAGTTATACAGGTATAAGGATATAGAGAATGAAACTTAACAAAGAAAAGCTGATAATGAGTTACCTCCCTCTTGTCAAGTATGTGGTGGATCGTCTTCCTTTTTCCTCTCTTCCTCACATATCGCGGGAGGATCTTATAAGCAGCGGTGTAATAGGTCTTTTAAAAGCCCTGGAAAGTTTCGACCCTTCAAGGGGCGTTAAATTTAAAACCTATGCAATTCCTCGAATCAAGGGAGCCATAATGGATGAGCTCCGTCGTCTGGACTGGATTCCCCGTTCTTTGCGCAAAAAGGCTGACCTTCTGGAAAAAACCTACTCTTGTCTGGAAAAGAAACTGGGTAGAACTCCCACCGATAAAGAGCTCTCCCGGGAGCTAAACATAAGTGAAAAGGACCTTTTTAAACTCTACACCCAGGTAAACCACTTTTCCTGTATTTCTCTCAGTGCTGCTTCTTCTGAGCAGGATGACAGAACCCTGACAGAGAAAATTGCCTCTACCAATGATTCTCAAAACCCAATGGAGACTCTTAAAAAAAACGAGGTAAAAAGGATACTGAAAAGGGCTTTAGAGAACTTGCCTTCAAGAGAAAGGATGATTATAATTCTTTACTACTATGAGGAGCTCACCTTTAAAGAAATTGGATACGTTCTGGGAATTTCAGAATCACGGGTATCCCAGATTCACGGTAAGGTAATATTAAAATTGCGAGCTACCCTTGCCGAACTGAGAGAAAGTTTGCCAGCTTAACATAAAGGGGGGGATTTAAATGAGATTAAATCAAATAAGAGAAGTTGATAAGGCTTCACTCCCCCACAGGGTAAACAAACCTTCAAAGAGAAACTCTCACCCGGACAGGAGAAATACTTTCCATCACTTAAGCAACCAAAAGGGGAAGGCTGCCTCCGCAAAAAAAAGGCAACAAAAAAACCAAACTTACCTGCAAGAAAAGGTAGATAAAAGAGGGGGGAGAAAAAGAAAAAATTCTCCAAATGGTAAGGGTCAAATTATTGATATAAGAGTATAAGTTTAAAATCCGGAGGGTTCAAATGGTTCAAAAACTCAATCTGACACAGAAGATGACTCACAAATTGCAACTAAAGTTAATAGGAAAAATCAAAGTAGCTGAGTTTTTATCCATTCCTGAACCCGATTTTGAGCATCATATAGAGAAACTGGAAAAAAGTCCTTTATTCATCACCCTGGAGAAAAAATACCGGATTATAAGTTATAGAAAATTTTACGATATCCGGGGTAAAAAAACCTCTGAATTCAGAGAACAAGATGTGGCAGGAGAAAGTGAGCTGGAGATGGAAGAGCTTCTTTTTGATTCCTCCACCTTTGATTTAGTGAAAAGAATAGGCAAAACTATAGGAGAGGAAAATTTCCAAAAAATTCTTACCGGAAAGGCAGGCATTGAGGAAGTTGTAAAAAAATGCTCTCTTTCTCCCTCTGAAATCAGGATTTTCCAGCAGTTCGTAGATAGATTTCAACTGCAACAGATAATCAGCCCTCCTTCCTCCTCTGCTTTTTTTCCACGTCCCAGATTTTTCCTTATAGCTTCCTTTGAGTGGGAAAAAGACAATCTGGTTATTCGTCCTACAAAGGAGGAAAGTTATCTTGTCAAAGGAAGATACCAGATCAACTATCAAAGATTTAAGGAGCTGGTAGATACAGGAAAAATTAAAAAAGACCAGGCAGACAGGATGGTAAAACTTCTCCAGCAACTGGAGATGATTAACCGTCGAACTACAGCTATCTACAGAATTTTGCATCACCTCAAAGAATTTCAAAGCGCCTTTTTTAAATCCGGGAATCTTCTTGACCTTCTTCCTTCTTCTCAAAGTGAGCTTGCCCGATGTCTCAACTTCCATCCGAGCACTGTAAGCCGGGCTATTGCTAACAAGAGTATTCTTACCCCTCAGGGAGAAGAAAGACCCATTGAGTTTTTCTATTCCCGACGCTGGACGAGGAATCTTATCAGAAAAGTCATCTTGGAAGAAAAAGAAAGGGTTCAAAAAAGAAGCTCGTCATCCCCTCTCACTGATGAGTTAATCAGACAAAAAATTATTAAAGACTACGGAATAAACCTTTCAAGACGTACCGTGTCCAAATACAGAAAAGCCCTAAATATCCCCCCTTCCCATCAAAGATATAAGCAATAGTCCCACCTTCCCTTTTTCCTCCCAGATTAAAGATTTTATTCTTTCTGCCGATAATTATAAATGGTATGTGGTCACCACCACATACAATATTCAGAAAGATGAGAATTGCTCTTTGTCTTTTAATATTTTTAAAAAAGCCGGGTCCTCATAAAAAGAGAAGAATTTGTGGATATACGATGCCATCTGTGTACTGCTCAGATAGTTGTAGAGCTCAACATACTCCTCAACCAATTTTAAGTCAATCCCTGTAACAGTTGCAATTGCAGAGGCTGTAATTCCCCGGCGGTAGAAAAGACCAGTTCTCAAAAACTCCTCAACATACCTTCTCACAAGATTCTCTGAAAGGTATGTACGGGAAGCAATTTCTGCTTCATCTAAACCCTCAAGGAACATTTTGATCATCTGTGTTTTATCAACAGTTTGATTGAACAGGAGTGGAAACTTAGCCCGGGTGATTATCTGGACACCCCGGGATTCAAGCTCCTTTATGTAATCTACAACGGTCCTTCGATCAAGGAAAAGAAGATCTGCTATATCCTCCTGGCTTAAAGATCCCCCCTGAGCAATTGCTTCCTGAGTAATGCGCTGGATCACTCTGAGCTTGAGTTCTTTAAGACCATTGCATTTTCTGTACTCCACATCTTCCGAAGTGTGAAGGGTAAGTTTCGCCAGTACAAATTGACAATCTCTTAAGAGCTTACCCGGGGGCTCGGTATTCTTAACAACATAACGCAAGATCTGCCCTTCTTCCAGAGAGTCGGGGCTAAGTATCCAAATCAATCTTAAAACATCCTCTGCCAGTGCGCGGGCAATAACAGAGGAAAATCTGTACCGGGTTTTAAAATAAGCTGCCAGAGCACTTAAGATTCTCTCTCTACTTTCAGTTTTTCTCTCAGTCAACTTTCTATCACCTCCTCAGAAAGTTTTTTTATTAGATAAAGAAAATCCTGTCAATTGGATAGAGGTAATTACCACCTACTTAAAATTTACAAACTATAAGGAGGGCGAAATGCCAGAGGTAAAGGAAAAGGTAAAAAGACTTGCCGAACCACCCTCGGGAAAAAAGCAAATACTGGAAAAAGGAGCTTCTGTGGCCTCAGGTATGGAAAAATTGGCAGCAAGAAAAGCTGTAGAAGATGCAAAGCTAAAGCGTACTTCAGCTAAAAGACAGCAGATTGCAGAAAGATTGGCCGCTTCCATTGCTCAAATAGCATCAGGAACTGAAGAGGCAACCAAAACTGGCGAGGAAACTCTAAAGGTAGTGGAAGATACAGCTCAGTCTACCCAGGAAATTGGTCAAAGAGCAGCACAGATTCTAAAAGTGGTCCAGGGCGTAGAAAAGGCTGCAAGAGATGGTGCTAAGGTCGTAAATCAGGCAGCTGAGAAGATTGCAGGAATTCAGCAGATGATTGCCGATACCGCTAAAGAAACCGACTCCTTTATTGAGGGAATTAGGGCTGTTGCCAACCAGAATGCTGCATCAGCTAAGGATACCTCTGCACTACAAAAGCAGGCTGAGGAGATCAAAAACGTTGTCCAGACGGTACTGGGAATAGCAGACCAAACTAACCTTTTAGCCTTAAATGCAGCAATTGAGGCGGCAAGAGCAGGAGAACATGGCAGAGGTTTTGCTGTTGTGGCTGATGAGGTCAGGAATTTAGCCGAGCAGGCCGAAAACTCAGCTAAAGAGATTCAAGAGCTGGTTCAAAGAATACAGGAGGGGGTAGAAAGTGTAGTAAAAGAGGTGCAGGAGGCAGCAGATCAAGGCCAGGAGCTGGTTAAAAAGAGCGAGAAGGCCCGCGATGCTGTGGCTCCTACCGTAGGTCACGCTGAGGATATTGCCCGGAATATGGAAAATATCAGAAAATTCCAGGAAGAAGGCGGAAAGGCAGCAACAGAAACAGTATCCGGCTGTAACCAGATAGCCTCTGCCGTAGAGCAGCAGGCATCCAACGCTGAAGAGATAGCATCAACCATGCGCCAGATAGCAAAATCCATTCAGGAGATATCATCCACTGCTGATGAGCTAACAGCAATGGCTGAAGATATTCGCAGCGGTGCAGGTACAGAGAAAACTGCCCAGGAGCTTGCTGCATCAGCTGAGGAGCTTTCTGCCAGTCTGCAGGAGACAAATTCTGCTTCCCAGCAAGCCTCCTCCACCATACAGGAATTTGCCAGTTCCACTGAAGAGCAATCTGCTGCTGCCCAGCAGATAAGAAAAGGAGCAAAAGGTGTGGGGGAAAAAGCAGAGGCTCTTAACCAAAATGTAAAAGAACTCCAGGGCTCCGTGGATAAACTGGCAGAGCTTGAGAAACAGGCTATTCAGAATGTTCTGGAAATTACCCGGGGAATTGACCAAACAGTTGAGGTAATAAAAGGAGCACTAAATGATATTGAACAGCTTCAGGAAGAAAGCAGAAGAATTGACAAAATAGTAGATGTCATAACCAATTTAAACGTCCAGACCAATCTTTTAGCCTTAAACGGAGCAATTGAGGCGGCAAGGGCAGGAGAGTACGGCAGGGGATTTGCCGTTGTAGCTGGAGACATAAGGGAGCTTGCCAATGAGTCCTCACAGTCTGCAGACAAAATTAAAGATGTGGTTCGTGATTTTCAGGAAAGAATCGCTCAGATATCTCAGATTATCGAAGAAAATAACAACAACGTGATGGAAGAGTCAAAACACGGAGCAAGAGTAAGAGAAGCCTTTGGCAACATCGATAAGGGAATGGCCGAGGTTAGACAGGTTGCAACTGACCTTGGCAAGGTAGCAGAGGAGCAGATAAAGGAAACTCAAGAGGCGGGAAAGAGTATAGACCAGATGGTCTCTGAAATAGAAGGACTTGCAACATCAGCCCAGGAAGCAGCAACTACCACCCAGGAGCAGGCTAAAGGGATAAACGAGCTTGCCACAGCAATAGAAGAGGTTGCCGCCTTAGCAGATGAGCTGCAAAATATGTAATAACTCCAATAGATCCCCCTTTACCCCTCTTTTCAGGAGCAAAGCTCTCCCCCGGGCTTTGCTCCTTGAGTCTTTTAAAAAGAAAAGTCCTCGGGTTTTATATCTTTTAACTTTTCCTTAAACTCACTGACCTCTCTCTCATCAATGGGTTTTTCTCTGGCAGCTATCCTGTCCTCATCTATATAAATGGGAGCTTTAAATTTCAAAGCAAGTGCTATAGCATCACTGGGACGAGCATCTACATCCAGAATTTCCTCATCCATTTTTAGAAAAATCTTAGCATAGTAAGTGTCATTTTTAAGCTCGTTTATTATTACTTTATCCACGCAACTTTTAAATTTTTTTATGAGGCTTTTGATAAGGTCAACAGTTGAAAAGGAGGACGAAGATAGGTCTTTCATGGCAAGGACAATAGCTCGAGCCTCAGGCAGTCCCATCCAGATAGGAAGCTTTTTATTTCCCTTTTTTTCCTTTAAAAGAACAACAGGTGTTTTAAACTCAAGGTCAAGAGCTACCTTTATTACTTCGACCTCTTTCATTTTGCACCGACCGCCTCCCTTCATTCTTTAAAGGTCCGGTCGGTTGCGTCACTGGATCCCCTTACCTTAAGACGCCCACCTTACCTAAGGCAAGGTTCATCTCCCCCGGCTTTCCTAATGTTAGTCAGATTTTCAAAAAATGTCAAGCCCGCTTGTGACGGATAACGAATAGTTACTTCTATTGTAAAACGATTAGTCCCACTTTTGTCCTTATAAGAAGTATAATGGTCAAAAAAACTTCTTAAAGGAATATTTTATGAAACGGACAAATCAGGTGAAGGACACTTTGGTGGTTCCCTTGGACTGAAGACATTGCCATTATGCAAAGCTTTTGCTAATATAACCATTGTATGTCCAGCATCTCCGATTGAAACAGTAGTGGCAACACGGGTCTGTATCTTGGAGCATGAGGGACCATTGTATCTGCGTCTGGTTCGTGGTGCAGATTTTGGGGGAACTGAGGAAATTTATGAGAAGAAGACTATCAAGTTTAAGATAGGAGAAGCTATTACGCTCAAGGATGGTAAGGATGTAACACTGATTGCGACGGGACAATCGGTAGGATTGGCTTTACAATCCGCAGAAGCTCTTGAAAAAGAAAGTATCAGTACCAGAGTAATCAATATGCATACAGTTAAACCTATTGATGAGGAAGCAATCGTTCAGGCGGCTGAGGAAACAAAGGGAATTGTGGTTGTTGAAGAGCACAATATAATGGGGGGATTAGGTGAGGCTGTGTGTGGTGTAGTTTGCGAAAGAAAGAGTCTTGTACCCGTAAAAAGGGTTGGAATACGTGATGAATTCTGCACTATAGGACCAACCCGGGAGCTTTGGGAATACCATGGCTTAAACAAAAGCAACATAATTAAGGCTGCCAAAGAAATTCTTGAATAAGTTAAGAAAAATAATATGAGACTAAGTTAGTAGCTTAATTTGTTTTGAACTTATATGAAAAAAGCAAAGATTACAGTGAAGCAAGTCGTATCGGGGAAAGTGGAGGGTAGCGATCTTTTTCTCAAGGCGAGAATTATTGTTGATAAGCTTATTTTCTTAAGTGTGCTGTAGTGTGTGAGGTGAGTAGCGTACTTAACCAAGCAAAGGAGCAAAAAATGGCAACGAGGAGGAAAATCGCAAAACTTGTTGCACCCAAAAGATTTGAAGTGATGGAGGAGCCTTTAAGATCCCCAAAGGAGAACGAAATTTTAATTAGAATTTTGTCGGCCGGCCTTTGCCACTCAGAGATGCCCACTTATCTCGGGAAGAGCGCAATTGCTATTCGGGAAGACGGAACATATTTTAAGAATGAAAATATCAAATACCCTGTTGAGTTAGGCCATGAATCAGTGGGGGTTATTGAGGAGGTTGGTAGCGCTGTGAAAAATTTCAAAGCAGGAGATTATGTCAGTGGTCCTATAAGGCCTTCCTTTGCATCACATGTTATCATGGATCCAAGTACAAAGCCTCTGGCAAAAATTCCTGATTCAGTTAAGGAACTTAAGTACTGTTTAGCCGAGCCACTGATGTGTGCCTCCAACATAGTCCGAGCTGCAAATCCTGAATTTGGTGACTATGTTGCTGTTATAGGGTGTGGTTTTATGGGGCTTCTTTGCCTGAGTGGAGTGGCAAGAAGTACTGCTTTTGAGGTAATTGCTATAGATCTGATAGACTCTCGCCTTGAGTGGGCAAAGAAGCTGGGTGCGACAAAGACCATTAATCCCAAAAAGGTAGATGCTGTAAATGCGGTAAAGGAAATCACCAGGGGGCACGGAGTGGATGTAGCAGTTGAAGTTACGGGTAGAATGGCAGGGTTTTCTCTTGCTTGCGACATCATCAGAGGAGATGGTCCTGTTGACTCAGGCAGAGGTAGAGGGAAAATCCTTATACCCTCCCTGTACAGTTTTCCAGAGACAATGAATGCTGGATATCAGCTAATGTTTAAATCGCCTATTATTCACTCCACTCATCCCTGGTATTCAATGGACTACATGGATGATATGAAAAAAGGCATCGAAGGATTTGTACGGGGTATTTTCCCCTTGGATAAACTGATTACCCATGAGTTTAGCTTAGAGGATATTCAAAAAGGCTTTGAGCTGATGGAACATCCAGGCGAGGATTATCTTAAAGGGATTATACTGCCCTGAGCGTAAAGGTTTACAGATAAGCCGGCTTTGAATATTAGTTGACCTTGACTATTCTCCCAAGGAGGTAAAGAATGTTAGGGGTATTTGGCAAATACGCTGATGTTGATCTATCCACTGGAGAGATTGGTACTTATGAAATCCCGGAGGACTGGTATGTCAAGCATATTGGTGGGCGAGGTATTGCTGCAAGAATACTTTTAAAAGAGCTTCCTCCAAGAATTAATCCTCTTTCAGAGGAAAATATCATCATCTTTGCCACAGGTCCCTTTCAGGGCCTTAATATAGCGGGAGCTGGCAGATTCCTGGTGATGGCAAAGTCTCCTAAAACGAGAACTATCAACGGCTCCTATTGTGGCGGAAGCTTTGGACATGTCTTGGGAAGATCAGGCTACGATGGATTGATAGTCCGGGGCAGAGCCAAAGAACCTGTCTACATCTTGATAGATGATGGAGAGGTATCAATCCACTCTGCGAAACAACTGTGGGGTCTTAACCCAAAGGAAGTTGAGGAGCACCTTAGAAGTAAACATGGCAATGTTTCTGTAGCTTGTATTGGTAAGGCAGGGGAAAACTTGGTGATGATGTCTTGTATTATGGTGGATCATACCCGTGCTGCTGGAAGACCTGGTTATGGTGCTGTCATGGGATTCAAGAATCTTAAAGCAATAGCTGTATGTGGAACCAAAAAGAAGCCTGTAGCCGATCAAAAAAGGCTCAAATCACTAAGAGTTCAGTTTGCCAAAAACCTTATGAGTGGTAGCTGGGAAAAAATGTTGCATGACTATGGTACTGGCGGGACCCTTCCAACACTCCATCAATTCGGAATTCTCCCTACAAAAAACTTTCAGGCAGGAATGTTTGTGTACCATGATCAAATTAGTGGCCAGAAATTAGTTGATTCTGGCATTCTGGTAGGCCGTGATACTTGTCCAGGTTGTCCTGTAATGTGCAAAAGACAAGTAAAAGGGAGCTTTGATGGTCAAGAATTTGATCCGTCTTGGGGAGGACCGGAATACGAAACTCTTGCTGCTTTAGGTTCCTTTTGTTTAAACAATAATCTGGCTTCGATTTGCTTGCTTAATCAGAAGTGTAATCAGTATGGTTTAGATACCATAAGCACTGGTGTTGTTATCGCTTATTTAATGGAAGCGACAGAGAAAGGCTTGCTTAAAGGTGAAGATGCAATTCAATGGGGTGATGCTAAGGCTATGGATAAGTTAATTGAAAAAATTGCTCATCGTGAAGGAATTGGTGATTGGGTAGCTCGTGGTGTAGGATACTTAAGTACAAAAGTGGGCGATCCGTCCTTTTTAATGCAGATAAAAGGGCAAGAAATTCCAATGCACGAGCCTCGCGGAAAACTCTCATTGGCTATTTATTACGCTACGACTCCCAGAGGCGGGCAACATGTGGAAGGAGTACATGACCCTACCCCTGCCAATCCGGAATTAGGCCTTGAAGCAAATGATAGGTTTAGTTGGGAAAATAGAGCTAAGGTTGCAGGAACTTATTTGAATCTTAGGTCTTTCGCCAACTCTCTCATTATGTGTGTTCTTGCTTCCAACCTGAGTGGTGAAAGTTATAGATTCCCCATGATGAGAGAAATGCTTGAGGCATCTACAGGAGTGTCAATTGACGTGAAGGAAATGTTAAGAATTGGGGAGAGAAATTATGGGCTGTTACGTTTGTTTGCAGAGAGGGAAGGTTATACCCGAAAGGACGATGATTTACCGAAGCGTTTTAAAGAACGGTTACCAGAATCAGGTTTCTACATTGAAGATAGCATGCTTCAGAAAACAATAGATGAGTACTATCGTCTCTATGGCTATGGAACATATGGTCCCACAAATGAGAGATTGGAGGAGCTTGGACTTGAGGATCTTGTTCGGTAAAAAGTGTATTACTATAATTGAAAACCTGAGGGATAAGTGAAAATAAAAATAGCTACTGGATTTGACAGGGAATACTGATACGGGGTACTGGTATTGACATAAGTACGACAGCAAACAAAATTGCAACTAAATGTAAAGATAACACCTTCTTAACAGGTAATCTGGCAAATTTAAGGTAGCCGTCCCAGGAAGGCGATTAAGGAGTTTAAAGGAAGAGTGAGAAAAATGAATCTTTAAACAAAAAGGAGGATGAATATGCCATTTATAACACTTAAACAGGTGCTTGACGAGGCTCAAAAAGGAGAGTTTGCAGTGGGCGCTTTTAACTTTAATAATATGGAACAATTGCAGGGAGTTATGCAAGCCTTTAAGAATACCAATAGTTTTGGTATAATTCAGGCAAGCAGAGGAGCCCTCAAGTATACCAATTACAATTTTCTTCACCATCTTGCTCTTGCAGCAGCGGAGCTTTACCCGGATGTGCCAGTTGTTCTCCATCTGGACCATGGAGATTCCCTGGAAACGGTAAAAAAGGTTATATCCCTTGGCTTCACCTCAGTTATGATTGATGGTTCTGCACTTTCATTTGAAGAAAATGTTGCCCTTACAAGGAGCGTAGTAGAGTTTGCACATCCCCGAGGTGTTTCCGTGGAAGGAGAACTGGGAGTTCTGGGAGGGATTGAGGAAGACGTCAAAGGCAAAGCTAAATTCACCGATCCTGACCAGGTCGAGGAATTTGTAGCAAGAACCGGAGTTGATGCTCTTGCAATTGCAGTTGGAACCTCTCACGGAGCATATAAATTTTCTGGAGAACCCAGAATCAGGCAGGACCTCATTGAGGAGATTCACAGAAGAGTTCCAGACTGTGCTCTGGTACTGCATGGCGCCTCAAGTGTTCCTTCTTCTCTTATTAAAGAGATTGATCGCTACGGTGGAAGCATGTCAAAGGCAAAAGGTGTCCCTATTGAGATGCTTCAAGAAGCTGTAAAACGGGGGATAAGGAAAATAAATGTAGATACTGATGTTCGTCTTGCAGTTACTGCTACTATTCGCAGGGTTTTAGCCGAACGCCCTGATGTATTTGACCCAAGAGAATATCTTGGTGAGGCCAGAAAAAGAATTACTTCCATAGTTGAGGAAAAGATTAGAGCTTTTGGTGGAGAAAACAGGGTTCCTAAGGATTTTAAACCTATTTCCCTGGAAGAACAGGCTGCAAGATACCAGGAAAGATAAGGAGAATAATAAACATATGGCTAAAACTCTTGCATTACTTACAGGCGGTGGAATGCTGCAGTTTTAATGCAGGTATAGCAGGAATAATACAAAAAGCAAAAAGAATTGGGGCAAGTGATTTTTTGCTTGCTCTGCTTACCTGTTCTCCTTTCATTGGAGCTTTGCTTCCCTATATTGGGGTCACCATTCATCGAGGATTTCCAGAAAGGTATCTTTTATCGTTAAAATAACGAGGGATACAGTATCTCCTGTCTCTTATACACATCTCCGAGCCCACGAGACTAGGCATGATCTCGTATGCCGTCTTCTGCTTGAA
>CBFDTW010000018.1:0-18756 GCA_965613085.1 uncultured bacterium | reverse complement strand
TGGGGCTAGCAGGAGGTGGAGTTCTAATCTATATGGGAAAGGGGATATTCAACCTAAAAAAAGCAGCACAAACCACCCTGCAGGATAATCCTACTTCCAGGGCTACCTTAGCCGGAGCTATCACCAGCATATTAAATCCTTACTTTATTCTGTGGTGGGTTACAGTAGGTACTGCTTTAATCATGAGGTCTATAATTTTTGGTGTTCTGGGGTTTATTCTTTTCGCAATTGTGCACTGGTTGTGCGATTTTGTCTGGTATTCGCTCATCTCCTATGGAGTCCACCGCTCCGGCAGGGTCTGGGGCAAAAAAGTCCAGCTTTTATTATTTGGATTATCCAGTTTCCTGCTAATAGGATTCGGGGTATGGTTTATCATTTCCTCGCTCAAATGGATGATTTGAGCCTTGCTTAAGTTATCTAAAAGAGGCGTAAAGATGTTAGAAGAGTTAAAGAAAACTGTATGTGAGTTAAACCTGGAACTACCAAAAAATAACCTGGTGAGGGCTACAAGTGGTAATGTATCTGGTCGAGATCCATCTACAGGCTATGTGGTTATCAAACCCAGTGGAGTAAAATACTCGGAACTTAAACCTTCTTTGATGACAGTTGTTGATATAGATGGTAATGTTGTTGAAGGCAGGTTAAGGCCATCCATTGACACCAAAACCCACCTTTATATCTACAGACATCGTCAGGATATAAATGGAATAGTTCACACCCACTCGAACTATGCCACAAGTTTTGCAGCTCTGGGTCAACCTATACCGGTTTATCTTATTGCAATTGCTTATGAGTTTGGAGGACCGATCCCTGTTGGAAAATATGTGCCAATAGGGGATGAGGAAATTGGGAAAGAGATACTGAATTCTATCGGGAAATCCTGTGCTATTTTGATGAAAAAGCACGGGGTATTCACAGTGGGACCTGACCCTGAGAGCGCCCTCAGAAAGGCTATAATCTTAGAAGATGTAGCTAAAACCGTCCATCTTGCCCTCTTGAGAGGTCAACCCAAGGAAATACCTATCGAGGAAGTTAAAAAAGTAGCACGTATTTATAAGGAAAAATACGGACAGGAAAGTCATACCTGATCTAATCGATCATTGAGTTAATGTGTTGATGGGTAAATCGGTGTATGCGTTAATGCGTCAAATTGACAAAGACGGCCTTTTTGATATCATTAATAGCAAATTCCAGAAGTGGAGATAAAATGGCGGTTAGTTTTATTATGGCTGGAGGATTTGGTAAAAGATTATGGCCAGAGAGCAGGGTTAACTACCCCAAGCAATTTTTAGCTATAAATACCAAAGAAAGTTTGATCCAGTTAGCTTACCGAAGGTGCGTCAATCTTTTTGGACGGAAGAACACCTTTGTTATCACCCGACGGGAGCTTATAAAAAAAATAACATCTCATATACCGGAACTTACCTCTGATCAAATAATAGCTGAACCTGTGGGCAGAGACACAGCTCCTTGCATTGGTTTTGCTGCCATTCATATGAGAAAAAAGGGGGAAGATGCTCCCATGGTTATCCTTCCTTCGGACCATCTGATTGAAAGTGGAGAAAAATTCAAAAGGGTTATGATGGCTGCAATAAAATTAGCTGAAAAAGGATATCTTGTAACCGTTGGTATTAAACCCACAAGAGCAGAGACCGGATATGGATATCTCCAGGTAGGAGATAAAATAGACCGGCTTCAAAGTATCACCTGTTACGAACTTAAAAGATTCACCGAGAAACCCTCCCAGAAAAAAGCAAAGAGCTTTCTTGAAAGTGGGGATTTTCTCTGGAATGCAGGGATATTCGCCTGGCGACCCAGTGCAATTCTGGAAGAGATAAAAAAATACCTTCCCGAACTTTACGATGGTCTGGAAAAAATAAGTAAGACTCTGGGAACCTCTGAGGAAAAAAAGACAATAGAAAGTGTTTACCCTCATCTTCCCAAAATATCTATTGATTATGCGGTAATGGAAAAAACCACAAAAGCTGCGGTAATCCCTGCAGATTTCGCCTGGGATGATATCGGTGACTGGCAGGCTCTTACAAGAATCTTCCCCAAAGATGAAAAAGGGAACGTTTCTCAGGGACTGATTAAGGAAATGGAAACTATGGACTGTATTTTTGTGAACAGAGAGGATAAAATTTTAGCAGTTATAGGAGTTTCTAATTTAATTGTGGTAAACTCTGAAAAGGGAACTCTTGTGGTGAGTAAAGAGCTATCCGGGAGAGTAAAGGAACTTGTAGACGAACTGTTAAAGGATGAGAGGTTCAAAAAATACGTGGAGTAAGAATGGTTTCCCGCTGGGAAAAGTTAGAAAAAAAATTAAAAGAGAAAAATCTGGACGCTTTTATCTTAACCAGGAGTGTGGATATTTTTTACTTCTCTGGACTGTGGATAGAGGGAGTGGCCCTTCTTACATCTGAAAAAAAATTTATTGTTACCTCACCCATGTATGAGGAACAGATAAAAGGGGAGGAAGATGAGTGGGAAGTTATTGTCTGCGAAGATTCTCTGGAGGAGAAGTTAGGAGAGCTTGGCAGCAGCTTGGACATAAGAAGATGCGGATTTCAAGCAAATCATCTTTCTTTTGCCCGCTATAAAAAGATAAAGGAAAAATTTAAACCACAGCTTATTCCCTGTAATGCTACAGTAGAAAAAATCAGGTCTATAAAGGACGAAGAAGAAATCAATTTAATTAGGAAAGCTGGAGAAATTACCCTTCAGGCCTTTGAATACTTGAAAAAAGCTCTTCACACCGGGATTACCGAGAAAGAAGCTACCAGAGAGCTTGTAAGTTATATACTAAAAGAAGCTGATGGAGTATCTTTTGACCCCATAGTCCTTTTTGGGGAACGAACCTCTCTACCTCACGGCCATCCTACTGAGAGGAAACTGAAAGAAAATGAGCTGATACTTGTAGATGCAGGGGCAAAAGTTAAAGGTTACTGCGCTGATATAACCAGAACTTTTGCATGGGGAAAGATTCCTAAGAAGTGGAAAAAAATTTATAATCTTGCATATAATATTGAAAAGCGAGCTATTAAACATATAAAGCCGAAAATTAAGGCATCTACGATAGATAAAATAATCAGAGAAAAGCTGGCAGAGGCAGGTTATGAGAAAAAGTTCCTGCACGGAACCGGCCATGGAGTTGGACTGGAAGTTCACGAAGAGCCTTTTCTTAACCGCAACTCAAATGCTATACTTGAGGAAGGGATGGTGGTTACGATAGAACCAGGGATATACTTTGCTGGAGAGGGAGGTGTAAGAGTGGAGAATATGGTTTTAGTAACAAATAAGGGAGGTAAGATTCTGCCATGATACAGGCTAACGATTTAAGGGAAGGCATGACAATTGATATAGACGGAACTTTATATGTGGTGGAAGAATTTCAGCATGTAAAAAGGGCAAGAGGGGGAGCCTTTGTAAGAACCAGGTTGAAAAATCTATTCACCTCTCAGGTTTTGAGAAAAGTTTTCCAGCCCGAGGAAAAAATAAAAGATGCCTTCATTGAACAAAAACCAGCCCAGTATCTTTACCGACAGGGTGATACCTTCAACTTTATGGATCTTGAAACTTTTGAGGAAAAAACTCTCCACAAAGATCAAATCTCTGATAAAGTCTTTTTTCTTAAAGAAAATCTGGAGGTTAACCTCCAGATTTATGAGGGAAAAATCATAGGAATTGAGCTTCCCATCTTTGTAGAGATGGAGGTTAAGAAAGCTGAACCGGGACTGAAGGGAGACACAGTAAGCTCTGCTACCAAACAGGTAACTGTAGAATCAGGGTACAAACTCCAGGTACCCATTTTTATAAATGAGGGAGACATAATTCGCATAGATACACGAACCGGGGAGTACGTTGGAAAAAAATAAAAAAACCTTAATTTCACTGGGAAGGAAAAAATGGACCTTGAAGAGTTAAAGAAAATAATAACTATATTTGAGTCCTCCTCCCTTTCTGAACTGGAAATAGAGGAAAAGGGGGTCCGTTTCCGTCTGGTAAAAAAAGGAGCTGCTTCTAAAGTTTCTCCTCCTGAACTTGCCCCGGAAGAGAGAACTGAAAAAGCTGTAGCGAAACCAGAAGTTGAACCTGAAAAGGAAGAGGTCCTTGTCAAATCACCTCTGGTAGGAACCTTCTATAGAGCCCGTTCCCCCGGTGAGGATCCCTTTGTAGAGGTAGGTCAGTATATTCGCCCCGGACAAACGCTTTGCATTATTGAGGCTATGAAAGTTATGAATGAAGTAACCTCTGAGGTTGCAGGAAAGGTTAAAAAGATACTGGTTGAGAATGGACATCCTGTGGAATACGATCAGGAGCTTTTCGTTATTGAAAGGGAGGGATAGTTGTTTACCAGGATCCTTATCGCCAACCGGGGCGAGATAGCCCTGCGTATTATCAGAGCATGCAAAGAATTAGGAATAGAATCGGTCGTGGTATTCTCCAAAGAAGATGAAAAATCCTTACCCGTCCTTTTTGCTGATGAGGCTATATGCATAGGACCACGTGAGCCGGCGGAAAGCTATCTAAATGTTCCCCGCATAATAAGCGCTGCTGAGGTAGCCGGTGCCGATGCTATCCATCCAGGATATGGTTTTCTGGCAGAAAATGAGCAATTTGCCGAGGTCTGCAGGAGCTCGGGAGTGGAATTTATCGGTCCCAGCCATGAGGTTATGAGAAAACTGGGAAATAAACTGGAGGCACGCAACACTCTCTCCGGAGCAGGAATACCGGTTGTTCCTGGCTCTGCTACAGTCATAAAAGACAAAAAAGAGGCGAAAAAAGTTATCTCTGAGATTGGATATCCGGCGATACTAAAGGCAACAATGGGGGGAGGTGGAAGGGGCATGAGGGTAATCTGGAAAAAAGAAGACCTTGATTCTCTCTTTGGCCTTGCCCAGCAGGAAGCCAAAGTTGCCTTTGGAAATTCGGATCTTTACATCGAAAAATATATACCCCGGGCAAGACATATAGAATTTCAGATAATCGCTGACAGATTTGGTGAAATAGTTCATTTTGGTGAGAGAAACTGCTCTATTCAAAGAAGATATCAGAAACTAATAGAAGAATCCCCTTCTACTTTCATAGACCAGAAAAAAAGAGACGAGATGGGAAAAGTGGCTATAAAAGTGGCAAAAGAGTTAGGTTATACAGGAGCAGGGACTGTAGAATTCCTGGTGGATGAGGAAAATAACTTTTATTTTATGGAAATGAATACCCGTCTCCAGGTCGAACATCCTGTTACAGAAATGGTTACAGGAAGAGACCTCGTAAAAGACCAGATAAGGGTGGCCGGGGGAGAACCCCTGGGCTACAACCAGAGGGATATCAAAATGAACGGGGTAGCTATTGAATGCCGTATTAATGCAGAAGACCCTGAAAAAAACTTTGCTCCTTCACCGGGTAAAGTTACTGCTTTTCATCTACCGGGAGGTCCAGGAATAAGAGTGGATACCCATGTCTTTGCAGGATATACAATATCCTCCTCCTATGATTCCCTTGTAGCTAAACTGATAAGCTGGGGAATAGACCGCTTTGAGGCTATATTAAGAATGAAAAGGGCTCTGGAAGAATTCGTTATCGAAGGAGTAAAAACTATTATTCCCCTCCATCAAAAAATCATCGAGCATGAGGCTTTCATAAAAGGCGAGTTTTATACTGACTTTATAGAAAGGGAAATAATGAAAAAAAGCCAATATTAAGGAGAAATGATTGGAAAAAGAAAGGGCTTACCGGGTAGAGAAAAAAGTCTTAGTGGAGCTGGTAAGAAAAATAGTTAAAGAAGTAGAAGGAGTATACTCCATTAAGAAAGGGATGCTGGGAGGAGGTATTCGAATAAAACAGCCTCCTGAAGGCGTGGAAATCTGGCTGGGGTTAATTATAAAAAGAGGGGTCTCAATTCCGGCTGTTGTGGAAGAAGTTCAAAGCAAATTGAAAAAGGAAATAGAGGCTACCTTAGGAATTTCTGTGAAAAAAATAGGTATAGTTATCAAAAAAATTAAATTTTCACATTAAATTTTAGCAAGGAGGAATCTATGAAAACTTATCAAAAGATTCTATGGATTATAGGACTGGTTGCTCTTTTTGCCATGTCCCTGGGGGGACTTTTAGTAAGTGCAGGAGTCCTGCCAAGGATTCTCGTTTTCAGTGCTCTTACCGCAATAGAAATCGACGTCTATGTCCGGATTGTAACAATAATAGTTTTTGCCTTTCTTCTTGTCCTCAGCGTCTATCTCCCCTTATTTACCTGGACAGAAAAAAAGGGGACAGTGGTTCCACTCAGAAACCCTCTGGGGGAAGTTAAAATATCCCAGAAAGCAATATCTGATTTTATCCAGAGAGTAGGTGGTGAAGTTCAGGGAGTTGGGGATCTAAAAGCAAAAGTCAAATCTACCGAGGAAGGGGTTGATATTGATCTATCTTTATCCGTCCAGGCCCAGGGAGAAATTCCCAGGTTAATAGATGAACTTCAGAGTGTGGTAAAAAAATATTTAAATACCACAGTGGGAATTGAAAACGTAAGAGAAATAAGAGTAAAAGTGGGGAAGATTATTTAAGATTGTGGGCTTATTTTTTGGATGATATGAAAAAGTGGGCAGGAGTTGGGTTTTTATTTCTTATTCTTTTTCCCGCCTTGCATGTTAGTGCTCAGTTTAACCATCCCGAGCTAAAATGGAAGGTAATTGAAACTGACCATTTCTTAATTCATTACCATCAAGGAGAAGAAGAATTTGCTTTTAAGACAGCAAGGATAGCCGAAAATATCTATAATAAATTAACTTTACAGATAGGCTACCGTCCTAAGAGAAAAATCCCCGTGGTAATAGAAAACTATGATGATAAAACAGGTGGCTACACCTCAATTCTTACCGGGAAAATAGTTATTCAGGCTCAATCTGACCCTGTGCAAACTTCTGGAGACCTTTCCTGGATAGAGGAAGTTTTAGGGCACGAGATGGTGCATTACATTAGTTTTTCTGCAATGGATGAATCCATCTTTCCTTTAAGAAAAGCAATGGCTAACTTAACCCTTCCCATGTGGTTTATTGAAGGACTGGCTCAGTACTTAGGTGAAGAGTGGCACTCCCTTAAAGAGATGGTGGTGGCTGACCGGGCAAGAGAGGATAAAGTGATGTCAGAGGGTGACTTAGGAGCTTTCTATTTTTTTGATGGCTGGGAAAGAAGAAGTGGGTACTACCAATCTGATAGCTTTATTCGTTACATCTTTGATACCTATGGCAGGGAAAAAATCTACAAAGTATTTGATGATCTTAAAAATCAACCCTTTCTAAAAGTTGTGGGAGTGGTGGACCTTACTGGAGGAGGAGCTCTTTACCCCGTGCCTGGAGTGATTGATTTTGACCAGAGTTTGAAAAATGTCCTGGGGAAAGATTCTCTTGAACTTTACAGGGAGTGGAGAGAATGGCTAATTGAAAAATACAAAAAAAGAGGGGAAGATACTCTCCTTAAAGAGCCTGCCATTTTATGGGGGAAAAGAGCCCAGTGTCCTGTCTTTTCGCCCAGAGGAGATTATTTAGCCTTTGTTTCCAACAAAGGGTATGATTTTGCTATATTTGACCTTTACCTTATGAGTCTTTCCACAGGAAAAATAGAAAGACTGACAACAGGAGTTAATCCCTATCTTTCCTTTTCCCCTGATGGTAGATTCATAGTTTACTCCAAAACAGAGTTTTATCCACCCAAGCGCTCTTTTATATCTGATCTATACCAGATTGAGGTATCAACCAGAAATATAAAAAGATTAACTTACGGGGAAAGAGCATCTCATCCAGTTTTTTCTCCCTCTGGAGATAAAATCCTCTTTGTAAAAAGAGGGGGAGGAAACTCAAATCTGTATCTTTTGCATCTTCAAACAGGAAAAACCACTCCCTTAACTCTGGATAAAGATGGCCTGACTCAAAATTTTGCACCCTCTTTTTCCCCTGATGGGGAAACTGTAGTTTTTGTCAGATCTGAGGAAGGTAAAAGAAACCTTTATCTTATGAGAATAAAGGATAAAAAAATCCTTCCCCTTACCCGGGATGAGGCTGATGAGAGATGTCCTGTTTTTTCTCCTGATGGGAAAATGGTGATATTTATCTCCGATAAATCCAGCGAAAAAGAAGGTGAGAGAGCTTTTAACCTCTGGTCTTTTGAGCTTGAAACCGGCCAGATGAAAAGACATACATTGGTGAAGGGAGGAATCTTTGACCCTGCTATTTCTGCTGATGGAGAGAAGATCGCTTTCTCTGCCTATAAAGGAGGAGTTTTTTTCATTTATATCTTTCCCTACCAAAAGATACTTTCCCAACAATTCCCCTTTGAAGGAAAAAAAGAAAAACCTTTGCCATCTGGGGGAGAAAAGAAAGCAATAGCTCAGATCACTCAAGAAGAAAAACCACCCCAAATGAGAGTCTATCCTTACCGTCCTAAGATAACCCTGCACTACATTTTCCCCTGGTTTTCGATAAGTGATGAGGAAACCTTTTTCTCAGTAGAATCTTATGCCTCAGACCCACTGGAAAAACACCAATTAATTTGCCGGGCCTACCTTTCGAGAAATACCCAGTATGAGGTTCTTTATATAAATAGAAGCTTTGAGCCCACAATATGGATAGATTTATACCATCAGGAAGGATGGTCCGAATTTGGCGGAGAAGATTTCCCTGTAAAGGTCTCAGGACAAGCTGTACAAATTTATTATCCTTTAAATGATAAAATCCTACTCCAGACCGGATACTCTCAAGAAGACCTTGACAGCTCTCTTTTTGACTCTGAGCTAAATCTTTATCCCTGGAAAGGAAGCATTAGAAAAATTGAGGCAGGTATAAACTACTTTAATCTACTCCCGGTAAGAGAACCTGACATTTTGCCCTCAGGAAGTAAGGTATATATCGGAGGAGAGTGGGCAGACAAAATGCTGGGGAGCGAAATTGATTACCTCATCCTGCAGGCTAATCTGAAAAAATACCTTAGATTATCCCCTCGTGCAGGTTTTGCCCTGCAACTGCATTATAAAAAAGTAGAAAACAAGCTCTCTGAACCCCGGATTGTTTTCTCTCTTAAGGAATGGAAAGATTTAAGAGGGTATCCACAAAATTTTCTGGATTCTATGGCAGGAGAAAACCTCCTTCTGGGAAGGGCAGAGTACAGGTTTAATTTAAAAAGAAGACTGGGTGGTTCCTCTTCCTTATATTTTGATACAGCAGGTGGAGCTTTATTTTTTGATGCGGGGACTACCTGGAGAGAAGGCAAAAGTCTCCAGGAGGTAAAAATTTATAAAGACGCCGGGGTTGAGCTTCGTTTGCGAGTCCTCCCGTTTGGCAAATATTCCCTGACAATGCGTCTTGGCATTGCCTGGCCTTTTGATTATGAAGATAGAGGGGGAAGATTCTTTATCGGTCTTGGGGGGATATTTTAAACCCTAACCAATCCAGCAACACCCCTCCCCCACCAGATTTTCTATCTGTGAGATCACTTCCTCCGAAAAATCTACCTTTAAAGACCTTGATTTAATAACCACACCTTCTCCACTTTTGTCCTGAAAATGCAGATAAACTGGATTTTTACCCTTTCTTTGCTGGAGAATTTCCTTTAACTTCTCCAGTTTATCCTTTTTCCAGCTTCCCGGGTCAATCCTTATGTGGAAGTCGCCACCTTTTTTCTCCAGTACAGAAAAAAGGGATATCTGACCTGCTACAATCTTGGGTGGATCAGAAGTTGTATCCACTCTCCCTTCCACAACCACCAGTTCTCCTTCCTTCAGATATGAAGAGCAGCTCTGGTAAATCTTGGCAAAAACCACCACCTCTACCTCTGATTGGGTATCCTCCAGGATAAAAAAAGCCATGGGCTTTCCTCTTCTGTCTTTCTTAACCGAGATTGTATTTACAACTCCTGCTATCTTTACCTGTTTTCCATCTTCCAGTTTTCTTAGCTCAGCCCCTGAGTGGGTAGAAAAACTTTTTATTCTCTTCTGGTAACCATCAAGGGGATGTCCGGATAAATAAATCCCCAGAAGCTCTTTTTCCCAGTTTAACCTCGTGCTTCTGGAAATATCCTTAACTCGGGGCAGATCTATCTCTTCTTTCCCTTCCGTGTCATCAAAAAGAGAAAGCTGTCCTCTTTTCTGATCCCTGTGGAGTCTTGTTGCCTTTTCTACAGCTTCATCAATCACTGCCAGCTTCTGAGACCTGTAACCGGGCAGAGAGTCAAAAGCTCCACATTTAACCAGAGACTCCAGAACTTTCTTGTTAACTACCCGCAGATCAACTCTCTGACAAAAGTCAAAAATAGACTTAAAATCTCCGCTTTTTTCCCTTTCATTGATGATAGATGATATGGCAGCTTCTCCCACGTTTTTTATAGCAGTTAAGCCAAATCTTATCTTTCCTTTATGGTAGCTGCCATCAGATGGAGAGGAATTTTCCACTACTGTAAAATTATCCCGGGATTGATTGATGTCTGGAGGCAGAACCTCAATTCCCATTCTCTGGCATTCATTTATATAATAGACCAGCTTATCGGTATTATCTTTTTCTGAAGTCAAAAGAGCTGCCATAAACTCCAGAGGATAATTTGCCTTTAGAAAGGCTGTCTGGTAAGAAATCAAAGCGTATCCGGTAGAATGAGACTTGTTAAATCCGTATCCAGAAAAATGAGCCATAAGTTCAAATATTCTCTCTGCAACCCGGACATCTATTTTCCTTTCCGCTGCTCCCTGAATAAATTTTTCCCTCTGTTCTTCCATGAGCTGAGGTATTTTCTTTCCCATAGCTCTTCTTAAAATATCAGCCTCTCCGAGACTGAAGCCGGCAAGTTCGTTAGCAATTCTCATCACCTGTTCCTGATAAAGTATTACTCCATAGGTTTCCTTCAGAATAGGTTTTAGCTTGGGATGCAAATACTCTACCCTGCTTTTTCCATTTTTTCTATTTATAAATTCATCAACCATCCCGCTTTGCAAAGGACCCGGTCTGTACAGAGCAAGAACAGCAATAATATCTTCAAACTTTTCTGGTTTCAATCTCTTTAAAAGGTCCTGCATACCTCTACTTTCCAGTTGAAAAACACCCACTGTCTCTCCCCGGGAAAGCATCCTGTAGGTAGCATCATCATCTAAAGGTATGTTTTCCAGATTGATTTCTTTATCCTGGCACTTTTTTATAAGATCCAGTGTTTCCTTAATTACGTTTAGAGTCTTCAATCCCAGAAAGTCCATTTTGAGAAGACCTATAGCCTCAAGAGAATGCATTTCATACTGGGTGGTGATCTCGTTTCGGTTAGTTCTGTAAAGAGGGGTATAAGAGGTAAGCCTGTTGGGAGCTATTACCAGCCCTGCTGCATGAGTTGAAGCGTGTCTTGTCAGACCTTCTATTCTCTGAGCGATCTCAAATAAAGTCTCTACCTGTTTATCTTTGCCTATGAGCTGTCTGATTTCTTCACTTTGTTCAATAGCTATTTTTAACTTTGTATTGGGAGGGATAAGCTTGGCAATTTTGTCCACAACAGTATACGGCATACCCAGAACTCTACCTACATCACGTATAGCTGCACGAGCCGCCATTGTACCAAAAGTAATGATCTGGGCAACATTTTCTTCCCCGTATTTTTCCTTTACATACTCAATTATCTCTCCTCTCCTTTCATCCTGGATGTCTATGTCTATATCGGGAAGAGTTTTCCTTTCTGGATTTAAAAATCTCTCAAATATCAAGCCATATTTTAAAGGATCGATCTCTGTAATACCTAGAAGATAGGCAACAAGAGATCCGGTAACAGAACCTCTTCCTGGACCAACAAGTATACCCTTTTCTCTGGCATATCTGATGAAATCCCACACTATAAGAAAATAGCCAGCATAACCCATACTGGAAATGATATCCAGTTCATAATTCAGCCTTTCCAGAATCTCTTTGGAAACAGAAGAATATCGCTTTTTTAGACCTTCCTGGCAAAGGTTTCTCAGATAATCTACCAGGCTGTATCCTTGAGGTGGGTGGTAGACAGGAAGATATACTTTTCCTTTTTTCAAAACCAAACTGCACTTTTCAGCAATTTCTCCAGATAGATAGACACATTCTTTATCAAAGTTAAACACTTCCAGCATCTCTTCAGGGCTGCGAAAATAAAGCTCGGAGGAAGAAAATTTTAAACGGGTGCTGTCCTCCAGGGTCTTTCCTGTTTGAATACAGAGAAGCACCTCCTGTGCTCTTGCATCCTCTTTATGTAAATAGTGGACATCATTTGTTGCAACCAGGGGAATGGAAAGCTGTTTGCTAATTTCTCTCAGTTTGGTATTGATTAATTTCTGCTCTTCTAAACCGGTATCCTGAATTTCAAGGTAAAAATCGTCACCATAAATTTCTCTAAACTCTTCTGCGACCTGACAGGCTTTTTCCACCTTGTTCTTTATCAAAAGTGAGGGGATCTCACCTTTTATACAACCTGAAAGAGCTATAAGGCCCTCTTTTAACTCGGAAAGCAATCTCTTGTCAACTCTGGGATGATAATAAAAACCTTCAGTAAATCCTTTGCTTACAAGCTCCATCAGATTCTGGTAGCCCTGTTTATTTTTGCATAGCAACGTCAGATGATAAGCAACCTCCTCCCCTCTTGTTTTTCTTTTCTTAAAACGAGATTGGGGTGCTATATACACCTCGCAACCTATAATTGGTTTTATTCCTCTGCTGGAGGCCTTCTGGTAAAATTCTATTGCTCCAAAAATGTTTCCATGGTCGGTCAGGGCAAGGGCAGGCATATCAAATCGATAAGCCTGATCAACCAATTGGGAAATGTTACAGGCTCCATCTAAAAGACTGTAGTCGCTATGGGTGTGCAGGTGGACAAAAAGGGGCATTTTAGACCTTTCTGGCTTTGTAAATAATACTACTTCATAATTTTCCTCTGTCAACAAAACGAAGATCCCCTTTAGATGAGGAAATGATAGATTTTAAGCGAAATTTTGCCTTATATTCGGCTTTCTCATCCCATTACCAGCATGGTAATGAATACCCACCAGAGGGACGAAAATTTGACAGAGAACTTTGCTGATGTTAAAATGGAAATGGAGAAATTCCCAGGAGATAAAAAATGAGAAAAAGAAAAAAAGTTCTGTTAACAAGTGTCTTTCTTTATCTGCCTATCTTTTTAACCTTTTTACTTACATCAATATCCTTTGCGCAAAAAGGGCCTGAAGAGGACCTTCTCTTTGCAGCGGGACTCTATCAGGAGGGAAAGTTTGAACTTGCTGCAGAGCAATTTCAGAAATTCATAGAGAAATATCCCGATAATCCAAACTGTGACCAGGCTCAATACTGGATGGGAATGAGTTTCTGGCAAACTGGTAAATATAGCCAGGCCGCAACCTCATTTGAGACTCTTCTTAAGGCTTATCCCAGGAGTGAATTTCTTGACAAGGGTCTTTACCAGTTAGGAGAGTGTTACTATCAGCTAAAAAGATTGGATGAAGCACTTTCTGCATATCAAAACCTCATAAACAAATATCCCAAAAGCGACCTTGCACCTTACGCTATTTATTCTATAGGCTACATTCAGTACGAGAAAGGTGATTATCCCAAAGCACTTCAAACTTTTAAGAGGTTAAAAGAGAACTATCCAGGTTTTGAACACTACCAGAAGGCCTGGTATATTTACTCGAAACTGCTTTATCTTGAAAAGAGATTTTCCGAGGCTATAAAAGAATTCACCTCTTTCCTTAATGCCTATCCAGACTCGCCTTACAATAAAGACGTTTACACAGAAAGAGGATTTTCCTATTTTGAGCTTGCCAGCTACAGGGAGGCAGCAGAGGATTTTAAAAGGGCGAATCTTTTTTACTGGGAGGCAGAAGCTCTTTATCAGCTGGGAGAGTATGAAAGAGCAAGAAAGGCTTATCAAAATGAGCTTGCCAGTCCAGAAAGTGAATGGAGAGAGGAGGCTAATTTTGGGGTTGCCTATACTTATTTTTCAGAAAAAAACTTCGCTGCAGCTTCCCGTAGCTTTCAAGACTTCATCACCCAGTACCCTGAATCTGTAAATATTCCAGAGGCGTGGGTTAGACTTGGTGACTCTTACTATTATCAGAAAAAATTTGACCTTGCCATTCAGGCTTACCAGAATGTCATAAACTTCCACCAGGATAGTGAATTTATGGATGAGGCTCTTCTGGGGGCAGGTTACTGTTATTTTGACATGGAAAAGTTCAAAGAAGCCGCAGGTCATTTTGAGAGAATAGTAAAAGAGTTTCCTGCTTCTCCTTATCAGCTTGAGGCAACCTTCCAGTTAGCTGAAGCTCTTTTAAACATCTCAAGGTATTCTCAGGCAAGGGATTATTTTGAAAAGATAATATCCCGGTTTCCGACCAGCAAAGAGGCTGCTCTTTCACAATACGAGATAGGCTGGTGCTACTTAGGTGAAAATAATTACACTTTTGCTTTAGAAGCTTTTGATAAGGTAATTAAAAACTATCCCTCCTCGAGAAAGCTCCCTCATGCACTGCTCCAGAAAGGAAACTGTCTTTTTAACATTAAAAAATTTGAAGAGGCAGTAAAAAGCTATAATAAACTCATCGCCAGCAAAAAAATATCCTCAACAGCAAAAGATTTAACAATAAGCATAAACCTGAACGGGAAAGATGTAATTGTTACAATTGGAAAAGAAGAATATTCATCTCTTGTCTCTTCTGCCATTTATCAGACCGGTGCCTGTTACTTTAAGCTCAAAAATTACAATGAGGCAAGGGGCTGGTATCAACGCTTTATTAAAGACTTTCCCACAAATCCCAACCTACCAGATGCACATTATGCTATTGGCTGGACTTATTTCCACCAGAGAAATTTCTCTGAGGCAAGAAAATCTTTTCAAAAAATTATAGATGAATTTTCAACTCGGGAGGAGCTGGTTGAGCATTCTCTGTATCTTGTTGCAAACTGCCTGTATAATGAATCAAACTTCAGCGAGGCTATCTCTACCTTCAAAAAGATGATTTTGCGTTATCCTCAAAGTGAGTTTATCCCTCCTGCTCTTTTCAAAATAGGGGAGGCTTATCAAAGGCTTGGAGAAGATGAAAAATCTCTGGAGGCTTTTCGCAGAATAGTAAAAGAGTATCCATCCTTCCCTGACGCAGATGCTGCTCAGTTCAAAATAGCTAACTACTACATAAAAAAACAAGATTATAAAAAAGCAACAGATGAGCTAAAAAAAATAATAGACCTTTTTCCTCAAAGCCCTGATCTTTCCCTTGCCTATTACTGGCTTGGTTACTCCTGCTATGAGCTTGAAGAGTATCTCAATTCAACTACTTATTATCAGGAGTTTATAAAACGATTTCCTCAAAGTCCTCTCCTGGGAGAAGTTAACTACAGATTAGGAGATGCTCTTTTTAAACAGGGAAAATACAAACAGGCGCTCACCTTTTATCTTAAGGCACTAAAAACATCCAAGGAAAGGGATATACTCTTAAATGCCCTTTACAGTGCAGGGCTTTGCTGGGAAAACTCAGGGGAATGGAAGAAGGCAGAGGAAAGTTTCCAGAAATTCATCGAAAGCTATCCTGAGCATCGTCTTGTCTTACAGGCACATCTAAAACTGGCTAACGCCTTATTCAAACAGGAAAGATACCCTGAGGCAAGAAAGCATTACAACTGGGTAGTAGAAAACGGCAAAGGAAGTGAAATTCTGGTTGAAGCTCAATATAGAATCGGTGATTGCTGGTTTAAACAGAAAAATTACAGCAAGGCGGTGGTGGAATACTTGAGAGTCCCTATTCTTTACCCACCTGATAAATTCCCCCAGGTTAAACAGTGGTCTTTTAATGCGGAACTCCAGGTTGCAGAATGTTACAAAGCCCTCGGCAAGCTGGAGGAGGCGAAAAAAACTTACACCAAGATAATTCAAACCAAAAATTATACTAAGGAATGGATTAAAGAAGCAGAGCGGCGATTAAAGGAGCTTCAGAAGTGAAGTTAAATCATCTTTTTTTATTTGTATCAGCTTTAATCTTTGTATCTTTGCCTGCAGCCTCTCAACCCAAAGCTGAGGAACCTTTAACCAGACTTCCGACAATTATAGTAAAAGGAGAGGACAGGTCCTATCTCCAGATCAAAAGACCACCCCAGATATACTACATGCCCTATCGGGGAGAAAAAAGGAGAACTCAGATTCCTCGCAAATTTGAGCTGCCACCTCGTGAAGAATTTAAAGCAGAGCTATCTCTTCCAGAGGTCATACCAAAAACCTTTGCTGTTACCGAGGTAAAATTAAAAAAAATCCCTCCTCTCCCATTTTCTTTTCATCCTCCTTCTGAGGATTATAGAGGTTTGGAAAGACCGGCCTTACCTGAGGTAAGACTTAAAGAGAAATTTTTTGCACCCTTGAAAGAAGTTAAAAAGGAGCTAATTCATCCTCCCTTTCGAGTAACTCTTTTCGGCAAGGAAGCATATTTTCCGCAATTTTACCCTTCCTATCCCGGGGTTTTCCTGAAACGAGTATCCCTTTCTCCCCCTTTGTATAAAAAGGAAATATCTCCTGAGTTTCCCCTGGAACCCTCCCTCCGTCAAAGGTATGTTGTAGCTGTTTTAAAGCAGCTACAACAGGAAAAATCACCTTTAACAATAAGAGCTTTTGAAGTAGTTGAGGTTCCGGAAGAAGGGAAAACTTTGATCCATCCCCCTCTTAAGCCAGCTTCTATAGAGAGGGTTTATTTCCCCGAAAAAATTCAAAAATCCGAATACCCCTTTCTCTTTCTCCTGGTCGATTTAAACGATAAAAATGGTTTCAACTATGAACTGGATTACGGAAGATCTAAGGAAAGTGAAAGATACCTTTTAACCATGAAAAGAGAATCCTCTCCTGAATATGCATCTTATCAAGGCAATACTCTATTCAGGGAAATAGACCTTATTTCCGGTGGTGTTAGCTGGGGTGAGTTAGGGGCAAGTGAAACACAAATATTCCTTCAGGGGAAACAAAAAATACTGGCATTGCCTGACCCTGGAAATGGAAAAAGAAAAGATATCTGTATTTATGCCTCCGGAAAGACAAGTATCTTCAAGGGATGGAAAATAAGTATATGGGGTGAAAAATCGACAAGAGAGGATGAAAATACTGAAGAAAAAAAATACGATGATTTTAGCTACGGGGTTAATCTGGCAGTGCAACCTGAAAAATTTCCTCTGGTGGTAGAAGGCAATATTAACTGGGACAACTTAAGACAGATAAGTCCCGCTGAAGAAAGTCAAAATAGGTCTGAGGCAGGATTAGAGCTAAGGTCCCTGCATCCTCTTTCTCTTGGTCAGAATTTTTCGTTAGACTCCGCAAAAATAGGAGTAAAGGGCATAAAGGACAAGCAAGCCCAGATGGTAGGGTCTTTAAAATTGCACTGGTACGGGAAAGAGGGCTTAGAGGCAGCTTTTAATGTAAAAAAGAATTTTTACCTTCCCTCTTTTGCCACAACCTATATACCTAAGGATTACTCACAGGTAAATTTGCAGCTTGATGCGGTAAATATGACCGAATACAGTCTGGAAGCTGGATATTCCAGGTCCAAATCAATCCATATTTCTCTACGGTTATTCAGTCAGCGAGGCACTGATGTGGTGTGGATATATACCGATTCTTCTGAGCCTCGTCTGTATCCTCAAACTGTTGCCTTATCAAGAGAGGGCTTAACCATAAATGGAAGATGGGAGATTACACCATCAATAATCTTTGAACCCTCCTATACCTGGAAAAATGTAAGAAATGAACAGAACCCTGATAAGGTAATTCCCCACGAGCCTCAAAGCTTGCTACAGGCTGTTTTAACCTTATACCTGCTAAAGAGGGAAACGGACAGTTTATCCTTTGAGGCAGAAGGTGAATGGCTGGGAGAAAGCTTTTATACTACTGACCCTGCAGATACCCTTGATCCTAACTCCAGAGTTAGATTAAAACTGACCTACAGAAGGAAAGAATGGGAAGCATCACTTGGAATAGAAAATAGCAACTGGTTTTTATCCAGGGATTATAAATTGCCCGAAACCAAACTTAGCTTTGGGGTAAAATTCAAGCTATTTTAACCTATCTCACGCAGAATTGCCTTTAAATAGCCAAAAGGGGTTGCTATTTGAATATAGAGGGGAAGATGTCTTTTATCTTGAGAAAACCACACTTTTATTCCATTTTCCACCCCTTTTTGTTCGCACACAAGCGCAGAAAAAACCCCCAGATAGGTGTAAGCTTTATCGAGTCCAGATATCTCAAACTGAATCTTTTTAAAACTGCCGGGTATATCAAGTAAAAGAACCTCGTACTTTTTTCCTATTTTTAAATCCTGTGCCCTTATCCAGTAAATCAGACTGAGTATATCAAGAGGAGGGGAAGAAAGCTTCTTTTCCCATTTTCTTTCCCTCTTTTTATCCCAGATGAAAGCTTTTATTTTATCTTCCTTTTTAATCTCAACCTCCACATTTTCTCTGCGGGAGTCCTCCTGAATTTTTATCCTTACAAATCGAGGAAAAAGAGTTTTTGCATCAACATAACTTTCAATCTCGTCCTCCAGATGAAAGAAAAAAGACACAACGCCAGAACTTTTTACCTTTGAAGTGAGAAGATAGAGGGGGCCTGTCTCATCCTCAACAATTTCTTTTACCTGTAAAACCTGGCTCCCTGCAGGGATTCCAATTAATTTGATGGTATAAGAACTGTCTCTTATACACATCTGACGCTGCCGACGAAGGCTTAGGTGTAGATATCGGTGGTCGCCGTATCATTAAA
>CBFDTW010000017.1:0-19168 GCA_965613085.1 uncultured bacterium | reverse complement strand
GAGCATAACCAGTCATAAAATTTATGGTCCCAAAGGTGTTGGTGCTCTTTTTGTAAAAAAGGATGTAAAAATTGAAAAAATAATGGATGGTGGATTTCATGAGTTTGATTTAAGAGCAGGGACAGAAAATGTACCCGGTATAGCAGGTTTTGGAAAAGCTGTTGAAATTTTTTCCCAGGAGGATTTGAGGAAAGTAAGGAAATTAAGAGATTATCTTTATAAAGAACTTAAATCTAACATTGATGGGATGCTGTTGAATGGAGCATCTGATTTTGAGAAAAGAATTCCCAATAACCTTAACGTATCTTTTGAGGATGTAGAAGGTGAATCTGTTGTTCTGCATCTTGATATACGCGGCATAGCAGTTGTTACAGGGTCCGCTTGCTTTTCCCGTGCCCTCCAGGCAAGTCATATTTTACTTGCGATGGGTTTTCCACATGAGAGAGCCCATGGTTCGATAAGATTTTCACCGAGTAAATATCTTGTAGAAGAAGATATTGATTATACGGTTAAGAATGTAAAAGAGGTAGTGCAGGGATTAAGAAAGTTAAGTCCTTTAAGTAAGAAAACAAGGGAGTGATATTATGAGTTTTCCTTATTCACAGAAGGTTTTAGAGTATTTTATGCACCCAAAAAATGTAGGAGAAATAGAGAATCCGGATGCTGTTGCAACCGAGGGCTCACCTGCCTGTGGTGATATGGTTAGATTGTATTTAAAAGTTAATCCCAAAACAAAGGTGATAGAGGATATAAAATTCAAATCTTACGGATGTGCATCAAATATTGCGACAGCGTCAATCATAACCGAACTTGTCAGGGGAAAAACAATAGATGAGGCAAAGAAAATTACCTGGAAAAAAGCAGCTGATGCCCTTGGTGGGCTACCTCCAGTAAAAGTTCACTGTGCAGTGCTTGCTGTGGATGCTCTTAAAACTGCTATTGAGAACTATGAACACCAGCATGGACTGATAAAAGAGAGAAAACCCACCGATGAAGCTGTTGTAAAGAAGAGATTAAAACACGTTATAAATCCACTAACCGGATTTGATGTTCTGCGTGGAGAGCTTGTCAGGGGATTTAAGATAAAGGATGGGATTGTCCAGGTTCATGTGAATCTGGACAGAACTCACCCTATGGCAAATAGTATAAAAGAGCATATAAAGGAAAGACTTGAGGTTTTGTGGGATGTTGAAGAGGTAAAGGTAGTTTTCAATCAGGAGACCTGAAAATATAAAATGGAGGATAAAATGATAAGAGAAAAAGTAGAGTTAGCCTTAAGCAAAATTAAGCCATCACTACAGGCAGAAGGTGGAGATGTGGAACTTGTGGATGTTAGTCCTGAGGGAGTGGTGAAGGTAAGATTGACTGGTGCCTGTGGGGGATGTCCAATGAGTCAAATGACATTGAAGATGGGCATAGAAAGAATCGTGAAAAAGGAAGTGCCGGAGGTAAAAGAAGTTATCGCCGTATAGATAAGAGTAAGATTTTTAATTTTTGAACCATTCTACCGTTTTTCTTAAACCTTGTTCTAAGGAGGTGCGAGGTAGCCAGTTGAGTTCTTCTTCTGCCTTGGCAGGATCAAGGCAGATTCTTCTTACCTCTCCCTCCTTTAAATTGTCATATACAGGAGACTTTTGAAAGCCGGTAATGGTGGCCAATTTTTGATAAAGGGTGTTTACTGATTCCTCCCTTCCTGTGCCTATGTTATAGGCAAGATCATCTGGGGAGGAGAGCTTTTTAGCGTTAAGTTTCTCAATCTTGTAAGTTGCAAGAAGATTTGCCTCGACCACATCGTCCACAAATATATAATCTCTTGTCTGTTTTCCGTCACCAAAGATTGTGGGTGTTTCTTTGTTTAACATTTTGTGAGAAAAGATAGCCACAACTCCTGCTTCCCCGAAAGGGTCCTGTCGGGGTCCATAAACATTTGCATATCTTAGGCTGATGTAGTTAAGCCCAAAAATTTTTTTATAAAGGTAAAGGTAAAGCTCCGCTGTAAACTTGTTAATTCCGTAAGGAGAAAGGGGTAGTTTAGGATGGCTTTCTTTAACAGGCAAAAAGGAAGGCTCGCCGTATATTGCCCCTCCAGAGCTTATAAATATAAAATTTTTTACTTTAAAATCGTGACAGATGTTAAGTAGATTTAAAGTGCCAAGGATATTTTCCCTTGCATCAAAAAAAGGATTTTTTATAGAAAATCGGACATTTATCTGGGCAGCATGGTGGTTGACCAGATCAATTTTTTCTCTTTTAAAGATATCTTTTAGCTTTTTGTCGAGAATGCTCAGGTGGTAAAAATTTGCCCGGGGATTTATTTGCTCTTTTTTCCCATTTGAAAGATTATCCACCACCACTACTTCCCATCCTTCTCTTAGATATCCATCTACCACGTGGGAACCTATAAATCCCGCTCCTCCGGTAACCAGAACTTTCCCCAATTATTTCTCCTTTTCCAGACGACGTTTCCCCTCTTCAAAGAAAGGTTGAGCAAAAGAGGTAGTCCAGGTTCTTTCCTCAAATTTGCGCTTTTTTATAGTTTCCAGAAAATTTTTAAACTGGTTAAAGTAAGACCCGTAAATATGATAGCTGTCAGCGATATGAATGTATTTACCTACTTTTATCCTTTTGCCTGTTTTCTCGCTAATTTTTTCCGCTACCAGTTTTTGTAGTTCAGTGAAAGCGAACATATTCATAAAAGCAGCTTTAAAAGCATCGTTGCTGCGCAGGTGGACATTTAGTTGAAGATAGTCCCCAAATATTCTGAACCACAGGCGTTGCAAACAGGGTGGGTCATCAAATTGGGGATCCATCCAGCATTTCCATGTCACAGCCTGGGCTCTTCTGGAAAAAGGACTCTCAGCCAGCTTCTTTATTATAAAATTTATCTGATTAACAGAACTTATCTTTTCGGGAACAGTGTAATTAAACAGTCGTTCATGATAGGTATATTCCCATTTTCCTTCCTCTGGTTTAATCCATTTATCGTGGACTCCAAACAACACTTCCTGACGGTAGATTTCCAGATCTTCCAGTCCTGCCGGGATAGCTCTATGTATTCTGGGTTCTTTAAAGGGGTCTTCGATTTCAATAATCATGGTACAATCCCTCGAAGGAGGATCATCCGGTTTGTCGTATTCTGTTTTGATACAGGTGCCCTTTTCCCAGCAGGTAATCACCGATTTTTCCCACCCTTCGGGCAGACTATCGGCTCTTATTACAAAAACAGGAGATCCACGCTCTTTGGATGATTTTTTGTTGTCCATTTCTCAATAGCTCCAGAGCTTCTAAATTTCTGGTTTTCTCTTCCTCCATTCTGTATCCTGCTCGTAGGCATAAGCGACTCGCAGAAGAGTTTCTTCTTCAAAGGGCTTGCCAAGAATTTGCAAGCCTACAGGAAGATTTTCCCGACCGAACCCACAGGGTATAGAGATACCCGGAATACCGGCTAAATTGGCAGAAATCGTAAAAATGTCGGAAAGATACATCTTTAGAGGGTCATCAATTTTTTCTCCCACTTTAAAAGCAACTGTGGGAGAGGTGGGGGTGAGAAGAACATCGAATTTTTCAAAAGCCTTTTCAAAATCCTGTTTTATCAGGGTTCTTACTCTTAAAGCTTTACCATAGTAATCCTCATAATATCCCTTAGATAAAACATAGGTTCCCAGCATAATTCTTCGTTTTACCTCATCTCCAAATCCTTCCCTTCTTGTTTTTTTATACATATCAATCATATTGGTTTTTTCTCTCGTTCGATATCCATATTTAACCCCATCATACCGAGCAAGATTGGAACTTGCCTCAGCTGTAGCAATCAGGTAATAAGTAGCAACTGCATATTCTGTGTGAGGAAGGGAGGTTTCCTCTACATGTGCACCAAGGTCCTCTATAACCCGGGCAGCCTGATACACCTTTTCTCTTACCTCTTTTTCTATCCCTGCTACAAAATACTCCTTAGGCAGGCCTACCTTTATTCCTTTTAAATCAGGAATAAGATACTCGGAGTATTCTGGAACAGGATAATCAATAGATGTGGAGTCTTTCTCATCTTTTCCACTAATTATCTGGAGCAAGAGAGCGCAATCAGTAACATCACGGGTTAAAGGTCCTATTTGATCAAGAGAGGAGGCAAAAGCTACCAATCCATAGCGTGAAACTCTTCCATAGGTAGGTTTCATACCCACAATGCCACAAAGAGCCGCAGGTTGACGGATAGAGCCTCCGGTATCAGAGCCAAGAGCCAGGGTAACCTCTCCACTTGCTACAGCTGCAGCCGACCCTCCACTTGACCCTCCTGGTATTGTTTCCAGGTTCCAGGGATTGCGGGTAATTTGAAATGCTGAATTTTCAGTTGAAGAGCCCATAGCGAATTCATCCATATTGGTTTTACCTATGATTATACAACCTGCATTTTTCACTCTATCAACTACAGTTGCCGAATAAGGGGGGCGGAAATTTTTCAGGATTCGGGAGGCACATGTAGTTTTTTCATCCTTGACACATATGTTATCTTTAATAGCAATAGGAATACCACATAAAGGAGGGGTCTTTTTGTTTTGATGGATTTTTTTATCCCACATTCTGGCTTCATTTAAAGCCTCCTCTGGATCCAGGGAGACAAAAGCTCTTACCTTTTCCTCTATTTGCTGTATTTTTTTAAATTGGGCAAGAATAACCTCTTCAACTGAGACCTCTTTTCTCTTCAGCAATTTAATAATTTTGTGAGCTGGAAAATCTGAAATGTTGTCCATTTATTTTTCCTCTGTTATTTTTCTCATCCTTTAAGTTTCGTTTCATTATTTTATATTTAAGATTTTTGTCAACCAAACCATTAAGGTCTTATTGACAGCTAACAGTAATGTGTTAGAATACGATTTGCTTTATAAAAAGAAAAGATGAGGAGGAGAAGAAAGATGACGAAGAGCAAGAAAAGCAGGCTAAAAGGAGTGGGGCTTTTTCTTTGTTTGACAATCTTTGTCCTGGGATTAACATGCTCTTACCCTGTCTTTGCGTCAAAGCAGCCATACAAGGTAGGAGCAATATTTGCCATTACCGGTGGAGCTTCCTTTTTGGGTGAGCCGGAGAGAAATACCGCCAGGATGATTGAGGAGATGATTAATGCCCGGGGAGGAATTAACGGTCATCCTCTCCAGCTTATCATTGAGGATACTGCAGGAGATGAAACTAAGACTGTAAACGCGGTGAAAAAACTCATATATCGGGATAATGTCCTTGCTATAGTCGGGCCTTCTCGCAGTGGAACTACAATGGCGATAATTCCTATTGTGGAAAAAGAAGGAGTGTTGCTGATTTCCTGTGCCGCAGCTGAGGCAATTGTATCTCCGGTAAAAAAATGGGTATTTAAAACTCCTCAGAAGGATAGTGACGCCGTGCGTAAAATTTATGAGTATATGAATAAAAAAGGTATATCCAGAATAGCCATAATTACAGGAACTACTGGTTTTGGTGACCAAGGGAGAAAGCAATTAAAGCAACTTGCTCCCGAATATGGGATCAGTATCGTTGCAGATGAGACTTACGGTCCAAAAGACACCGATATGACCGCCCAGCTTACCAGGATAAAAGCAACACCAGCTCAGGCCGTTGTTAACTGGTCAATAGTTCCAGCGCAATCCATTGTTCCCAAGAATATGCGTCAGCTCGGTATGAAAATACCTCTTCTTCAGAGTCACGGATTTGGCAATATCATGTATGTAGAGCTTGCGGGAGAGGCAGCAGAGGGAATAATTTTTCCTGCAGGAAGACTTTTGGCAGTGGATACCTTGCCCGATGACCATCCACAAAAAGAAGTACTGGCTCGTTACAAAAAGGAATACGAGGCCAGATTTAAGGAAAATGTGAGCACCTTTGGTGGTCACGCCTGGGATGCTCTGTGGTTGGTCATAAATGCGCTGGAAGAGACTGGTCCTCGTCCCGAAGCAATGAGAACAAATATTGAGCACACTAAGGAATTTGTAGGGACAGGGGGAATATTCAATTTCTCTCCCCAGGATCACAATGGTCTGACCAAAGAAGCTTTTGAGATGCTTACTGTAAAAAGGGGGAAATTTGTAGTTCTGGGTGAAAGCTAAGATTAGTGTATGAGTCCTGCCAGTCAGTTTCTTCAGTATATATTTACAGGGGTAGCTGTAGGTGCTATTTATGGGATGGTCGCCCTGGGCTTTAATATAATTTATAATGCCACTGGAATTATAAACCTGGCCCAGGGCGAGTTTGTTATGCTGGGTGGGATGATAATGATCTCACTCACTAACGGATTAAAGATCCCGATGGGGGTGGGTTTTTTTATCTCTGTCGGAATAGTTACCTTAATAGGGGCCATTTTTGAAAGAGGTGCTATTCATCCTTTAAGGAATCCCTCCATTATGAGTCTTATTATCATTACTGTTGCTGCATCAATTCTTTTAAAGGGAGGAGCTATGTTTATCTGGGGAAAACAAACCTATACCCTGCCCCCTTTTTCTTCTAACAACCCTATATCTATTGGAGGAGCAGCTCTTACTCCTCAAACCATATGGATACTGGGTATAATGGGAGCGAGTATGGTAGCTCTGGCTATTTTCTTTAACTTCACCATAACCGGGAAGGCTATGAGGGCCTGCGCAGTTAACAGATTAGCAGCCTCTCTTGTAGGTATCAATGTAAAATTAATGGTTCTTTTTTCTTTTGCTCTTAGTGCTGCTATTGGAGCAGTGGCAGGTGTTATAATTACACCTGTGGCTCTTATGGATTATGACCGGGGAACCCTGCTGGCCATAAAAGGGTTTGCTTCAGCAGTGTTGGGGGGGCTGGGCAGTAATGTGGGGGCTGTCGTGGCTGGATTTATAATAGGACTTATGGAATCTATGGGAGCAGGTTTTATCTCTTCTGGATACAAAGATGCTATTGCCCTTCTGGTTCTACTTTTTGTTTTATTTTTAAGACCAGAGGGGATTATGGGAAGGGTTGAAGAAGAGAAATTCAAGAAGTAGCTTAATAGAAGGTGGTTCATTGGGAAGAAAAAATCTCTACGCTATGGTGGTGTTAACGGGAGTAGTTCTTCTACTCCCTTATCTAATCGGTAATCCTTATTATGTTGGAGTATTGGTTTTTCTGGGAATATACAGTTTGATAACAATAGGACTTTGTCTTTTGATAGGCTATACCGGTCAGATATCCCTGGGGCATGCTGCTTTTTTTGGACTTGGTGCTTATACATCGGGGATTCTTTCTACCCGTTTTGGGCTCTCTCCCTGGCTGGGTATGGTTGCAGCTATTTTTTTAACTGGTGGAGTAGCTTTTGTTATAGGAGCTCCTGCTCTTAAGCTTAAGGGACATTATCTTGCCATGGCGACTCTTGCCTTTGGAGAAATTATCTACATAATTTTTAATCAGTGGATAGCCTGCACTGGCGGCCCTTCTGGATTTGGTGAAATCCCGAGATTCTCCATAGGAGGATTTTCTTTAGAATCGGATTTTAGCTATTATTATTTTGTCTGGGGAATTGTTCTTTTTGTTTTTCTTGCCTCACTTAATCTTGTTCATTCCAGGATTGGCAGAGCCCTGCGTTCTATACGTGATAGTGAAGTGGCGGCAAGATGTATGGGGGTTAACACTTCAAGTTACAAATTGAAAATTTTCGTATTCAGTGCAACTCTGGCAGGACTTGCCGGTAGTTTATATGCACACTTTGTCACCTTTTTATCTCCTGGTAGCTTTAGTGTGATGTTTTCTATTATCCTCCTTACTATGGTAGCTGTAGGGGGGATGGCAAATATCTGGGGAGCAATTATTGGAACGGCAATTTTAACCATTCTTCCTGAATATTTGAGAGCTTTTGAGGATTACGATATCCTGATATATGGGTCTGTACTTCTCGGGATAATGATTTTTCTCCCCGAAGGTCTTGTTATAGGAATATTTAATATACTGAAAGAGAAAATAAGCTCTACCGGGGCCTTAGAAGAGAGAACCTTGACAGCAGGAAAATAGATGGAACCTTTGTTGAGAATAAGGGGGTTAAGAAAAGAGTTTGGAGGAATCGTAGCTCTTCAGGGGATTGATTTTTCGATTAAATCTAATTATATTAAGGCAATAATTGGTCCTAATGGTGCAGGTAAAACCACTATTTTTAATATAATCTCTGGAATATATTTCCCCAGCAAGGGATACGTATGGTTTAAGGAGGAGCGAATTGACAATCTGACCCCCCATGAGATTACAGCAAGAGGAATTTCCCGCACATTTCAAAACGTACAGGTCTTCAACAATATGAGTATACTTGAGAATGTAATGGTTGGTTGCCATTCCTGGACAGAATCTGGATTCTTTTCCTGTATTTTCAAAACCAGAAAGAATCGAAAAGAGGAAAAAAGAATTTATTCCAAGGCTATGCAGTTGCTTGAATTTGTAGGACTTAGTGAGAAAAAATCACTTTTCCCCTCTTCTCTTACCTTTCACCAACAACGATTAGTGGAGATAGCAAGAGCTTTAGCTACAGATCCGGAACTTCTTCTTCTGGATGAACCTGTTGCAGGACTTAACACTAAGGAAACGATAAGAATGGGAGAGCTTATCTGCAGGATAAAAGAGAGGGGTATATCTGTGCTTCTGGTGGAGCATGATATGGATCTGGTGATGGATGTATCTCAGGAAATAGTGGTTCTCAACTCTGGAAAGGTAATAGCTGAAGGTACTCCCCGTGAGATTCAGAACGATGAGAAAGTTATAGCTACTTATTTAGGAGAGTGAGAATTTGTTAAGAATTAGAAACCTTAGAAGTTTCTACGGGAACTTGCAGGCTTTAAAAGGTGTTTCTCTGCATATAGAGGAGGGAGAAATTGTGAGCTTGATCGGGGCAAACGGTGCAGGCAAGTCCACTTTACTTAACTCTATCAGTGGACTTATCTCCTCCAAGAAGGGCAGGATCCTCCTTGACGGGAAAGATATTACAAATTTTCCTCCTCAACGTATAGTTAAAGAAGGTATAAGTCTGGTTCCTGAAGGAAGACAGCTATTTGCTCCCCTTTCCGTAATGGATAATCTTCTTCTGGGGGCCTATCAAAGATTTGGGAGAAAAAAAACAGACCAAATTGAAGCTGATATTGAGAGAGTTTTTCAGATTTTCCCTATCTTAAAAGAAAGAAGAAAACAGATTGCCGGTACTTTATCTGGAGGAGAACAGCAGATGCTGGCAATCGCTCGCGCTCTTATGTCAAAACCTAAATTCTTGCTTCTTGATGAGCCCTCTATGGGTCTTGCTCCTAAGGTAGCCCGGGAGATTTTTCGTATTATCTTAAGACTGCGAGAAGAAGGTGTTACTATTTTTCTTGTAGAACAAAATGCTCGGATAGCACTGCAGCTTGCCAACAGAGGTTATGTAATTGAAACAGGGAAAATAGTATTTGAAGGCACATCTGAAGAACTCTTAGGGAACCGTGAGATAGTAAGAGCCTATCTTGGCAAGGGATATAAAAAGGTCTGGGAATAAAATTAAAAAGCGGTCAGCCATCAGTAATCAGCTTTTTCAAAACCTCCTGAGAGCTGAAAAACTGATAGCTTGCCTAAAATAAGAGGTAAGAATCAATGAAGATATGGAATCCAGATGTTGAAAGGAGTAGCAGAGAAAAAATAGAACAGCTTCAGCTGGAAAGACTCCAGGCCACCCTGAATCGTGCTTATCGTAGCGTCGCTTTTTATCGAGAGACTTTTGACAGGATGGGGATAATTCCTGAGAATATAGATTCTCTCGCCAAGCTACCTCAGCTTCCCTTTACCGATAGAAAAACACTTATGGAAAATTACCCCTATGGAATGTTTGCCGTTCCTTTAAGAGAAGTGGTAAGGCTCCACTGTACCTGTGGTCCAGGGGGGGAGCCTGTTGTTATAGGTTACACCAGAAATGATATTAACCACTGGACTCAGATAAGTGCTCGTATCCTGCATGCTGCAAAGGTAGGCAAAGATGATGTTGTTCAGATATGCCTTGATTACGGTCTTTTTGGGGAGGGACTTGGATTTCACTATGGAGCAGAGTTAATTGGAGCTTCAGTTATCCCGGGTTCAGATACAGATCCAAGAAGGCAACTTTTAATTATGCGTGATTACAGAACCACTGTTCTTTTATCTAAGCCCAGTTTTGCTTTAAAATTAATTGCAGCTATAAAAGAAAACAAAGTAAGTCTTGCTAACCTTCAGTTAAGAGGCACCGTTTTTACGGGAGAACCCTTTTCGGAAACTATAAGACGCAGGATCGAGGGAGAACTTAAAATTAAAGTGATTAACAGCTACGGACCGCCAGAGATCCCTGGTCCAAAAATTGCTACTGAATGTGAGAAAAAATGCGGTCTTCACATATTTGAGGACCAGTTTATTCCAGAAATAATAGATCCTCAAACAGGCAAAATTTTGCCACCCGGTGAAAAGGGGGAACTGGTAGTGACAACAATTGCCAAAGAGGCTTTTCCTCTTATCCGATACCGTACGGGAGACTTAACTGTTCTTGATTTCTCTCCCTGTGAGTGCGGAAGAGTGCTGGTTAGAATGCATCCTGTAATCGGACGCACTGATAATATGATTATAGTAAATGGGGTTAGTTTTTTTCCCGCTCAAATTGGCAATATTCTTGCCAAGATAGAAGGTGCTGAGCCTCATTTCCGTCTTATAATCGACAGGGAGGGGACGCAAGATATTGTGGATATTATGGTTGAGGTTTCAGAGGATATCTTTTTTGACGAAATGAAAAAATTACACCAGTTAAAAAAGCAAATAGAAGAGTGTATATATCAGACTTTGGGAATACAGGTGAGAGTTAAGTTAGTGGAGAAAAGGTCTTTATCTGGTGCCGAGTCCGGGAAAATAGTGATAGATAAAAGGCCCAAATAAAAATGGAGAAAGAAGTTATATCTTTTGATTTGGATGGTACCATAGTTAAACCAGATTATAATGAACTGATCTGGTTCAAGGAAATTCCTGAGCTTTATGCTGAAAAATATGGTGTCAAGCTGAGCAAAGCAAGACAGCTCGTGGCAAAAGAGTATGAAAGGGTAGGGGAGGATGATCTTAGATGGTATATCCTTGAATACTGGCTTAAACATTTCGGGTTTAAGATAAGAGAGAGAGAAGTTCTGGAAAAGTACGCAGATAAGGTTGAAGTGTATGAAGAGGTTATTTGTGCACTGGATGAGGCGCATAAAAGATATACCCTCGTTATTGCATCGGCAATGCCGCGTAGCTTTATTGATATTAAACTCAAAAAAGAGAATCTTTTTCGCTATTTTAAGAGGATATTTTCTGCCGTTTCTGATTTTAAAATGGTTAAAAAACAGGCTGCTTTCTACGAAAATATGTGTAAGAGATTAAAAATCCCTCCCCAGAATCTCATCCACATAGGTGATAATTATGAAGCAGATTATCTTGTTCCCCGGAGAGTGGGTATAAGAGCTTTTTATCTTGACCGGACCAACTCGTACTCACTGACCAATGTCTGTGTTGTTCGGGATCTTATGGAATTTGTGCAAAGATTGAGATCAAAAACAAACTCTCCAGCTTAACTTCCCTTTATTTGATCAGCATTATCATTTGACATCTTAACAGCTTTTTGTAGAATAAGGGGCAAACAATTTGTCTTGTTGACAAGGAGAGTGTGATGCCTTCACCGGAAGAGGTTCTTGTTCGAGAAAGAAAAGAAAAACTGTTCAGCTGGATTAAATCAAAAGGTAATCCTTACTGGGAAAATTTTTCACCTGAGGATCAGGTTGAAAGGGTAAGGGAGAAGTTTTCTTATTTGAGGGAGGGCGAGAGAACCGGAGCTCAGGTGAGTTTAGCTGGAAGAGTGGTTGCTCAAAGGACTCATGGGAAAGCTACCTTTTTAGATTTGATGGAAGGAACAGGTAAAATTCAACTTTATGGTAGATTAGATAAATTGGGAGATAAATATCACCTCCTTTCTAAAATTGATATAGGAGATATTATCGGAGTAAAAGGAGAAGTTTTCAAAACGCGCACAGGCGAGTTAACACTCGAGGTAGCTGATTTTACTCTTCTGGCAAAATCTTTGCATCCTTTACCAGAGAAATGGCATGGTCTTCAGGATGTGGAGCTGCGCTATCGCAAACGGTGGTTGGATCTACTGGTAAATCCTAAAGCACGGGAAATCTTAATGACCAGATGCAGGATAATTAAGATTATAAGAGATTTTTTAGATGAGCGAGGGTTTATTGAGGTTGAGACGCCTATAATGCAACCTGTGCCTGGTGGTGCTACCGCTCGTCCTTTTCAAACCTATCATAATGCTTTGAGGAGGAATTTTTATCTGAGAATTGCCCCAGAGCTTTACCTTAAAAAACTGGTAGTAGGTGGCATAGAAAGGGTTTATGAGTTAAGCAGAAATTTTAGAAACGAAGGGATTGATAGATTTCACAATCCAGAATTTACCATGCTTGAAGTTTACCAGGCCTATGCGAATTATCTTGATATAATGAAACTAACTCAAGAGATTATATGTGAGATAGCCAGAAAAGTGCGGGGGAATTTAAAAATTGAATACAATGGGGAAAAGATAGATCTCTCCACTTCCTGGAGAAAGATCACCTTTAAGGATGCGTTACACCGAATAGGAGGGATTGAAGTTAATCTGGAAGATGATACCAGGTTGCGAAAAGTTGCCAGAGAATGTGGTGTTAATGTGGATGAGCTAACCAAATCCCAGATTCTTGAACATCTTCTTGACAAAAAAGTGGTACCTCACCTGATTCAACCAACAATAGTGTATGATTATCCTTATGAAACAGCCCCTCTGGCAAAAAGAAAAAAAGATGACCCCTTCCTGGTAGAAAGATTTGAACTATTTATCGCTGGCTGGGAACTGGCCAATGCCTATTCAGAGTTAAATGATCCTGTAGAACAAAAGCAAAGATTAAAAAAATTTGCAGATGAAAGGTTCATAGATCAGGATTTCCTGGAGTCTCTCGAGTATGGAATGCCCCCAACAGGGGGACTGGGGATAGGAATAGACAGACTGGTAATGCTGTTTACCAATTCTGCTTCTATTAGAGAAGTAATTCTTTTCCCCCAGCTAAAACCAAGATATAATCTGTGAACAGGAGGGATATTAAATGGGTCAATGGGTTTACCTTAATGGAGAGTATCTTCCCCAGGAAGCAGCAAAGATTTCTGTATTTGATCATGGTTTTCTTTATGGGGATGGGGTATTTGAGGGGATAAGGGCATATAAAGGTAAAGTATTTAAACTGAATGAACATATCCAGAGGTTATTTAATTCCGCCAAAGCAATCTCATTAAAAATACCTCTTTCTCAAGAAAAGTTGAAGGAAAAGATTCTGGAAGCCTTGAGAAGGAACAAACTCCAGGATGCCTATATTAGAGTGGTGGTTTCCAGAGGAGAAGGTGATCTGGGGCTGGATCCAGCAAAGTGTCCCTCTCCACAACTTGTAATAATAACGGATGAAATCAGTATATATCCAGAAAAGCTTTATGAAAAAGGACTGGAAGTTGTGACCTCTTCAATAAGGAGAAATAATCCCTCTGCACTTGATCCCAGGATAAAGTCCCTTAACTATTTAAACAACATTCTTGCCAAACTGGAAGCAACATCAAAAGGCGCTCCTGAAGCTATTATGTTAAATGAAGATGGTTATGTTGCTGAGTGTACAGGTGATAATTTGTTTATCGTTGAAAAAGGTGTCTTAGTTACCCCTCCCATCTGGGTGGGTATTCTTAAAGGAATAACCAGAGATGTGGTTATTGAACTTGCAAAGAAGGAAGGTATACCTGTTGAAGAGAAAGTTTTTACTCTCTTTTCAGTTTATACCAGTGATGAGTGTTTTTTAACCGGTACCGCCGCTGAAGTTATACCTGTAACCAGAGTTGATGGAAGGGTTATCGGGAATGGCAAGGTAGGTCCTATAACCAGGATGTTAATTACAAAGTTCAGGAAACTTACAGAAAAAGAAGGTGTGCCAATATATCCAGATAACTAAGGAGGAAGAAAGTGGCTAAAGTATACTATGAGAATGATGCGAACATTGATCTTATCAGGGAGAAGATTGTAGGAATAATTGGATACGGGAATCAGGGGCACGCTCAGGCCCTTAACCTGAGAGACAGCGGGGTTAAAGTACTGGTGGGCGAGCTCGAGGATTCCCCAGGCTGGAAAAAAGCTAAGCAGGCAGGGTTTGAGGTTATGACGTCTTCTGAGGTGGCAAAAAAAGCCAGTATTGTTCAGATACTCATCCCTGATGAGTATCAATCAGACCTTTACAGAAGGGATGTAGCTCCTCACCTTGAAGAAGGAAATGCTCTTGGTTTTTCTCATGGATTTAATATTACCTTTCATCAAATTATTCCTCCAACTAATGTGGATGTTTTTATGGTAGCTCCTAAAGGCCCGGGAGCTCTTCTGCGTCGTCTCTACGAGCAAGGGAAGGGTATTCCTGGTTTGGTGGCGGTTCACCAGGATGCTACAGGAGGTGCAAAAGACCTTGCTCTCTCTTATGCTAAAGCCATAGGATGTACAAGGGCAGGTGTTATAGAGACAACATTTGATGAAGAGACAGAAACAGATCTTTTTGGAGAACAGGTAGTTTTGTGTGGAGGCGTTACCTCTCTTATTAAAACTGCATTTGAGACCCTGGTAGAGGCAGGATATCAACCAGAAATGGCTTATTTTGAATGTTTACATGAACTTAAACTTATAGTTGATTTAATTTATGAGTCTGGACTTGGTGGAATGAGAGCAGCAATCAGTAACACCGCTGAATATGGAGATTACACCCGGGGGCCAAGGGTAATAAACTCTCAGGTTAAAGAGGAGATGAAAAAGATTCTGGAAGAGATAAAATCTGGCCAGTTTGCCAGAGAATGGATTTTGGAAAATAGCGTGAATCGCCCGGTCTTTAATGCATTAAGAGAAAAAGACAGGCAGCATTTAATTGAGAAGGTGGGTGCTAAGCTGAGAGAGATGATGCCCTGGGTGAAAAAGGGTGGTCAATGAAGCATCTTATCTCTGTAGAAGTGGAAAATAAATTTGGAATTCTGGCAAGAATTGCCTCTCTTTTTAGTGCGCGGGGATTCAACATCGATAGTTTAGCTGTAGGTGAGACTGAGGATCCTACCGTTTCCCGAATAACTATGGTTGTTCCCGGAGATGATCAGGTTATTGAACAGGTGATTAAGCAACTTCGTAAGTTGATTGATGTGATAAAGGTGGTGGATCTCACAAATCAACCTGCTGTTACAAGGGAACTTATTCTGGTAAGGGTAAGTGCCAAGGGGAAGGATAGAGATGAGATAATGAGATTGGTGCAGATTTTTCGAGCTCGAATAGTTGATGTCCATCCTGAAAGTTTAACTCTTGAGGTTACTGGTAGTGAGGAGAAAATAAAAGGTCTTCTAACTCTTTTAAAACCTTTTGGAATAAAAAAACTGATAAGGACAGGGAAAGTTGCCCTGCCCAGGGAACTGAAAAGTTAGGGAAAGGTATGAAAGAGAGGACCTGTGTTTTGATAAAGCCGGATGGAGTATGCAAACGCTTAATTGGAGAAATTCTCAGGAGAATAGAGAGTGAGGGTTTTAAAATAGTTGCCCTGAAAATGATAAGGCCCGAGCAGGAAAAAATAGAGGAATTTTACGAACCTCATAAGGGTAAACCTTTTTTCTCCGGACTTGTTAAGTTTATGCTTACTGCCCCTTGTGTAGTTATGGTGGTTGAGGGGGAAAATGCTGTCAGGAGGGTAAGAGAACTGATAGGGGATAGGGTTCCGGCTGAAGCTACAAAGGGAAGTATCAGGGGTGATTTTGGTTCAGATGGTAAAAGAAATGTGGTTCATGGCTCTGACTCTTTGGATTCTGCCAGAAGGGAGATAAGTTGTTTCTTCTCTTCTAAAGAGATATTTTTCTATGGTGAGAATGATTGGTTAAATAGTGAGCCAGGTTAAGTAGCTTATGCTTGTAATACGTCCGTTCAGGGGAATAATTTATAACAGGGATAAAGTGGGAGATCTAAGCAAGGTAGTGGCTCCTCCCTATGATATAATATCTCCTTCAGAGCAAGATTTTTACTACCAGATCCACCCTTATAATATTATAAGGATCATTTTGGGGAAAGATGAAGCGACAGATAGGTCAGGGAAAAATAAATATTTTCGTGCAGCAAGCTTCTTCCGAGATTGGCTTTCCCGGGGAATATTAAAAAGAGAGCCCACCTCCTCCATTTATACCTATTGTCAAAAATATAATGTGGATGATGAAGAAGTTGAGAGGAAAGGATTTATTGCTTTAATGAAACTGGAACAGTTTTCTTCTGGAGTTGTTTTCCCTCATGAGGAAGTTTTCTCTGAACCCCAGGAGGATAGGTTAAATCTCTTACGTGCCTGTCATGCAAATTTTTCTGCTATATTTACTCTCTTTAATGGCTCTGGTGGAAAAATAGACAACCTTCTTGAAGAGGAAGAACTTGTTTTTGAGTTTGAAGATTTTGCCGGAATAAAACATAGATTATCTGCTATTCGTGATCAGGAGTTAATTAACAAAATCTGCTACTCTATGCAGGACAAGAAAGTCCTTATTGCCGATGGTCACCATCGATATCTTACTGCTCTCAGGTTTAGAGAGGAGATGAGGAGAAGAGCTTCTTTTTCACCTGGAGCAGATTATACAATGGTGTATTTTCTGGATATGAATTCAAGAGGTGTTACCATCCTTCCTGTACATCGACTTATAGGAGGGCTCACTTTAACTCAAACTCAAAAACTTGTAAAGGATATTGAGAGATTTTTTTATAAAAAGCCCTTTAAGAAACTTGCAGTAGATGAAAGGGATGAGATTGTATCTAAAAGATTATTATCCGAGGTTAAAAAAATCGGAGGATGTTCATTTGGAATATATACTAAAAAGGAAGGTTACTTTCTCCTTTTCCCAAAAGACCCCCAGCCTTTTTTAAAAAAAGTCAAATCAGCCATCCTCGACGAGCTTGTAAAAAATCTGCTTAACAAAAAGAGCTTAAAGAAGGGAAAAGAGATTCATTTTACTACCAGTACTGCTGAGGCAATAGAGGAGGTTAAAAAAGGAAGATTTCAGGTGGCTTTTTTTCTTGCTCCGACTACCATTCAAGAAGTTAGAGACGTAGCTCTTTCCGGAGGAAAAATGCCCCCAAAGTCAACCTATTTTTATCCCAAGCTTTTGTCCGGTTTGGTAATGCGGGACCTGGAAGATGCAGTTTAAACAATCTGATCTGGAAAGTTGGATTTTGTTAAGTAAGGTCTCCTCTGCTGGATTTTCAGGTGTTAATAGGCTTCTGGAGGAGGTTGGTTCCCCGGAAAAGATTTTTACCACCCCCCTTGAAAAACTCTCTCAAGTTTCTAAAATAGACAAAAGGATTATAGATTTTATAAAAAACAAAATTCCCAAGATCTGTCTGTGCAAGGATTATGAACTAATCCAAAAACTGGGTATAAAGATTATCACCTGGAAGGATCCTCTTTACCCCCGCAGTTTAAAGTCCATTTTTGATCCCCCTTTTTTGCTTTACCTTCGAGGTGAGTTAAAAAAAGAGGATGAAAAAGCTGTAGCTATGGTGGGAACCAGAAGAGCAACAAATTATGGCAAAATCGCAGCCAGAAAACTGGCCAGGGAGCTGGCCCGCTCAGGCATTACGATAGTAAGTGGTATGGCAAGAGGTATAGATACCTGTGCTCATGAGGGAGCTCTTGAGGAGGGAGGAAGAACTGTCGCTGTTTTAGGATGCGGAGTTGATGTCGTTTATCCACCAGAAAATAGGTCCCTTATGGAACAGATAATTAAACAGGGAGCGGTTATTTCAGAGTTTTCTCTGGGGACAGAACCTCTGGCCAGAAATTTTCCCCGTCGCAACCGCATCATAAGTGGTTTGAGTATGGGAGTTGTTGTGGTGGAAGCTCCTTTAAAAAGCGGAGCTCTTATAACTGTAGATTATGCCCTGGAGCAGGGAAGGGAGGTTTTTGCTGTGCCCGGGGTTATAACCAGTCCTTATTCCAGGGGGACTAACAGGCTGATAAAAGAGGGGGCAAAAGTGGTTGAGGATGTTTATGATATTCTTGAAGAACTCAAAATACCTTTTGTACAAAAGAAAAACAAATCTTTAATCGATTATCAGTTATCTTTTAAGGAGAAGATTGTTTTTGACCAGCTCACATCCAGTCCTGTACACATAGATGAGATAATTGAAAAAAGCGGGCTTCCGGTAGGAGAGGTTGCTGATATTTTAATGAGACTTCAATTAAAAGGGATGGTAAGAGAGATTCCCGGTAAATTTTTCTTTAAAGAGGTTTAAATTTGAACAGAACATCACCCAGAAATCTGGTTATTGTGGAATCTACAGCCAAGGCCAAAACTATAAATAAATTTCTGGGACCGGCTTATCAGGTGGAATCCTGTCTGGGTCATATAAAAGATCTGCCTAAAAACCGGTTAGGAGTAGATATAAATAATGAATTTAAACCAACCTATGTTTTGATTCCCGGAAAAAAGAAGATAGTTGAGAAATTGAAAAAATTAAGCAGTAAGGCGGACAAGGTTTTCCTGGCAACTGATATGGATAGGGAAGGGGAGGCTATCTCCTGGCATCTTTCTCAGGAACTCAATCATAAAAAGCAGTTCCGCGTTGTTTTTAACCAGGTTACCAAAGAAGTTCTAAAAAAAGCTATAGAAAATCCAGGCCAGATAGATATAAATAAGGTGGATGCTCAGCAGGGAAGACGTGTACTGGACAGATTAGTGGGATACAAGCTATCACCACTTTTGTGGGATAAGGTTAAGATGGGTTTATCTGCTGGAAGGGTCCAATCAGTAGCAGTTAGACTTTTGTGTGAGAGAGAGGAGGAGATTGAAAAATTTGTTCCTGTGGAGCACTGGAATATTTCAGTTATTTTCCGAAATGAAAACGGAAACAGGATAGAGGCTACTCTTTGCCACATTAACAACAAAAAACCAAAAATCCAAAATGAAAAAACTGTAAAAGAGATAGTCAAAGGAATAATAGAGGGAGAGTATAAGGTTTATAAGGTTGCCAAAACCCGGAGCAAAAAGTCTCCTTATCCGCCTTTTACCCTGTCTCTTATACACATCTCCGAGCCCACGAGACTAGGCATGATCTCGTATGCCGTCTTCTGCTTGA
>CBFDTW010000016.1:0-20035 GCA_965613085.1 uncultured bacterium | reverse complement strand
TTAAGGAAACAACAGTCAGTCTGCGGGGGCGCAGCTGAGAAATTACCGCCCTCTCACTTTCGGCCTCCATTTCGCCTTTGATCCTTCTTCCTCCTGGATCAACGGCTACATAGATATAACTTGGCATCCTGAGCTCCCTGAATTAAATACCACCTGTTACTCTCACCATTTCCTCCAGGGTGCTTTCTCCCTTTATCACCTTGGCAAGAGCATTCTCCTTCAAAGGAATCATTCCTTTTTTTAAGGCCAGCTCTTTAATCTCAACATCGGAGGCTCTTTTTATTATCAGCTGCCTTATATCATCGTCAATTTCCAGAGCCTCCATCACTGCCATTCTTCCTTTATAACCGGTGTTATTGCAAACATCACAACCTTTTGCACGATAAAAAACCACATCTTCGGGAGAGTTTTTAACACCCAGCTCCCTTAAAAGCTCCGGAGAGGGATGATAAGGCTCAGCACATTCCTTACAGACTCTGCGCATCAGGCGCTGAGCACCTACAAAAATGAGAGAGCCAGCTATTAAAAAAGGTTCAATCCCCATATTAAAAAGCCTCGTTATGGCTCCTGCAGCATCATTGGTATGGAGAGTGGTAAACAAAAGGTGTCCGGTAAGAGCAGCTTTAACTCCTATATCTGCTGTTTCAAAATCCCTCATCTCCCCCAGCATTATTATGTCAGGGTCCTGTCTCAAAAAAGCCCTCAGGGCCCGGGCAAAAGTTAAACCTATCTCTTCATTAACCTGGACCTGATTTACTCCTTCCTGTTCATATTCCACAGGGTCCTCGATGGTAATTATATTCTTGTCAGGAGTGTTAAGAGCTCTTATAGCTGCATGAAGAGAGGTAGATTTACCAGAGCTGGTGGGACCTGTTAGAATAATCATTCCGTAAGGCTGTTTGATGGCTCTCTGGTATTTCTCCAAAACATCCCTTTCCAATCCCAGTTTATCAATAGTAAGTCCCATAAGTTGAGCTTTGTCAAGAAGACGCAAGACTACCTTCTCTCCAAATCGGGTGGGAACAGTGGAAACCCTGAAATCTATATCCCGGTTGTAAGCCTTAACCCTGAACCTTCCATCCTGGGGAAGACGACGTTCTGCAATGTCCATCTCGGAAAGAATCTTTACCCTTGATATTACCGCATTCTGAACTCTTTTTGGCAGATTCATAACCGGGTACAAAATCCCATCAATGCGGTATCTAACCTGGAGTTTGCTCTCAAAGGGTTCCAGATGAATATCACTGGCTCTTTCTCTTATACCTCGAGAAAGAATCATATTTACCATCTTAATGATGGGGGCCTGCTCGGCTTCGTGAAGGAGCTCATCCAGATCAACTCTTTCCTCTCCTCCAACAACCGTTAAAGTATCATCACCTTTGGATTCTTTAATAAGGGCGGAGATATTTTTCTCTGCTTTGCTGGAAAAATAATCAGCTATGACCTGTTCAATCTCGGTGGGTGTTGCTACTATGGTCTGGATATTGTAGCCAGTTCTTGCCCGGAGAGAGTCTATAAGTAGCACATTTAAAGGGTCAGCTGTTGCAATGGTTAAACTATTCCCTGATTTTGCCAGAGGAACTACTTTTTCCCGGCGGATAACCTCTTCGGGAAGAGTTTCCATTACTTCAGAGTCCAGCTTATAGTTACTCAATTTAACATGGGGAATTCCCAGTTGCTTGGCAAGGCCAATTACAAGTTGCTCCTCGCTAACAAGACCCAATTTTATCAATGCATCGGCAAGACTGCCTCCATGTTGTCTTTGATACAGTCTGGCTTTTTTTAAATCATTTTCCTCTACGAAGTTCTCCTTAAGAAGAACTTCTGCCAGACTCATCCTAACAAGTTTTGCCATTGCAGTCTCTCTGCTTTAAAGATATCATACAGGCTCAGAATGTCAAGAACATAGCTTTAGTCTCTCCAAAAGTCTTTTTAGACAGACCAGCTGCGCAGATTTTAAGACGATCTACTCCAGATTAGCGTGGCGCAGCATAATATCCTCAGCGCTTATCTTTAGTTTTTTAACAATTGCACTGATAACACCCTCCAGAAAAATAAATGCCCCCTGCTCAAATAAAGAACCTGCAACCTGCTTGCTTTCAATCTTTCCAGGTGAGAGTTTGGTAGGTCCGGATATTGCAATCTTTCCGTCGGCTAACTTCCCCATGGGTGAGCTTTCATTAGCAGTGATGAGGTAGGTATATGCTCCGGCTTTTTTAGCGGTCATTAGAATATCGTGCGAGCACCTTGTTTCTCCCGAGCCTGAGATTATAACAAGAAGATCGCCAGCTCTGATAGCTGGAGTGGTTGTCTCGCCCACCACATATGCTGTAAATCCCAGCTGCATAAGTCTCATAGCAAAAGCTCTTATTACAATTCCCGATCTTCCAGCCCCGCCAACAAAAACTCTTTTTGATGATAGTATCATCTGGATAAATCCAGCTGCATCATCCTCGCTTAATGAAGATAATACCCTGTTAATCTCTGAAAGGATTCTTTTTATATGGTCATTTATATCTATTCTCTCCTCATCCACAGATTTAGATTTTGCGCTTTCTAACATCTAAAAAACCTTCCTTTCTGGAAATTATTCAAGTTAATAATAATCCAAAATCAAAAGGATGCAAGAGGTTAAAAGTTGACCGGGAGATTTTTTGGGCTAAGTTAATATAAGAAGGAGATTAAAATGAAATTAGATGAATTTGACTACGAGCTGCCAAAAAAATCAATTGCTCAATGGCCCTTTTTTCCAAGGGACAGGTGTCGGCTCTTAGTATTGCATAAAGATGGGAAAATTGAACACAGGATATTTTACGAGATTAGAGAGTATTTGAGAGAAGGGGATGTTCTGGTGATAAATACCACCAGGGTCATCCCGGCAAGACTTTTAGGATACAAAGAAAAAACAGGAGGAAAAGTTGAGATATTTCTGCTTAAAAAGATAAACAGGGGAAGATGGGAGTGTATTTTAAAGCCCTTCGGGAAAATTAAAGAAGGCACAACAGTGATTTTTCCTGAAACAGACCTGAAAGCAAAAGTTATCGAGAAAAAAAAGGGGGGGACAGGAGTTGTTGATTTTACAAGTTCTTCACCCCTTGAGGAGAATTTATTTAAGGTGGGACAGATTCCTCTTCCACCTTATATAAAAAGAAAAGGAGGGCCTACTTTTGAGGATAAAAAAGAATACCAGACAGTATATGCTCGAGAGCCAGGTGCAGTAGCAGCACCTACAGCGGGACTTCACTTTACTCCTGAGCTTTTAAGTGAAATTAAAAAAAGGGGGGTGCAGGTAGCTGAGATAGTTCTTCATACCGGATGGGCCAGTTTTTTCTTATTAAAAGAACAGGAGATAGAAAAAAATCAGCTTCCTTCTGAATATTTCAGAATTCCACCAGCTACAGCAAAAAAGGTAACAGCATCCAAGGAAAAAGGAGGCAGAGTTGTGGCTGTTGGCACCACAACTGTTCGAGCTCTGGAGACAAACTCATCTGAAAAGGGCCTTTTAGCTGGAGAAGGGTGGACTGAACTTTTCATCTACCCTGGATATAAGTTTAAAATAGTTGATGCCCTTGTAACTAATTTTCATCTTCCCCGCTCATCTTTGCTCCTTTTAACCTCTGCTTTTGCAGGAAAAGAAAAACTTATGTGTGCTTATAAACAGGCTCTTGTTAAAGGTTACCGTTTTTTATCTTATGGTGATGCCATGCTGATTATTTGACATCCCTGGATTTATTGATATTATTTACCCACAAAAAGGTGCGGGTTTGGAATTTAGTATAAGCAGCGAGGATACCTCAACGAGAGCAAGGACTGGAGTTATTTCAACCCCGAGGGGCAGGTTTGAAACCCCTGTTTTCATACCTGTGGGAACTCAGGGAACGGTAAAGGCTATGTCCCCAGATGAGCTGCAACAGATAGGAGTAAAGATAATTCTCTGCAATACCTATCATCTTTACCTGAGGCCTGGATGGCGGGTGATTAAAAATCTCGGGGGCCTGCATAAATTCATAAACTGGCCAGGGCCTATCCTCACCGACAGTGGAGGATACCAGATATTCAGCATCTCATCTCTGCAAAAGGCGACCGAGGAAGGAGTGAGATTTAAATCGCATATTGATGGAAGTGAACATTTTCTAACTCCTGAAGAGGTAATTGATATCCAGCTTGCCCTTGATTCAGACATATTAATGGTCCTGGATGAATGCTTACCTTATCCTGTATCCTTTGATGTGGCAAAAAAAAGCCTGAATAGAACCATAGATTGGGCAAGAAGGTGTAAGATTCATTATCAGAGATATCAGCAAGAAAAAGGAGTCTTTGGAATAGTTCAGGGTAGCACTTTTAAAAGCTTAAGAAAAAAAGCGATACAGGAACTTGTTAAACTGGATTTTGATGGGTATGCCCTGGGAGGGCTGTCGGTAGGTGAGCCTTATAACCTGAGGTTTGAGATTGTATCTTTTGCCAATGAACTTCTCCCGCGAGAAAAACCTCGCTATCTCATGGGAGTAGGAACCCCTCAGGAAATACTTGAAGGAATAGGAGAGGGAGTTGATATGTTTGACTGTGCCATGCCTACCAGGATTGCGCGAACCGGAACTATTTTCACCTGGGAAGGTAAGATTAACATCAGGAATGCAAAGTACAAAGAAGACAAGTTGCCACTTGATCCTCTATGTGACTGCTATACGTGCAAGAATTACACTCGCGCTTACATAAGACACCTGATCTGGGCAAAAGAAATCCTGGGGATGAGACTTACCACTTACCATAATCTTTATTTTTTAAGAGCGCTTGTAGAAAAAGCAAAACAGGCCATTGAGAAAAATAAGTTTAGAGCTTTTAAACAAGATATTCTAAGTAACTTTAAAGGTTTAGAAAATCAGGAGGTGAATAATGCTGGATATTGCCTGGGCTACTAATGGGCAGGCTGGAGGAGCTGGTGGGCTTTTTGGAGCTATGGTCCCTCTAATTTTAATCTTTGTGATTTTCTACTTTCTGCTTATTCTTCCTCAGAAAAGAAAGCAAAGAGAACATCAGAAGATGATAGAAAATATTAAAAAGGGAGACAAGATTGTAACCTCGGGTGGAATTTACGGCACTGTTACCCGGGTCAAGAAAAATTATGTGGAAGTGGAAATAGCAAATCAGGTAGTCGTTAAACTCCAGCGCACCGCTATCTCGGGATTAAGAGGAGGGAGTGAAGAATAAAGCTGTATTATCAACAATCTTAGCTTTTTCTCTTATTTTTAAAAACCAGCTGGTAAGAGTTTCTTCTCTTTTTCTTGCTAAAAGCTCCTGGCGAAATTTATCTTTTTCCCTGGCAAATTTTTCCCAGGGTACCTTTCTTTCCAGAAGTTTAATAATATAATAGCTACCGGATAAACGTAGGGGCTCACTTATTTTCCCGGAAGGCAGGGAAAAAGCCGTATTTAAGAATTTCTCCCTGTCTGGTGCAGGTATTCCATTTATCCAGCTTTCCCTCGTTACCGATTTTAGAGTTTTGTATTCCCACTCCCTGGCAAAAGAGGAAAAATCCTCGCCTTCTTTTACCCTTTTTACAATTTCACCTGCTCTTTGAGCTGTTATTTTTTCCGCCTTCTCCCTTGCCAGCTTCCTGGCTGCTTTATCCTTAACTTCTTCCCACTCCGGAATATAAGGTGGTTTTTTCTCCTTGAGAGCCATAATGCACCAGCCCTCATAAATTCTAAGCGGAGAAGAGATCTTGCCCGGTTTAAGAGAAAAAGCAACCTCGTTAAATCTTGGGTCCCGGGAGAGGTCCTTTACCTTTTCATAACGAGCAAAAAGAGGTGATATTTTTGCCCGATGAGGATATTTTTTTGCGTATTCCTCAAAACTTATCTTTCTTTTCTCGATTTTATCTCTTATTTTTTTAATTTCCTCCTGAGCCAGCCTCTCGGCTTTTTCCTCCAGAAGGGCCCTTCTAATATCCTCTTTTACCTCATCAAAACTTCTTTTGTATCCTGGTTTAATCCCCGTTAATTTAATAAGATGCAGCCCATAAGGTGTTTCTACTATACCAGACAAATCCCCTACTTTCTTTAAAGAAAAAACCGCCTTGCTGAACTGGGGAGTCATCTCATCATAGGCAAAGAACCCTAAATCTCCTCCTTTTTCTGCAGATATCTTATCATCTGAGTATTTGCGAGCAAGCTCAGCAAAATCAACTCCTTCCTCCAGTTTCTGCTTTATCTGGCGAATCTTCTCCCTCGCTTTCCTTTTAGTCTCTTCATCTGCATCCGGAGCTATCCTAATTAAAATGTGACTCGCTCTGCGTTTTTCCTCCACTTTGAACTCATCAGAATGCTGCTGGTAATATTTTCGTAGCTCATCCTCACTTACATTAACCTGATCTTTAAATTCATCGGGGGAAACTAATATATACTCTACGCTTACTTTCTCTGGAGTTTTAAACTCTTCTTTGTTTTCCTCATAGTACTTTTTTGCCTCATCAGAGCTCACCTTTATATCCCCGATATATCTTTCAGGATCCAGAAAAAGATAGGCAATATCCACACTTTCATTTCTGGCCAGCCAGTAATCTTTAACCTCCTGATCGGTAACTATCACACTATCCCTTAGAAGTCGGGTTAACTTGGAAATAGCTATCTGACGGCTTATCTTTGCTTCAAAATCAGGGTAGTTTATTCTCCTTAGCTCCAGATACCTCATAAAATTCTCCCGCGAACCAAAAGAGCTCATTATCATTTTTACCTGTTGTTTAACCTCCTGGTCGCTTACTTTAATCCCTGCTTTTTTTGCTTCCTGATAAAGAAGCTCACTGCCTATAAGCTGAGAGAGAACCTGACTTTTAAGGTAATTTTCCATCTCAGGAGAAATCTTCCCTCCCGCAACCTCTATGTATCTGTCGTAAACATCACGATAAGCCCTGATAAAATCAAGATAAGAAATCTCTTTGCCATTAACCTCAACCAGAGGCTTTTCCCCTCCTCCTTGAGAGGAAAAGCGAATATAGATAAAAAATAAAGAGGCTACAAATCCTGCAGTTACTATCCACATTAAAGGTTTAATACTTTTTCTTAACTCATGTAAAAACATAAAAAAAACTCTCTATTAATTTTGTACCATTATACAATTTCCTGGTTATATTGCAACCTGTATTGTTGACTTTTTTACCTTTTTTGTTAAATTGGGAGATGATTTAGCCAGAAAAAATGTGAGAGGGTGTGTTCTTTGATTTAAAACAGTTGATTGCTATGTTTTTTCTTCCTTTAACTGGTGGCACTTACCCTCCTTTCACTGCTCTACCGGAGAATACCTCGAGGTTAGAATCAAATCAGCAAGAAGTTAGCTAAAATAGCCTTTTTCTTTGTTATCTTGATAGTCTTCTCAAGAAGAGAAAAGATGATATGCAATGAATAGAGAAGATTTAGAGAAACGTTATAAAAAGTTAGAAAAGGTAAATAAACAGCTTCGGCAGAAGATAATAAAAATCACAGAAGAAAAAGAAAAATACAGAAGCTTTTTTGAAAAAGCCGAGGATGTTCTTTTTATGATCAGTCCCGAGGGTTACATCAGCCTTGCCAATCCCAAATTCTTTGAGATAACAGGCTACTCACCTCAGGAACTAAAAAAACTTCCCTTTACTTCCTTTCTTCACCCAGATGATACCCCCTTACTCCTTGAACATTTTAAAAAGAGACTGGCTGGAGAAAAGGTGAAAACCAGTTATCAATTTCGAGTCCTGACCAAGGAAAAAAGAATACTCTGGGTAGAGGGTAATTTTCGTCTGGTAGAAAAGGAGGGAAAGATTATAGGAATTGAAAGTGTGGTGCGGGACATTACAAAAAGAAAGCTTATTGAGGATACCATTAACAGAAAGGTGAATGAGCTCAACGTTCTTTATAACACCATCCGCAAAACCACAACTTCCCTTAATCTTGATGAGACATTAGCCATCATTGCTGAAAATTCAGCAAACCTTTTAAAGGTAGATGCATCTCTCATCAGACTGCTTGATACTAAAGAGAAGATATTAAAGACGGTAAAGGCATACAATTTGAAGGAAGACTCTCCTGCAGTGAAAACAATAAAACTTGGAAAGGGAGTGCTCAATCAGGTAGTGTTGAAGAAAAAACCTGTAGCTATTGAAGATATACAGAAAAACCCTCATTATCTTGCAAAAGAGTGGGCTAAAAAGGAGGGATTTATTTCCTTTCTGGGGGTACCTTTGTATGGAAAGAAAAAGGTAATAGGGACTCTTTCCTTTCTCAGTCGCACAAAACATACCTTCCAGAAGGAAGAAATTTCTCTTGCCCTCACCTTTGCAGGTGAGGCAGCAATAGCTATCGAAAATGCCACTCTGGTAGAGAATCTTAAAAAGCAACTTAGCCGGATGAAGGCTTTATCTCATACCATCCGGAAGATAGCAACCTCTCTTGAGCTTGGACCAGTTCTTGATTCTATATTGGCCAACTCTGTCCGGCTTTTTGATGCAGATGCAGCTTTAATCCGTCTGCTCGATCCGGAGAAAAACATCTTAAAAATAGCCCGGGCGTACAATCTGAACCCAGAGGAATTAGGTGAGAGTATCCTCAAGCTGGGAGAAGGCGTTGTAAGTGAGGCAATTCTTAAAAGAAAACCTGTTGCGGTGGAGGATATTAAAAAAGAGCCCCGCTTTTTTTACAAAAAATGGGCTATAGAAAAAGGCTACACCTCGGCACTTTTTGTACCTCTCGAAGGCAAAGAAAAAACAATAGGGGCTCTTTGCATATTAAGCAAGAAAAAACACTTCTTTGATGAGGAGGAAATCTCACTTGCCAGTATCTTCGCAGGCGGAGCAGCAGTTACCATAGAGAATGCCCGGCTTTTTGAGGAAAATGTTAAACTCTCTATTACTGATCCTTTAACCGGCCTTTACAACACCCGCTACTTTTACGATAATCTAAAAAAAGAGATAGCAAGAGTTGCCCGTTACGGTGGCAGCACCTCACTTGTTATGTTTGATCTTGATAATTTCAAAAACTATAACGATCTTTATGGACACCAGGCTGGAGATTATGTCTTAAGAGAAGTTGCCCAGAGAATGCTGCGCTGTTGTCGCCAAACCGATATTTTAGCCAGATACGGAGGTGATGAATTTATTATCCTCCTTCCCAGGACCGACCAGAAAGGAGCCTTTAAACTGGCAGAGAGAATCCGGTCAGAAATAGAAAAAATTCCATTTGGTGGCAGAAAAGGGGAATTCAAAACCAGGATAACAGTTAGTGGATCTATTATTACCTCTCCTCAAGACGGAACAGGCGTTGAGGATCTTATGCGTAAGGTTGATACTCTTTTGTACGCAGCAAAGTGGATAGGAGAGAATAGAATATTATCACCATTTATGATAAATCTTGAATTTATCCAGGATCTGATTCTGGAGAAGATTGACCGGAAAGACCACTATACCCGCAAACACTCAGAAAGAGTAGCAAACTATGCAACCACTCTGGCCAGAAAGATAAATCTTGATGAGAGACAAATCGGGCTAATCAAGATAGCCAGTCTGGTCCACGATGTGGGTAAGATTGGCGTCCCGGAAGCTGTTTTAACCAAGCCCGGGAAATTGAATAAGGAAGAGATGGATCTTATCCGTGCTCATCCAAGAACCAGTGTTGAGATTATCAGGCTATCTCCATTGTCTAAGGAAATAATCCCTATGGTTCTTCATCATCACGAAAGATGGGATGGTAATGGTTATCCTCAGGGATTAAAGGGGGAGGAAATACCTCTGGGAGCCAGAATTATACACCTTGCCAATGCTTACGATGCTATGACCGTCAAAAGGGTCTATCGAGACAGAATGAAGCCAGAAGAGGCATTGGAAGAAATTAAAAGACTGGCAGGTTCTCAGTTTGATCCTGCTCTGGTGGAAGCCTTCATTAAAGGTATATCAGGTTAATATTTCGATGTGCATTTTGATCTTCCAACAAAGCTGTTTTTCACCTTATTATTCTGACCCTCCAAGTGCTCACCTTTTTTAACAGGAGTTAAACCAACAGATAATAGCTAAAAGTTGATTGCGAAAATCTTTCGGTTATAATAAAAAAATATGAATAACAATCAGACAACCGGCCTTAAGAGAAAAAAAAGAAAAATTTTTTATGGATGGTGGGTAGTAGTAGCAGTATTTATATGTCTTTTTCTGGATTACGCATTGAGGTATTCATTTGGTGTATTCTTCAAGCCCTTAGTGGAAGAGTTTGGCTGGAGTAGAGCACAGACCTCCTTGATTTTCTCGCTGCATATGGGCGTTTACGCTCCTTCAGCTTTTTTCTGGGGATGGGTGAGCGATCGGCTGAGTGCGAGATTTATCCTATCTTTGGGGTGTGCGATAACAGGGATAGCTGCAGCTCTTATGTATTTTTGTGATTCTCTGGGTGAGGCGTTTCTCTTTTTCAGCATACTTACACCCTTAGGCACAGGAGCTATATATGTCCCAGGAGCATCCACGATAGGAAAATTTTTTAGAAGAAAAAGAGGGCTGGCTCTGGGTGTAATATCCACGGCTGTAGGACTCTCTTACATATGGTCTCCTGTTGCAGAAAGATTGATTTATTTTTATGGATGGCGAGCTGCTTATCTTATCTCAGGAATTCTTGTCTCAAGTATTGGTATAGCCTTTTCCTGGGGACTGGTACGGTCCTCTCCGGAGGAGCTGGGGCTTTTTCCTGATGGAGAAAATACAGGAACAGGTGAGAGGAGTTCAGTTGTTAGTGAGAGTCTTTTATCTGTGGAGAATGGCTTATCAAAATTGTTGAAGGTAAGCTCGGTACTACCTATATGGTTCCTTAACTTCATGTTTATGTTCGCTGTTTTAGGATTTTATATAGTTAACACTCACATGGTTCCTTATGCTATAGATATGGGAATAGATCCCGCAAGAGCGGCCAGCGCCCTGGCTTTTCTGGGCATCTTTAGCGTTGCTGGTAGAATAGGGCTGGGGGCAATCTCCGATAAGATAGGAAGAGCAACAATATTCTATCTTTCTTTTATTTTCCAGGGAGCAGGAATAGCAATTCTTCTTTTTATTAAAGCAGGATTTATCCTGCCTTTTTATCTGGGAGCTTTCATCCTGGGGATTGGATACGGAGGTTGGGTGACTCAGTTCCCGGCTGTAATAGGAGATATCTACGGTCCGGCTCGAATGGGGAAACTCATTGGCATGAACACTTTCTTTGGAACCCTCTTTGGAGCCACTCTTGGTCCCTGGCTGGGGGGATATATCTACGATTTTACCGGCACTTACACTTTAGCCTTTTTAACAGGTATAACTGCCTCTTTTGCAGCAGTTTTCCTCTCTATTTTTTTATTTAGATATATCAAAAAAGAAATGCAAGCTTGACTTGTAATTTTCCTCCAGGTATAATGCTGATATGTTAACCTATGTTTTCAATTTTAAGTTAAGAGGCAGGGATTTAGCCATAGACCTTGGGACAACTAATACTCTTATTTACAAAAAAGGGGCAGGAATAGTTCTCAATGCTCCCTCGGTGCTGGCGGTTAGTAGAAAAGAGGGAAAAGTGGTGGGGATAGGAATGGAAGCAAAACAAATGTTAGGAAAAACCCCTGAAAATATCATGGCTATTCGTCCCCTTAAAGATGGTGTAGTTGCCGATTTTGATATAACCAAGAAGATGATCGGGTATTTTCTTCATCAGGTTCAGCCGGGAAAAGCAATGATTGGTCCCCGGGTAATAATAGGAGTGCCTTCTAAAGCCACTAAGGTAGAAAAAAGAGCTCTGGTGGACATAATAAGAGAAATAGGAGCAAGAAAGGTAGCTTTAGTTGCAGAGCCAGTTGCGGCAGCTGTAGGAGCAGATTTACCTGTGTCTGAACCTGTAGGAAATATGATTGTTGATATAGGTGGCGGGACAAGTGAGGCTGCTGTAACTTCTCTTAATGGGGTGGTAATAAGTAACTCTATTAAAATAGCCGGTGATGAAATGGATCAGGTAATAATCCAGTACCTTAAGGAAAAATATAACCTTTTTATCGGGGAGCAGATGGCTGAAAAAATAAAGATTAATCTTGGATACTGTTCTTCCCAGGGAAAAGAAAATAAAATGAAGGTAAGAGGAAGAGACCTAAATAAAGGATTTCCCACTGAAATTGAACTTCATTCCAGGGAGATGAAGGAAATACTGGATCCTGTTCTTATTCCTATCCTGGACATGATAGAAGCAACCCTGGAGCAATGCCCTCCTGAGTTGGCTGGAGATGTGATGGAGAACGGAGTTTATCTTACAGGGGGAGGAGCCTGCCTTAAAGGTCTTGACACGTATATTTCCAGGAGAGTGAATCTTTCCGTTAAAAAAGTTCCAGAACCTCTCCTGGCAGTAGCACTGGGACTGGGCAAACTTCTTGATAATCACCGTCTTTTATCCGCGGTTGAGGTAACCCCTGATAATATTTAAAAGAAAATAAGGCCAGCCTTTTGCCAATGATTAGAGCAAGGATTAATTCCAAACTAATCTTTACAGCAGCTTTTCTGGTTATCTGTCTGGTATTGATGCTATTTTCCTATTACAATCCTGCTCAATTTTCAAAACTTCGCAGGGAAGGATACACGCTGGGTGGTTTTTTTTATTCTCTATCAACCAAATCAAAACAGGCTCTTGTTGATCTTGTAGAAAGTATCACTGAGACCAGGAAAATAAAAAAGGAAAACGAGCTTCTTAAAACCAGGCTTAACCAATTAATTTTTAAGCAGAAAAACTACTATCAGGAAATTGAAGCTGCTAACAAGAGGCTACAGAAACTGCTAAATTTTAAAAGAAATACGCCTTACCATTTAATTCCTGCAAAAGTTTTAGCTTATTCACCTGAAAATTTTTTCAAAGTAATTTACATCAACAGAGGACGGGAACAAGGAGTTGTTCAGGGAATGGGGGTGGTCAATGCCGAAGGATTGGTGGGTAAAGTGATAGAGGTATACGCGGGCGGAGCCAAGGTGATGCTCATTATTGACAAAAGAAGTAAGGTGGGGGTAAGGATACAAAGGACCAGAGATATTGGAATAGTTCAGGGAACAGGGAATCCTGAAATTTGTGAGTTACACTACATTTTAACCCGAGCTGAGGTTAAAGTAAAAGATGCTGTGGTGACATCGGGATTAGGAGGAGTTTTTCCGGCAGGAATTCTGGTAGGTTATGTATCTTCTATACAAAAAAAGCCAAACTATATCTTTCAACAGATAAAAGTGGAACCAGCTGTAGATTTTGGAAAACTGGAGGAACTGTTTTTGATCACTGAAAAAAAATGAAAAAATTCTTTTTATTTTTATTCCTGCTTTTTTTATCCTTAATCTTGCAATTTATCTTGAAAGGATGGACAGATAAGGTAACTTTAGATTTTTTCTTCATATTAACTATATTCTGGAGCTACATTAGAGAATGGAGAGAAGGGGTTTTAGCTGGATTTTGCTGTGGACTGATCAAGGATATTTTCTTTTTCCCTTTAATAGGAGTCAATGCCTTTTCTCTTCTGCTGATAGGTCTTCTGGCAAGTGAGGTAAAAATAAGAATATATCAGCAAAATATAGTATTTTTTACCCTCATGGTGGGGATACTTTTTTTAATTAACAGTCTCGTTTTATCCATCTGGCTGTTTTTATTTTACCAATTTCCCTTTGTTTACACTACCGTAACTTCTCTTTACCCTTCTTTTTTCTTTACCTTAATTTTATGTGCGATTATATATCTAATAGGGGAAAGGCTCACAGGAAGAATTTATCCTACAACTCTTGGAACCTGAAAATGATTGTTTTTACGGGAAGGGGCATTGGAAAGAGCCTCCTTAGCCGAAAGAGAGAAATAGAGTTTGTCTTCTCTGAACACGTTATTAACGAGCAGAACATGAGAGGTAGGGGGAACATTTGTGGTATCAAGTTCCCTTAATTTTTCCACATAAGATAATATCCTTGTCAGCTGCCGGGCAAATTTTTCCTCTTCTGCAGGAGAAAGTTCCAACCTTGCAAGATGAGCAATGTATCTGACCTGTTCCAGATCAATCGTTTTTTTCTTCATATTTTTTTTCCTCTGAAAAAAATTTGCAAAGATTTTGCCTGTAAGGAGGACGACAAATTCCCTTTTCAGTGATTATTGCCGAAATGTATCGGGATGGGGTTACATCAAAAGCCGGATTATAAACCTTTACCCCTTCAGGTGCACATTTTATACCATAAAAGGTTGTTACCTCCCTGTCATCCCTCAGTTCTATGGGTATTTTATCACCTGACGGTACAGACAGATCCACAGTGGATAAAGGGCAGGCTACATAAAAAGGTACTCCGTTTTCCTTTGCCAGCACAGCAAGGGAATAGGTACCTATCTTATTAGCCACATCTCCATTGGCGGCAACCCTATCTGCTCCTACTATTACTTTATCTATCTTTCCCTGTCTCATTACCTCTCCGGCCATACTGTCACATATAAGGACCACCTCAATCCCTTCCCTTAAAAGTTCCCATGCAGTTAGCCTCGCTCCCTGCAGAAGAGGTCTTGTCTCATCCACATATACTCTTACCTTTTTGCCTTTCTCTTTAGCCCGGTAAATAATGGACAGAGCTGTTCCATATCCTGCTGTCGCCAGTGCTCCTGCATTGCAATGAGTTAAAATGGTATCCCCATCCTCAACAAGCAAGGCGCCTTTATCACCTATAGCTCTGTTACAGTTTCTATCCTCCTGCATAATCTTTAAAGCTTCCTTCAGGAGTCTTTGCTTAAGTTCATCTGGATCAAGACCGCTGTTTGCAACCCTGCACAGTCTATCCAGAGCCCAAAATAGATTAACGGCAGTAGGTCTTGATGATTTAAGGTAGCTACATACCTTTTCAAGCTCCTCTCTGAAAGTTCCAGAATCCTTTGAAGTCAAGTTCTGCACCCCCAAAACCACCCCAAAGGCTGCTGCAACTCCCAGAGCAGGTGCTCCCCTTATCTTCATCTGGCAGATAGCTTCTTTTAACTTTTCAATACTATCTATATAAAGAAAACTCAACTCATGGGGTAGCTTTGTCTGATCAATTATCTTTATTTTTCCTTCTTCCCACTCAATAGCGCTGAGAAACAACTTTGTCCTCCAGAGCTTTTCTGGCCAGCTCCTCATCCAACAAAAGATTGCTTAACCTGACAAAATCCTCAACTTTTAACTCCTCCGCCCTTGCCTTTTCCGGAATTTCGGATTTAATTAAAACATCCTCTATCAGGTTGCGAGGTAGTTTTAACTCTCTGGAAAAACAGTTAAGCAAGGTCTTTCTTCTTGAGGCAAAACCTGCCTTGACCGTAGCTATTAAAAAATCTTCATTTTTCGCCTTCAACCTCTTTCCCGGCCTCAGTCTTATCACAGTAGAGCTTACTCTGGGAGGAGGATAAAAAGCCTGAGGTGGAATATCTATCACTTTTTCTACATCAGCATAGTAAGAGGTAATTACAGTTAAAACTCCTCTTTTCTTATCGCCAGGTGGAGAGAGAAGTCTTTCAGCAACTTCTCGCTGAATAGTGAAAATCATCACCTTCCACCATTTTTTCCTGATAAGATGCAAAATAAGTCGAGAGGCAATATGATAAGGCAGATTACCAACCACCTTGATTTTGCCTCTTCCGGAAAAAAGTTTATCAAGATCAACCTGTTTGATATCCTTACATATTATTTCCAGATTCTCAGCCTTACCCACTTCCTCTCTCAAAATCCTGCACAGCTTCTCATCCACCTCTACTGCCCACACCTTTTTTGCCTTTTTTACCAGATGAGAGGTTAAAATCCCTGTTCCGGCACCAATCTCAAGAACAAGATCTTTTTTCCCTATCTCGATCTCTTCTACAATTCGGAGGATAATATTTGGAGCAATCAGAAAATTTTGAGAAAGATAAGATTTAGGAAAAAAGTCATGAATCACCAGCAGGTGTTGAAGTTTCTCCTTGAGTTTCATAAAAATCTTCTTCCCTTATACGGGGAAAAACAGGCTCGCCTTTTTTAACCTCTATTCCAGGAGAAAGAGTTCCCCAGTTAACAGATTCACCAATTGTTTGTTTTTTTATATCGGTTTGCATCCCCAGTTGCTGCCATATCTTCTCAGCTCCTTGGGGAAGGAAAGGGAAAATAAATATCGTCAGAATCCTCATTGTCTCAAGTACATTATAAAGAACAGTTCCCGCCCTTTGCCTTTCTCCTTTTTTTGCCAGTCTCCAGGGAGCACAACGATCAAGATAAAGGTTAGTGCTTCGAACTGCTTCCAAGATAGAGGCAAGAGCTTGAGAAAAGGAAAGTCTCTGCATAAAATCTGCCAGAGAAGAGGGCAGTTTTTCTACCTTTTCCCTGAGCTCCTCATCCTCAGAAGTGCTCTTGCCGGGACGGGGAACTTTCCCCTGAGAATATTTTATGACCAGAGGTAAGGTTCGATTGAGAAGATTACCAAGATCGTTTGCCAGATCACTGTTTACCCTTTTTACAAAAAGAGAAGGAGAGAAATTTCCATCTTCCCCAAATGGAACTTCTCTGAGGAGAAAATAGCGAAGATAGTCCGATCCAAACTTATCTACTATCCATCCTGGATCAACCACATTCTTTTTCGATTTTGACATCTTCTCCCCTTTTACCATCCACCACCCATGGGCAAAAACCATTCTGGGCAGCTCCACCCCCAGGGCCATAAGAAGGGCGGGCCAGATAACAGCATGAAATTTTAAAATATCCTTACCTACAAGATGCACATCTGCTGGCCAGAAAATGGGGAAATTTTTCCCATCAAGGGAATATCCCAGAGCGGAAATATAATTAATCAAGGCATCAATCCAGACATATACACTATGGGATTTATCTACAGGACAGGGAATGCCCCACTCAAGGTTTAGTCGAGTTATACTGATATCCCTTAGTCCCCTTTTCACAAATTCAATCACCTCGTTCATTCTGGTTGGCGGAAGGACAAAATCAGGATGTTTGGAATAATAATCAAGAAGTGGTAGTTGATACTTTGATAAACGGAAAAAGTAGCTATCCTCCTTTAACCTTGTAACTTCCCTTTTGCATTCCGGGCAAAGTTTTCCATCTTTCAACTGAGACTCAAGCCAGAAGCTTTCACAGGGTATACAGTACCAACCACTGTACTTTCCCTTATAAATATCACCTTTCCTGTAAAGCTCCAGAAAGACATTTTCAACAACTCTTATGTGCCGAGTTTCGGTTGTCCGGATAAAATCAGAGTAGGAGATAAGGAGTTTGTCCCATAATTTCTTAAACTCACCCACCATTTGATCTGCCAGCTGATGGGGAGAGAGATTTTTCTCTCTGGCTGCCTGGAGAATTTTACTACCATGCTCATCTGTGCCGGTGAGAAAAAAAACCTCATCTCCGCAAAGTCTTCTATACCTGCTTAAGGCATCAGCAGCAATAGTGGTATAGGCATGCCCCAGATGGGGAACATCATTAACATAGTAAACAGGTGTTGTAAGATAAAATTTCCCCATAGACTTTTTCTCTTTCTTTTTGGAAGAAATCCTATCAAATTTCCCTCCCCTGTCAACCTCTCCTCTCCAGCTTTCCGAAAACTCAAGATGATGGGTGTATAATAAAAATTGTGGTAAGAAAATGTTTGGTAAAGAAATTTTTCTTGACAAAACAGACCCCTTGGCTATATTTTACTAAAAATTAATTTCTTGAGGAGAAAAATGGACTTTGACTTAACGGAAGAGCAGAAGATGATCTTAGAGTTAGTTGAGGAGGTAAGCGAGAAAGAAATTGCTCCCTTGGCTGACGAGGTGGCAGAGAAAGGCGAGTTTCCTAAAAAGAACATTGAAAAGCTGGCAAGCCTTGACCTTTTTGGAATCACTATTCCAAAAAGGTACGGTGGTCTGGAAATGGGCTATCTTACCTGGACTCTTGTTGCTGAAAGAATCTCCAGGGCTTGTGCAACGACAGGCCTTATTTTTGGAGCCAACCTTCTTTGTACCTTTCCCCTTTTAAATTTTGGTAGCGAGGAACAAAAAGAAAGGTTTCTTCCTCCCTTAGCTCAGGGCAAATCCCTGGGAGCCTTTGCTCTTACCGAGCCAGAGGCAGGCTCTGACGCTGGAAATGTTCAAACATCGGCTAAAAAAGATAAGGGGGGGTACATTTTAAATGGGAACAAAATTTTTATAACCAACGGAGAGGTGGCAGATACTTACATAATAATAGCTAATCTTGATAAAAGAAGAGGACCCAGAGGGCTTGCTGCTTTCATTGTGGAGAAAGGAAATGAAGGTTTTTCCTTTGGACAACATTTCAAAAAAATGGGCCTTGAGGCGCTACCTAATGTGGAACTTATCCTGAGGGATTGCTGGGTTCCACAGGAAAACCTTTTAGGAGGGGAGAAGAAGGGATTCAGGATAGCTATGGAGACTTTTGCTGCAGGTAGAATTGGTGTAGGCATAGGGGCTTTAGGAATAGCTGAGGCTGCTTTTAGGAAGGCTCGGGATTATTCCAAAGAAAGGATCCAGTTCGGTCGTCCTATTTCCAGTTTTCAAGCTGTTCAACATATCCTTGCCGATATGGCTACTAAAATAGAGGCAGCCCGTTACCTTCTGTATAAAGCTGCCTGGCTTCTGGATCAGGGAAAACCATTTGAAAAATACGCCTCAATGGGTAAACTCTATGCCTCAGAGACAGCTATGTGGGTCAGCACCAAAGCGGTACAGGTTCTGGGAGGCTACGGCTATATGAAAGACTATCCAGTTGAAAGGTATATGAGAGAGGCCAAACTTTTTGAAATAATAGAGGGAACCTCTGAGATTCAAAGAAATATTTTGGCAAATTTAATCTTGAAAGAATAGAAGGAACAGGGAGTGAAAAGGTGCATATAGTTGTTTGCATCAAGCAGGTTCCTGACACAGAAGAACTTTCCAGGGTTAGGGTGAATCCTGAAGACAATACCATTGTTAGAGAAGGGGTAAAAAGCATCATCAATCCTTTTGATGAGAATGCACTGGAGGAAGCTTTAAGGATAAAGGAGAGAAAGTCAGCCTCCGTAACTGCTATATCTATGGGTCCCCCCCAGGCTAAAGAAGCTTTAAGAAAAGCTCTTGCCATGGGTGCGGATAAAGCTTTTCTTATATCTGACTCAGCCTTTGCAGGCTCAGATACATGGGCAACCTCTTTCATTTTATCAAAGGCTATAAAGAAATTGGGTAATTTTGATCTTATAATTGCCGGTAAACAGGCAATTGATGGAGATACTGCCCAGGTAGGTCCCGGTCTTGCCGAATGCCTGGGAATCCCTCAGGTAACTTATGTTCGAAAGCTGGAGATTAAAGATGGAATGATAAGAACCGAGAGGACTCTGGAAGACTGTTTTGAAGTAGTAGAGGCAAAACTTCCGGCTTTGATTACAGTTACCAAGGAAATAAATGAACCCAGATATCCTTCGCTAAGAGGTCTTTTAAGGGCAAAAAAGATGGAAATTCCGGTTTTAACCAACGAAGATTTGAACCTTCCCTCAGACAAGGTGGGTCTGGAGGGCTCTCCTACAAGAGTAGTCAGGGTATTTACTCCAGAACCACCTCCTAAGGGGGAGATTATTGAGGGTGATTTAGAAAAAAAAGTTGATAGAGTAATTGAGGAATTAAAGAAAAGGAATCTTTTAAGATGGCTGAAATAAGAATAATTGATGAAAAGTGTACCGGATGTGGCAAATGCATCCCTGTGTGCCCTTTTTCCTTGATTAAACTGGAAGAAGATAAAGCTCAGATTATGCCAGGGTGCACATTTTGCGGAGCTTGTGTTGATGCCTGTCCCTTTGGAGCAATCATCCTGGAGGAAGAGGTAAAAAAAGTAGATCTTTCTGAGTTCAGGGGTGTCTGGATTTTCGCTGAACAGAGAGAAAAAAAGATTATGCCAGTTACTGTGGAACTTCTGGGGGCAGGTAGAAAATTAGCCGATGATCTGGGAGAGGAACTTTCAGTAGTTCTTCTGGGAGATAAAATGCACGAAAGTGTAGAAGTCTTAAGAAAATATCCTGTAGACAGACTATATCTTATTGATC
>CBFDTW010000015.1:0-20932 GCA_965613085.1 uncultured bacterium | reverse complement strand
TTCAAGCAGAAGACGGCATACGAGATCATGCCTAGTCTCGTGGGCTCGGAGATGTGTATAAGAGACAGGGAAAAGGGTATCTGTGTTGTGGTTATACTGTGATCAACCAACCTGTAGGCTGCCCTCTTGATTGTACTTATTGTATTCTTCAGGATTATCTCGGACCATCTCCCCTCATTGTGTATGTTAATTTTGATGACTTAATAGATGAGTTGAACAGATTCTTAGAAAAATATAAAGGAAGCTTTATCAGAATAGGCAATGGGGAGCTTACTGATAGTCTGGCTCTTGATTATCTGGCTAACTTCTCCTCTTTCTTTATCTCTTACTTTAGAAAGAAAAAAAATACGGTATTTGAATTTAAGACCAAGACTGACGAAATTGATGGGGTTTTGCAACTTCCCTCCTCAAAAAATATAGTTTTGTCCTGGTCTTTAAATCCTCAAACACTTATCTCTGAAGAGGAATACCTTACTGCTTCTCTGGAAAGAAGGCTAAAAGCTGCGGTTAAAGTTCAGGAAAAAGGTTTTATGCTGGGTTTTCACTTTGATCCTCTGATATGGTATCCCGGATGGGAGGGTGAGTATGAGAGAACAGTTGAAGCTCTTTTTAGCTTAATTGACTCCTCAAGGATCTTCTGGATATCCCTGGGTGCATTGCGTTTCCCCCCTTCTCTTAAAAAGATAATTCAACAAAGATTCCCCCGTACCAGGATAATTTATGAGGAGATGGTTCGAGGTTTCGATGGGAAGTTGCGCTACATAAAGCCTTTAAGGATAAAGCTTTTTAAAAAAGTTTATTCTTTAATCAAAGACAAAGCGCCGGATGTTTTCTGTTACCTTTGCATGGAAAGTCCTGATGTATGGGAGAAGGTGATGGGGTTTTCCCCTCGCTCCAATCTTCACTTCAGATATATCTTTGAACAGCATTGCAGGAAAATTTTAAATGTTGACCGGTTCGTTGGTTAGGAGAATGCGTTCGACGTTCTGCGCTGGGCTTTGAACGTCTAAATTATAGCTCTTTTCTCTGAAAGAGAAGATGGGCAATAACAAGACATATTGCGCTGTAAAAGAAAGTATAAAGGAGCAACCTTCCAATATATATTACATCAGGAAGAGGATACCCTTTCACCACCTTCTCCCTCAGGTTAAAATACTCAAGATTTGGGAGAATCCAGCAGATAAGGCTGATAAATCCCTTTATTATTCTCCTATCCACCAGTTTTGTCAGAAGGTAAAGCTGGGGGTTCAGATGTCCCAGTAGGTAGACAAAGAGACAGAGAAGTGTTCCGGTTAAAGCTGATGATGAAAAAGAGGAAAACAGGATACCTATGGAAGTTATAATGATAATTTCCAGCTCCATAAAAGAAATTGCCAGAAAGATCCCCGGTTCAACGAAGTTTTGTCTTAAATAAATCAAAAAAACAAGGACAGCTCCATTTATAAGAATAGCAACACCTGCAGTCAGGATTATTCCCAGCCAGCTGCCAACAATGAAACCTGCTCTATCTGCTGGTTTTGAAAGCAAGATGTAGATGGTTTTTTTCTCAACCTCTCCTACTACAGCTTCTCCTGACAAAAAAATAGCTATTAAAGAGCTAAAAATAGAGATTCCAGCAAGTCCTACATCCTTGATAATTTTTACCTCAGCTGTAAATGTTAGGAGGCTGAATAAAATGGACAGGAAAACAATCATTACAGCAAACAGAAAAAAAAACAATGAAAATTTTATTCCTCAAGGATTTACGAAGGGATTTTTGGGCTAAAATAAAAATCTGCTTCATCCTGCTTTTTTGGTTTTATTTATATGTTACCCCGCTCCATCTCAGCTTTGTCTGGAGCACTTCGAAAAAGGACCTTTCCTTAAGTCTTATAAGTCTGGCCTGGTAAGGACTTTTCTCTATCTCAACCTCACCTTGTTTCCTTACAGGATGGGCTTCCTGACCATCTATGGTGATAAAAATATCTTCTGCGGGACTCTCGGGAACTATCCTTATTATCTCCTCCTCTGAGACAATAAGAGGTCTTACAGCCAGAGTATGGGCACATATGGGGGACAGAATTATCACCTTAAGAGAGGGATGGACAACCGGGCCACCAGCAGAAAGAGAATAAGCAGTGGAGCCGGTGGGAGTAGAAACTATAAGGCCATCAGCTGAATAGGTGGTTACAAACTCCCCGGAAACAAAGGTTTTTAAAGAAACTATTCGGGGTACAAAACTTTTGCTTATCACAACATCATTTAGAGCTATAAAGTTTTGACTTTTGAAGTTTTTACCGATTATCCGTGTCTGCAACATCAGTCGATGCTCTACACTGTACTTTTCGGATAAAGCTTTTTTTAGACCCTCTTCAAATTTATTTATGGGAACCTCGGTTAAAAAACCCAATCCACCCAAATTAATTCCCAGTATAGGGACTCCTGCTGGTGAAAATTCCCGGGCAGATTTACATAAGGTTCCATCTCCTCCCAGGGAAACGATGAGCTGGGCTGTTTTTTTTATTTCCTCAACAGGAATGAGCATTCTTGCCAGATAGCCGCTTACCTTACTCTCCTCAGGGACAAAAACCTTTACCCCTCTTTTCTTCAGCCATCTGACTATAGATTCCACCTTCTCCAGTATATCCTTTTTACCGGGGTTAAAAGTTATTCCTACCCTCTCAATCATCTATCTCAACCATATAAGGGCCATTACCAGACCAATAATTGAACCTACCAGGACTTCCAGAGGACTGTGGCCGAGAATTTCTTTTAGATATTTCCTCCCCTCTTTATTCTGGAGTTTGATTTTCTTTGCACCCGGTAGTTTATTTATAATCTGGTTCAGTACCTCCGCCTGTTCTCCCACTGCTCTGCGTACTCCTATAGCCTCGTAAATTATGGCCATAGAGAAAATTAAAGTTACGATAAAAAGTGTGGAGGGAACACCTTCTTTTATTCCTACTCCGGTAAGAAGGGCTATTACCATGGCTGCATGAGAAGAAGGCATTCCTCCAGGTTCAATAAATCGATGCAACTTCAGCTTTTTTTCTTTCAAAAATGAGGTAATTACCTTGAGCCCCTGTGCCAGAACCCATGCTGATGCCACAGACCAGAGTAGTTTGCTGTTTAAAAGTAGGTTTATACTATACTTCATTATCCGATTTATTCTCTTCTTTCTCCTCCACAGGTTGCCAGGATTCCAGTCTAAGTTTATCCTCCTCTTTTATTAAAATCCTTATTCTTTTTTCCACTTCTTCCAGTTTTTTTTCACAGAAATTTACCAGTCTCATCCCTTCCTCAAATTTTTTTAAGGATTCCTCAAGAGGAAGGTTTCCCTCCTCGAGGTCTTGAGTTATTTTTTCTAATTTTTGCATAGCTTCTTCAAAATTCATAATTACTTCTCCTCTATTTTATAAATCTGGCTGTGAAGATGCCCTTTGTACAATCTAATTTTTACTTTATCGCCTTTTTTGACCTGGGAGTGCTCTGTTATTATTTTTAACTCCGGTAGACTAAGGCAGATGCTATATCCTCTTTTAAGTACAGAATAAGGTGATAAAGCTTTGAGTTTATTTGTAAGGTGCGTCAATGTGTTATTTTTTTTCTCAATATCTCTCAGAATGGATTGTTTTAACTTTTCCGTTGTTGTTTTCATCTTTTCTTTTGATAAACTTAGCTGATAATGGGGGGAGTGCTGGACAAAGTCCTGTGTTAAGCGCAAAAAGAAATTTCTTTTATGCTGGATGAGAGCTTTCAGATAATCACAGGTTCTTCTGCGATACTCATCTATTCTCTGTTTTAACTCCAGAACAGATTTTCGAGGATGTCTTGCCTGAAGCAGTTTCTGGAATTTAACAATTTCTTTTTCCATAATTTCTTTTTTCCTCATTATGAGAGACTTGAGTTTCCCCTTTTTCTCTGATAATCGGAGCAAAAGTTCATCCTTTCGAGGTACCACCTGTTGAGCAGCAGCGGAGGGAGTGGGAGCTCTCTCATCGGCTACAAGATCTGCTATGGTTTGATCAATTTCATGTCCTACAGCAGAGATTATGGGGATACGGGAGTTGTAAATAGCATCGGCTACTAATTTATCATTAAAGGCGAAAAGGTCCTCTATTGAACCTCCCCCTCTTCCTACAATTATTACGTCTATTTTCCCGTATTGATTTAGATTTTCAATTGCCCGGGCTATCTCTTCCGGAGCTTCCTCTCCCTGAACTCGACAGGGTGAGATGGTTATATCCAGATTAGGAAATCTTTCATCAAGTACCTTAAGGATGTCTTTGATAGCAGCTCCCTTGGGAGAGGTGACTATACCAATTCGCTGAGGTAAGAAGGGCAAAGGAGTTTTACGTGCAGGGTCAAAATATCCTTTTTCCATTAATTCTTTCTTTAATTTTTCATAGGCAAGATAAAGCAGTCCTCTTCCCATAGGAAAAAGTTCAGTTACATATAGCTGATATCTACCCCGCGGAGAATAAACACCTATACTTCCCCTTGCTATTACCTCCAGACCATTTTTGAGATCGAACTTCAAATTTTGCATTTTATCTTCGAACATTACACAGGGAAGAATTGCTCCACTATCTTTAAGAGAAAAATAAAGGTGCTTGGTTGGAGGGCGATAATCTGAGATCTCCCCCTTAATTAGCACATCCTGGAGCCTTACGTCTTCCTCCAGAGTTCCTTTTATATAGGCGGTGATTTCTGTTACACTGTGAATATGTAAATTTTTGGTCATTTTTACCCTAATTAAAATAGCAGAGCCTCTTTTACTGTCAAGCAGGGGATTTGTAAAGTCTTTGTGAGGGCTCTTCGGGTATTCTGTGGAAAACAACCTTATAGATGGTTCTCAGTTTTGGTTCATAGTCGATTGAAGGATTCTAATTTTAAATAAAGGATTTTTTTAACCGGCAACCAAGAACTAAAAACTATCAACTAAACCTGCTTGCCAGAAAGGTTTTACTTAAGGATACCCAGAGCTCTCCCTCTTATTCTAAAAGTAGTGTGTTCTTAGGTAAGTATCTGAAGGTGATAAAAGGATTTTTAGTAAGAGGATGTGCTCTCTTCCCATAACCTGTTAAAGTAATCCTCAAGTTCACTCACAACAGAGGGTAGCTCAACAAATAAAGAAAGCTCTTTATTCTGAGTGAGAGAGTAATAGGTCCAGTTGGTACTTCCCAGAATGGCAAAAGATGAATCTATTATTACCAGTTTGGCATGAGTGGTTACCAGAGGAGAATCGTACCTCACTTCCACACCACCTTCTGAGAGAATTTTTCCGGCAAATTTATTCTTCTTTGTTATCCTATCATTCCAGTTACTTACCTCCAGAATTACCTTTACATCAACGCCTGTTTTTTCAGCATTGATAAGATTCTGGATTAGAACATTACTGGGGGATAAGGGGTATTGAGGGTAATAGCCCATTTCAAATGCTATTACCCTGATGGAACTTTTGGCCTCTTTTATAAGTTTATTTACCAGGGGGAAGTAATCCTGATCCTGGATTACCTGTATTTTCTGGGCAAAGGAAGCTGTGGAAAGAAAAAAAAGAGGGATAAAAATATATATAAAGAGGATACGCAGAAAATCTCTTCTCATTAGTTTTTTCCTCTTTCACTTCGGTTTCCCGAAAATTTTTTGCTCAACATTTGTCTCATTTCATTCGTTATTTTCGTTTGGTTCGTTTGAGATAACTCCAGTGGAGAACGAACCTAACCACTAAACCAGCAACTAAGAACTAATAACCAACTAACCAGCAAACCAACTAACTGATAACCGACTTAATTTTGGAAAGCTTTTTTGTATATAGTAAGAATCTCCTCAAAAGTAAGTTCCTTTGGACTTAAAGCAATTTTTTCCTTGCTTTCGGCTATCTTGCGGGCAAATTGAGACAAAAACTCCTCCTTTACTTTAATACCCGCAGTCTCAGGAAGTCCTGATCTGTGCAGGAATTCTTTTAAAAAGGAGGCACTTTTCTTTGCATCTTTTATCCAGGATTTCTTTGCATCTTTGAGAAGGCAGGTGATAACTCTGGAGAACTTTTCGGGATTTCCCGGAAAACTGTATTCCCAGAACCAGGGCAAAAGGAAACCATTAACTCTTCCATGAGGAAGACCGAAACTGGATGTTATTGGATATCCCATAGTATGTAGAAGGGTAGCCCCGGTTTGAGCTATAGCCAGACCTGCTAATGTAGCAGCATACATAAGGTAGCTGCGAGCTTCCATATCCAGGAGATTGGTAAGTGCCCTGGGAAGATATCTTCCTATTATATGTACTGCCTCAAGAGCAATAGTCTCGCTCAAAGGAAAAGACCTTCTGGAAAGGTAGCTTTCTATTGCGTGGGAAAGAGCATCTATTGCTGTATCTGAGGTCAATGTGGAGGATAAAGAAATAGTGAGGGCAGGATCTATCAAAGCTTCTCTGGGGAAAAGATGAGGGTCGGCTATTACTTTCTTCAGGTAATTTTTCCCTTCAGTATCGGTAATTACTGCGTAGGGAGTCACCTCACTTCCGCTGCCCGCCGTAGTTGGAATGGCAATAAGGGGAGGAATATCTTTTTTTATCCTGTTTTTTCCAAAATAAAAGGATAAAGGAGTCGGATTTTTAGCCAGAATTCCAATAGCCTTAGCAGCGTCAAGACAGCTACCTCCTCCCAGTGCAATTAGCAGGTTGCATTTTTCTTCCTTAAAAAGATTTGCCCCCTTATATATTATTTCACTGGAGGGGTTGGGTTTAACCCGGTCAAAAAACAAAGGCCTTATCCTCTCTTTTTTAAGTCTTTCTTCAAGAGGTTGTAAAATTTCCAGTTTTTTAACCAGCTTCTTTTCTGTTACTATAAAAGCTCTCTTTCCATAAAGCTTGGCTATATTTCCTATCTCCTGGACTATTCCCTGACCAAAGTGAATACGCGTTGGGAGATAAAACCCAAATTTCAGCAATTTTCTGCCTTTTATCTCAAGCCTCTCTTATTATAGTGTATTTGCCCTCCCTTCTTAAAGGCTCAAACTTGCGGCCACCCCCTTCATAAAACTTGGTGAAAAATTCCACGAACTGAAGACGAGCTGTATGTATAAAACCGGACAGAGTGTTGATCAAAAGGTTCCCTATATGGCCTAATATCAGAATGACTGCCACAGCTACAGGACCCAGAACAGGTATTCCTCCGGCCATCCCTGCTATTGTATTCACTACAGTAGCTATTACACTGGTGGCAAGCCCCAGAGCTAAAAGACGGGAATAGGAAAGAACATCAGCAAAAATCTGAATTATTCCGTATACTTCGTAGGCGCCTTTTGCCAGTCTTTTACCTATGTGTTTACTTGTTCTACCTGAAAAGAGAAAAAGTGTTATTATCCCGCCGACAGCAAAGATTGCTCCTGCTTTTGAGTAAAAAGGCATACCTTTCCACAACACCAGAAACTGAGAAGGGGATAAAGTTAAGGGTATCCCCCCTGTGGCACCAGCAGAACTACCTTCTCCGGAGATAAATCCTTTACCGAAAGGGACTGCTACAAGTAGTAATCCTGTAATTAGCAAAATCCAGGTAAACTGATCAAGAAAAGCTGCACCGATGTTTCCTCTCCTGAGGTTGTCTCCCATCTCCAGTGCTATTCCTGTAATAAGATGTATTATGCCTATCCCAAGAGAAAGTGCTAAGAAAATCATTGGTTCTTTCATGGGGTTAAAAAGGGCCAGTTTCTTTAAAGGTGCAAGCCAGGCGGGAAGACTTTGCAGCTCAATCCCAAATATTCCTCCCGTGACTGTTCCAACTACGATGGTTACAAGCCCTGATATAAAGAGCATGGAGAAAAGTTTTCCTCCCCCTTCTCCTACCTGAATTTTTCTGGGGATTAGAAAGGATAGTAAAACCAGAAGGATCCCGTAACCTCCATCAGTGAGACAAAACGCCAGAAAAAGTGCAAAAAAGGGGGCAAGAAAGGGAGTGGGGTCTATTTCCACGTATCGAGGAAGTCCATACAGTTCAGTGACAAGTTCAAAAGGTTTGAATATCTTGGTGTTTGAAAAAGCAACAGGGGCCTGTGATTTTTCTTTGTCTGTAGGCTTTTTTATTATAGCTTCCACCCGGGCAAAGTCTTTCAGGATGTTTTTTAAAACGGGAACCTCTTCTTTTTTAATCCATCCTTCAAGGACAAAGGTGTATCTGCTCATACCAGCATCAGAGTGAACTTTTTTTTCCTTAAGTAAATCGTACAGGTGGTCATATACTGTCATTAATTTGATTTTTTCCCGGGCAAGATTTTTTGCTTCTTTTAAGATTTCTCTTTTCTTTTTCTCCAGCTCCTCTTTTTTTTCTCTAATTTTTTTGAGTCTATGAGAGGGAGCTACATCTTCCCTTAATTTTACTTTTTCTCCTTTTACCTCCTGAAATATTTTTTCTGCCAGGGGGGACTGGTCCCTGGAAAAAATTAATAAAACATACACTTTCCTGCCAGCTTCCTCCAGTATGAGAGCGTGAATTGCTTCATTTTCAACAAGTTTCAGGAGCAGGGATTTTGCTTCCGAGGGAATTATTCCTATCCGAAAATCCAGATACCTGAGATTTTTTAATTTACTTAAAGGAAAAGAAATCTTTCTCCAGGGCAAAAGATTAATATACTCTTCCTGTAGAGAGCTTATCTCTTCTTTTATTTTTTCAATCTCATTCTCCAGACTGCTGCATCTTTCACAGATCTTTTCCCATTTAAAATTTCTTATCCATTCAGAATACTCTTTTGGGCTCACCATAATCTTGGCAGGGAAAAGACCCAGATCAAATTTCTTTTCCTCAAACCTGTTCAAAAAATTTATAGCTGCCTCCAGTTTGTTTAAAGCATCCTGCAAGGAGGCTGTTTTAATTTCCGGGGGCTGGAGAAAATGAAGCCGTTCTTCTCTGTTGAGGGGAATAGATTGAAAAATGCCAGCCTCTCCTAACTTTTTAACCACCCTCTCTCTGAATTCCTTCTCGCCAATAAGCAAAACTTTTCTCATTTCCGCTATAGCCATAGAACTCTCCTTTGTTTTATCCTGTTAACTTATCTTTTTCCAGAGTTTTTTGGCTTCTGAGAGGATGTGTTCAACAGCTTCTTTTCTACCCTTTTCTTCTACCCTTTTTTTCAGGTTCTCTCTTTCCTTTTCTGCCTCTTTCCTGATTTTCTCAATCTCTTTTTCAACCTTTAAATTGATTTTCTCCTTGTAGTTTTCTATCTCTTCTTTTGCTTCCTTTTCCGCCTGATGGACGATTTTATCAGCCTCTTTGCTTGCAGTCTCCAGCATCTTTTCTTTTTTTCTTGTGGCCTCTTCTATAGACCTTTGAGCCTCTTTTTCTTTTTCTTCTATTTTTCTCAGAGCATTTTCAGGCATTTTTTTCTCCATATTTTATCAGTCTTACTCCCGCCTCTTTTAAAACATCCTGTGCCAGGGAATCGGGATATTCTCCCTTAAAAATAATTTTTTTTATCCCTGCATTGATAATCATCTTACTGCAGGTTATGCAGGGTTGATGGGTACAGTAAAGTACAGAGTCTTTAATATTAATTCCATAAAGAGCTGCCTGTATTATGGCATTTTGCTCAGCATGCAGCCCCCGACATATCTCCTGGCGTTGACCTGAAGGAATGTTCCATTTTTCTCTGAGACATCCTACCTCATTGCAGTGAGCAAGTCCTCGAGGAGGTCCATTGTATCCGGTACATAGAATTCTCTTATCTCGCACCAGAATCGCTCCCACTTTTCTCCGCAGGCAAGTTGAACGTTTTGCTACAAGCTCTGCTATCTGCATAAAGTAATCATCCCAGGAAGGTCGCCTCTCTTGGGAGTTACTTCTCACCCATTTTCTCCACTATCTTTTCAATTTCTTTTTCCAGCTCACGAGCTTTTTCCTGGTGAAACTCTTCTGATGCTCCTGCAGGATCAAAAACTTCTTCTTCTTTCCCCCGGGAGAATTCTTTTAGGAGCCAGATTTTATTCTGGGCCTCAGGATAAAGCTTTACAAGATAATCCCGGTGACCTCTTTCCATTACAAAAATTACATCCGATTTATTAATCAGTTCATCTGTTAGCGGTGTGCTAAGATGAGAGCGAATATCAATTCCTCTTTTTTTCATTACTGCTACAGTGAATCTTGATGGAGGAGAAGAGGGTACGGTATTAATGCCAGCAGATCTTACATTTACCTTATAGGGAGAATCACCTGGCCAGAGATTCTTGAAAATAGCTTCTGCCATAACACTACGGCACATATTGGCCGTGCACACAAACAGAATATTTAACCCCTTTTCGCAAACTCTTTTTATCTCATCTTGCCTTATTTTTCCTTCTCTTATTATATGGGGAGGAACTGTAGTTATATCCACTATCGTTGATTCCTTGCCGAAAAAAGCGGGACCTGAATCAAGGATAAGATCTACCCCTTCTTTTATAACAGGCGAGAGATTTTGAACCTCAACTGCTGACTTTTCTCCGGATATATTGGCACTGGTTGTAGCCAGAAGGAGGTTATCTTTCTGAGAGATTATTCTCGGGACAGGATGGGAAGGCATTCTTACTCCTATTTTACCCTCTTTACTAACAAGACAGCGGGGTTTTTTAATGCTTGCTTCAAAAATAAGAGTTAAAGGACCGGGCCAGAAATTAGAGATAAGTGCAAGGGCGGAAGGTGAAAAATATTTTACCAGATGGACGATTATCTTATGATCTTTTGGAAAGAGAATCAGAGGTTTTTCCTCCGCTCTTTTCTTTAGCTGGTAGAGCCTGTCTACCGCCCTTTCATTGTAAGCATCCACTGCAAGTCCATAAACAGTGTCAGTGGGAAGGCACAAAATCCCGCCTTTTTTCAGCACCTGCAGGGCTTTTTCTATTTCCTGTGGTTGCTTTTCTGGTGAAGTGATCTTCAGGATCCGTGACCTCATTTCCTTATTTGTCCTTCCCCCAGAATAATAAATTTATAAGAAGTGAGTTCTTTTACTCCCATAGGTCCTCTTGCATGGAGTTTCTGGGTGGAGATTCCTATTTCTGCACCCATACCAAACTCTCCTCCATCGGTAAATCGAGTGGAAGCATTTACATATACTGCTGCTGAGTCAACCTCCCGGCAAAACTTTTTTGCTTTTAAATAATTACTGGTTATTATAGCATCAGAGTGATGAGAACCGTAAAAGTTTATATGTTCAATAGCCTCCTCCAGTCCCTCAACCACTCTAACCGAAAGGATAAGATCCAGATATTCACAGAACCAATCTTCTTCTGTGGCCGGTTTTACATCCGGAACAATCTGTCTTACTTTCTCATCGCCTCTTATTTCTACTTTTGCCTCCCTGAATCTTTGAATCATTCCGGGCAGGAAAGATTCTGCTATAGCTTTATCTACCAGTAGTGTTTCCATGGCATTACATACACCGGGACGCTGAACCTTGGCATTAAAACAGATATTTTCCGCCATATCAAGATCTACCTCACGGTCTACAAAAATATGACAGACTCCTTTATAATGCTTGATAACCGGTATAGTGGAGTTCTCGGCAACTGTGCGGATGAGACTTTCTCCTCCTCTGGGTATAATAACATCTATATATTTATCCATTTTAAGCATCTGGAGTACTGCCTCTCTTGATGTAGTTCTTATAAGCTGTATACTATCCGGAGGAACTCCGGTTTTTTCAAGGGCTTCAGTTAATATATCTACAAGGATGCAATTTGACCTTATAGCCTCAGAGCCGCCCCTCAGTATAACAGCATTACCTGCTTTAAAACAGAGCCCTGCCGCATCTACTGTTACGTTTGGTCTTGATTCATAAATTATTCCAATAACTCCCAGAGGAACAATCATCTTTCCTACCAGAAGACCATTGGGTCTTTTCCACATACTCTCAATTTTACCGATGGGGTCCTCAAGAGAAGCAATCTTTCTTAAACTGGCGGAAAGTGCAGCAATTCTTTTATCATTAAGGGTTAGCCTATCAATAAGAGCAGAAGAGAGCCCTTTTTCTCTTGCCTCCTCAACATCTTTTGTGTTTTCCTTCTTTATTCTATGAGCATTCTGTTCCAACCCGAGAGCCATCTGCTCAAGGGTCCTGTTCTTTTTGTCCGAAGATAAATTAGCAAGGTACCTGCTAACTCTTTTAGCTTTTTTAGCTATTTCTACAATTTCTTCTTTTATTCCCATTCAATCTCTCTCCATGCCTTTTTCTCTATTTTACTTTTCAGATGGCAAAAGTCAACTTGTGGGCTCTGGTTTTTTATTTAGAAACTTAGCTTTTCGAAAATTTCGGAACAAAGATAAATCTTAGCAGACGCAAATCACCTTTCCAAGAAAGCAAGCCTTCCGGATCCGACCATCTAAAAAGATTTTTTTCAGAAAATTAGTTAGACTCCTTGCAAATTTGCCAAAGTTTAGTATACTGAAAAAGAATATTGTTTTAGAATTTTAGTGCTTAGAATTTAATAGCTGAGGAGGCTTAGCGATGAAGGAAGAAGAGATAAGAGTTAATCCAGCATGGCCACCTTCTCGTAACTGGATTGGACTGGGGGTGCTGGGGATTATTATCCTGGTTGTTGTATTTTCTACCTTCTATACGGTGGGGCCTGATGAGGTGGGTGTGATCAAAAGATTTGGGAGATATATGAGAGTTACAGACCCGGGTCTACACTTGAAGATTCCTTTTGCCGAATCGGTTACCAAGGTTAAGGTTAAGCGCATCTTCAAGGAGGAGTTTGGTTTTCGGACCATTCGACCCGGAGTGAAGACCCTTTATGCGCCGGATAAGTGGCAGGATGAGTCTCTCATGTTAACCGGTGACTTAAATGTAGCTGTGGTGGAATGGATTGTACAATACAGAATTGTTGATCCCTACAAATACCTTTTTAAAATCAGGGACATAAGGAAAACCATAAGGGATATGTCAGAGGTAGTTATGCGTATGATAGTGGGGGATAGAAGTGTAGATGAGGTTCTAACTGTAGGTAGGATGGAAGCGGCTACTGAAGCTCAGAAAAAACTGCAAGAGATTTTAGATTCCTATGAGTCTGGTATTAAAATCGTTACCCTTAAGCTAAAGGATGTCAATCCTCCTGATTCGGTTAAACCATCCTTTAATGAGGTCAATGAGGCTCGCCAGGATAGAGAGAGATTTATCAATGAGGCCTGGCAGGCTTACAACAAGGTTATCCCCAAAGCCAAGGGAGAAGCAGAGAAAATGGTGGCAGAGGCTGAGGGTTATGCTGTTAAGCGGGTTAACCGGGCTGAGGGAGATGCAAAAAAATTTCTTGCTCTCTGGTCGGAGTATAGAAAGGCTCCAGAGGTTACAAGAAAAAGGTTGTATCTTGAGACTCTTGGTGAAGTTCTTCGCAAGGTAGGTAAGATATATGTGATAGATTCTGAGCAGAGGACTATCTTGCCCCTACTTTCTCTGGAAGGGGGTGAAAAATGAAAACGGTAAGACCAGAAAGATGGATACCCATAGGAGTGGCAGTTATTATCGGGCTTATTGTACTTAGCAGTGCTCTTTATGTCGTTGATGAGACTCAACAGGTAGTTATAACTGAATTCGGTCAGCCTGTAGGTAAGCCTATAACCCGGGCAGGCCTGTACATCAAAAAGCCTTTCATTCAGAAGGTCAACTACTTTGAGAAACGACTTCTTACCTGGGATGGAAGTCCCACCCAGATTCCTACCAGTGATAAGAAGTACATATGGGTGGATACAACTGCTCGCTGGAAGATTGTGGACCCTCTTAAGTTTTTGCAATCAGTGGGAAGTGAAAGGGCAGCCCAAGCAAGGTTAGATGACATCATTGATTCTGCTACCAGAGATAGAATTACCTCTACTTCTCTTTATGAGGTGGTCAGGAATTCAAATCGTGAATTTGTTGTTACCGAAGTATTTGTTCAAAAAGAGGAGGAAATAGGAGAGGTTACCAAGGGAAGAGAGTATGTGTCAAGGGAGATTCTAAAAGAGGCTGCAAAGGTAGTTCCCCAGTATGGAATTGAGCTTGTGGATGTCCGGATAAAAAGGCTCAATTATGTGGAAGAAGTAAGGCAGAAAGTTTATGCCAGGATGATTTCAGAGCGCAAGAGGGTGGCCGAACAGTATCGTTCAGAGGGTCAGGGGAAAAAGGCGGAAATAGAAGGAATGCGGGAGAAGGAACTTCAAAAAATCACCTCTGAAGCTTACAAAAGAGCGCAGATTATTAAAGGTCGGGCTGATGCTGAAGCTATAAAGATTTACGCTCAGGCTTATTCTAAAGACCCTGAGTTTTATTCCTTTTTGAAGACCTTGGAGACATACGAGAAGACCCTATCAGGAGACAGTGTGATTATTCTAACCACCGATAGTGAGTTATATAAGTATTTAAAGTCAACAACTAAATAAGTGGAGGAGAGTAAAAATGGGGGTGCAGATAACCTGGTTAGGTCACGCCAGCTTTAAAATTCAGGGAGGGGAAAATCTCAAAATTTACACAGATCCCTGGAAGATAAAGGAGAAAGATGAAGCGGATCTGGTACTGATTACCCATTCTCATTATGATCACCTTTCCCCTGAGGATGTGGAGAGGATTCAAGGTGAGGAAACACATATCCTCGTTACAACCGATGCTACAGGAAAGTTAAAAGGGAATGTAAGGGGAGTGGGACCTGGTGAGGAGATTTCTTTGAAGGGTGTGACCATAAAGACAGTGCCGGCTTACAATATTGGTAAACCCTATCATCCTAAAGCAAATGGGTGGGTGGGATACATCTTGAAGATTAATGGTATATCTATCTATCACCCAGGTGATACTGATTTTATACCAGAAATGAAGGAAATAAACCCTTATGTGGCTCTTCTTCCCATTGGTGGCACCTACACTATGGGGGTAGAGGATGCTTTAAAAGCTGTTGAATCTTTAAATCCCCATCTTGTGATTCCCATGCATTACGGAGAGATTGTGGGAAGTATTGATGATGCCAGAAGATTTGCCAGAGAGTGTAAGGCTAAAACCGAGGTAAAAATTCTGGTAAAGGGTGAGACATTAAAGGTAGAGTAGTAGAGTAGAAGATAGAAACTATAGGGTAGATAAGTTGACGTGGGAGGAAAGTTTAATATAATTAGTAACCAAACTGGAGGACTGTAGGAAATTCGAGGGCGAGGAAAAAATGAAAAAATACGTTTATTTTTTTGCCAAAGGGAGGGCCGAAGGCTCAGCTGAAATGAGGAATCTTCTGGGTGGAAAGGGTGCTAATTTAGCTGAGATGGCTAATCTTGGAATTAGAGTTCCACCTGGCTTCACCATTTCCACAGAGGTTTGTGCTCACTACACTGAGAGAGGCGAGTATCCTCCTGGTTTAGAGGACCAGATAAAAGATAATTTAAAAAGACTGGAAAAAGTTACAGAAAAAAGGTTTGGTGATCCGGATGACCCTTTACTTGTTTCGGTAAGATCTGGAGCAAGGATTTCTATGCCCGGTATGATGGATACCGTTCTTAATCTTGGTTTAAATGACAGGAGTGTGGAGGGACTTGCCAGGAAAACCGGTAACCCCAGATTTGCTTATGATTGTTACCGCCGACTCTTACAGATGTTCGGTAATGTGGTTTTAAAAATACCGGCTGAAAAGTTTGAGGAAGCTATAGATAGAAAAAAGGAAGAAAGGGATGTAAAAGAGGATATTGAGCTAACCGTTGATGATCTCAAAGAGCTTATTTGCGAGTTTAAGGAAATAATAAAAAAGGAAAGTGGAAGGGAATTTCCTCAGGACCCTTTTAAGCAGCTGATGATGGCACGCGATGCTGTTTTTGAAAGTTGGAATAATAAGAGAGCTATCGAGTACAGAAGAATACACAAGATTCCCGAACATTGGGGAACTGCAGTCAATGTACAAACTATGGTTTTTGGAAATATGGGGCCAGATTCTGGAACAGGTGTAGGCTTTACCAGAGACCCGGCTACCGGAAAAAAGGAGATGTACGGGGAATATCTGCTCAATGCTCAGGGAGAAGATGTGGTGGCTGGAATAAGAACCCCTAAACCTGTTGCTGAGCTAAAGAAGGAAATGCCCGGGGTTTACCGGGAACTTGAAGAAGTCACAGAGCTTCTGGAAAAACATTACAGGGATGTTCAGGATTTCGAGTTTACCATAGAGAAGGGAACGTTATATCTTCTGCAAACCCGCACAGGAAAAAGGACAGCTCAGGCTGCAGTCAAGATAGCCCATGACATGGTGGAAGAGGGATTAATCAGCAAGGAAGAGGCTATACTCAGGATAGATCCTGCTCAAATAGAACAGCTTTTACACAGGCGTATAGATCCCGAGGCGAAAGTTGAAGTTTTAGCCAGGGGTCTTCCCGCATCTCCAGGAGCAGCGACAGGTTCTGTTGTGTTTACCGCTGACAGAGCGGTTGAACTGGCAAATGGTGGCAGAAAAGTTATTCTGGTACGCAGAGAAACTTCTCCAGAAGATATCCATGGAATGGCGGTAGCCCAGGGGATTTTAACTTCTCGAGGAGGGATGACCAGCCACGCTGCTGTAGTAGCAAGAGGTATGGGTAAACCCTGTGTTGCTGGTTGTGAGGCTATTAAGGTAGATGAGAGAAAGGCTCAGTTTACGGTAAACGGAATGGTTTTTAAAGAAGGTGATTATATCACTATTGATGGAAGTTCAGGTCAGGTGATAAAAGGAGAGGTACCAACAATAGAACCGGAGTTAAGCGGAGAGTTTAAAAAGCTTCTGGAATGGGCAGATGAAGTTAGAACCATGGGGGTAAAAGCTAATGCCGATACCCCAGCTGATGCAAAAGTTGCCCGGGAAATGGGAGCTGAAGGTATCGGACTTTGCCGCACAGAGCATATGTTTTTCGGAGAAGACAGGCTTCCCTATGTACAGAAGATGATTCTTTCCCAATCAGAAGAAGAAAGAAGACAGGCTCTGGAGAAACTGGAGCCAATACAAAAGGAAGACTTTAAGGGGATACTTAAAGAGATGGAGGGTTTACCTGTAATTATCAGGTTACTGGATCCTCCCTTGCATGAATTTTTACCCAATTATGAGGATCTTTTGGTAGAGATTACGAAACTTAAAATTCAGGGTGGTGATAAAAAGGAGATAGAAGAGAAAGAAAATCTTCTACAAAGAATTGTTGATTTAAAAGAGATGAACCCTATGCTGGGTCATCGAGGCTGCAGACTGGGAATAACTTTCCCCGAAATTTACCAGATGCAGGCAAGAGCCATTTTTGAAGCAGCAGCAGAGCTTGTAGCTGAGGGCGTAGAAGTTTTCCCTGAAATTATGATTCCTTTAGTTATTGAAGAAAAAGAGCTTTCAATCTTAAGAGAAGATATTGACCTCATAGCCAAACAGGTGATAAAGGAGAAGGGGGTTGACTTTAAATACAAAATAGGTACAATGATAGAGCTTCCTCGTGCAGCTTTGTGTGCAGATAAAATAGCCAGAGTTGCGGACTTTTTCTCTTTTGGGACCAATGACCTTACACAGACTACACTGGGTTTCAGCCGGGATGATGCGGAAGGAAAATTTCTTCACGTTTACCTTGAAAAAAAGATTCTCTCGGATGATCCTTTTCAGATTCTGGATCAGGAAGGTGTAGGGCAACTGGTAGCTATGGGGACAAAAAAAGGGAAAGCCGCAAACCCGCAGTTAGAAGTAGGAATTTGCGGAGAACATGGAGGGGAGCCATCTTCAATTAAGTTCTGCTACCGTAATAACCTTGATTATGTGAGCTGCTCACCATATCGGGTACCTGTAGCCCGACTTGCAGCCGCACAGGCCAAACTGGAATAGGGAAGATAAAAGTCGGGAAAGATAAAGTGACAACCAAAGAGGGGGGTTGTCATTTTTAGTTTATTTTATATAAATATGCAAGAAAAAATTTGGCTTGCTCTTGTACTTGTAGTGGTAAAACTAATAAATTGACGACTAAAATTCAGTGCCAGAAGAGGGGAGGTGCCAGAGTGGCCAAATGGGGCGGGCTGTAAACCCGTTGGCAATTGCCTACGATGGTTCGAATCCATCCCTCCCCACTGAAAGTTTATTTTGCCCACGTGGCTCAGGGGGAAGAGCGCATCCTTGGTAAGGATGAGGTCACCGGTTCGAATCCGGTCGTGGGCTTCAGGGAAATAGAAGGATGGTTACCATTTCTAAAGATAAGGAAAATAAGGAGGAATAAAAGATGGCAAGGGAGAAGTTTGTCAGGACCAAGCCCCATGTTAACATTGGAACAATAGGGCATGTGGATCACGGAAAAAGCACTTTAACTGCAGCTATAACCGAAGTTCTGAGTAAAAAAGGATGGGCTACTCCTACAACTGTAGATGAGATTGATAAAGCACCCGAAGAAAAAGAAAGAGGATTAACCATATGTATTGCTCACATTGAGTATGAAACGGAGAAAAGGCATTATGCTCATATTGACTGCCCCGGCCATGCTGACTATATAAAAAATATGATCACAGGAGCTGCTCAGATGGATGGAGCTATTCTGGTTGTTTCTGCAGCTGATGGAGCTATGCCTCAAACCCGAGAACATATTCTCCTGGCAAGGCAGGTTAATGTTCCGGCAATTGTTGTTTTCTTAAACAAAGTTGATCAAGTTGAAGACAAAGAACTGTTAGAGCTGGTAGAACTTGAGGTAAGGGAGCTTCTTTCCAAGTACGAATTTCCGGGAGACGATATACCGGTTATTGCAGGTTCGGCACTGAAGTGCCTGGAATGTGGGTGTGGAAAGGAAGATTGTCCACATTGTGGACCTATCTGGCAACTTTTGAAAGCGGTGGATGAGTATATACCTGAACCTGTCAGGGATGTAGATAAACCATTTTTACTTGCAATAGAGGATGTCTTTTCTATTACCGGTAGAGGAACAGTGGTTACCGGCAGAGTGGAAAGAGGCAGGATTAAGATGGGAGACCCAGTTGAGATAGTAGGACTGTCAGGAGAGATAAAGAAAACTGTAGCCACTGGCCTGGAGATGTTTAGGAAAACGCTGGACGAGGCTCAGGCAGGGGATAATATTGGAGTATTGCTGCGAGGTATAGAGAAGGATGAGGTTAGCAGAGGGCAGGTACTGGCAGCTCCGGGTTCTATCACTCCTCATACTAAGTTTGAAGGAGAGGTTTATGTACTGACAAAGGAAGAAGGAGGACGTCATACTCCCTTTTTTGAAGGGTATAGGCCTCAGTTTTATTTCAGAACCACTGATGTTACAGGAGATATCTCTCTTCCCGAAGGAGTGGAAATGGTAATGCCTGGTGATAATGTGAGATTGACTATTAAGTTAATTACTCCTATAGCGATGGAGGAGGGGGTGAGATTCGCTATTCGTGAAGGCGGTCACACTGTGGGAGCAGGTGTAGTAACCAAGATAATAGAGTAATCGCTATGGCAGAGATAGTTACCCTGGTTTGTACTCAGTGCAAGGCGAGAAATTACACCACTACACGGGCGAAGAAGACTTCTTCTTTATCTCTTAAAAAGTACTGCAAGTTTTGCCGTAAACACACCCTCCATAAGGAAAGGTAGGTCCGTAGCTCAACATGGTTAGAGCACCGGATTCCAAATCCGGAGGTTGCAGGTTCGAGTCCTGCCGGGCCTGCCAGCGGGTTGTTTTATCCCTGAGAAAAATTTTGTCGGCTCTGTTGCCTTAGTACAGTGAGTCAGAACTTTTTAGAAGTTAAGAAAGAGAAGTTAGCTTTATAAAAGGGTTTATAAATGGCTAACAGAATAAAGGATTTTCTTAATGCGGTGAGGGTGGAAGCTAAAAAGGTGAGCTGGCCCTCAAGAGCGGAGATTGTAAAATCTACAATAATTGTTATTGTGGCTATAGCTATTTTTGCCATAATTATTGGAGGAATAGACGTTATTTTTCTACAGATTTTAAGACTCCTTGTGGGATAAGATGGCTAAAAAGTGGTATGCAATTCATACTTATGCAGGTCAGGAAGATAAGGTAAAGACTAACCTGGAGCAAAGGATTGAATCTTTTGGAGTGAAGGATAAAATTTCGCGTATCCTGATTCCCAAGGAAAAGATAGCCGAGGTGAGGAATGGAAAAAGAAGAATATACAAGAGAAAATTTTTTCCCGGTTACATTCTGGTAGAAGCAGAGTTAGATGATGAAACAAAGTATGTTATTGCCAATACTCCAGGGGTTACTGGATTTGTTGGGTCAAGGAAGCAGCCTACCCCACTGGATGAAAAAGAGATAAACAATATAGAGTATAGAATGGGACTTCTGGAGAAAAAGCCCAAACCGGGAGTGGTTTTTGAAGTGGGTGAAAGTGTTCGCATCAGTAGTGGGCCTTTTACCAATTTTCAGGGTGAGATAATTGAGGTTAACCCGCAGCAACAGAGATTGAAAGTTCTTGTTTCAATTTTTGGGAGAGAAACCCCTGTAGAATTAGAATACGTTAATGTGGAGAAATTATAATGGCCAAAAAACCTGTTATGGCTCAGGTAAAGCTTCAAATACCAGCAGGAAAGGCTAATCCAGCGCCTCCGGTAGGACCAGCTCTGGGACAGCACGGGGTAAACATTATGGATTTTTGCAAGGCTTTTAACGAGCGGACAAAGGATCAGGGAGATGTTGTTATTCCCGTGGTAATTACTGTATATAAGGATCGCTCTTTTACTTTTGAGTTGAAAACTCCGCCTGCCTCCTCTCTTTTAAAAAAAGCAGCCGGAATAGAAAAAGGTTCAGGAGAGCCAAATAAGAAGAAGGTAGGTAAGGTTACAAGGAAAGATATTGAAAAAATAGCAAGGATCAAATTAAAAGATCTCAATGCCTACGATCTTAAAAGTGCCATGAAGATGATAGAAGGAACAGCAAAAAATATGGGATTAGAAATTGTGGAGGAGTGAGCCGTGCCCAAGAGAGGAAGAAAATACCTGGAGATGGAGAAAAAAATAGAGAAAAAAGAATACACCCCTGAAGAGGCAATAAGGCTTATAAAAC
>CBFDTW010000014.1:0-20947 GCA_965613085.1 uncultured bacterium | reverse complement strand
ATGTTGGGGTGGTTATAAAAGCCTATTGCTATTTAAGAATGTTGGGAAAAGAAGGTTTAAGGCAGGTAAGTGAAGATGCTATTCTTTCTGCCAATTACATTAGAAAAAAACTCGAAAAATTTTTCCCCTCTACTTACAAAGGAGTTTGCATGCATGAGTGTGTTCTTTCTGGCAAAGGTAAAAAAGAAAAGGGGGTAAGAACCCTGGATGTTGCCAAACGCCTTCTTGATTTTGACCTGCACCCTCCTACTATTTATTTTCCTCTTATAGTAGAGGAGGCTTTAATGATTGAGCCTACTGAAACCGAGAGCAAGGAAACTCTGGATATGTTTATTGGTGCTCTTTTGCAAATTGCAAAAGAAATAGAAGAAAATCCTTCACTGGTGAAGGAGGCTCCTCATAAAACTCCTGTTGCACGGGTTGATGAGGTAAGGGCAAACAGATTTCCCAGAGTAAGATGGGAAGAATCCTGACTTGCCCTGAAGAGAAAAAAAATTATAATAACTGATACACCTCCCACTGTGTGCAGGGACTGATTATGGTTCAGGAGAGACTAAAAGGTCTCACGCTTGTTGAGCTGCTTATAGTTATTGCGGTAATCTCAATCCTGACGACAATTATAACCACCAGCCTTATCAAAGCAACCAACCGGGCAAAAAGATCAGAGGCAAAAACCTTCATAGGAAAGCTGGAGCTTGCCATATCTATGTACAGGATTGATACAGGAATGTATCCTTCTGACGAGGAAGGCTCAGCTTCACTTCGCCGGGCACTTGATCCTGGCGAAAATGATCCAATTCGAGATGTACCTGGATGGAAAGGCCCCTACCTTGAGTTTAGAGATAATGAAGTGAACTCGACTGGAGAGCTGGTAGATCCGTGGCACAAAGGCAAAAACGATAGAGAGCACATATACGTTTATCGAGCTGATCTGGATAATGATCCTTCTACCTTCCCACCTTTTCACAACACTACAAGCTTTGACATTTATTGCAAGGGTTTTGATGGTAAAACTGGAACTGATAAAGAAGAAGCTAACCAGCCTGAGGATGGAAATTACTGCCAAAATGGCATGGATGATGACGGAGATGGCCTGATAGATGAACTCGTCTTCAGCAAAGATAAAAACGGATATCTGGAAGATGATATTAATAACTGGTAATTTCTCCGGATTTTCCCTGATTGAACTTATAGTGGCAATGGGTATAATTTCTTCTATCATATTCCTCGGCTCTTTGCATTTTCAGTCTCACCTATCACAAACTCTTTTAAGAACATCCTCTCAGGAAGTGGCAAGTACTTTAAGATGGGCAAGACGTCTTGCAATCACTAAAAGACAGCCTCACAAAGTTGTATTTCAGCCTCAAACAGGCAAATACTGGATTGAAAATGCAAAAGGGGAAAAAGTGGAAGGTGTAGTCTGTTTGAAAAAAAGAATCAAATTTGCCAATCCTGAACTGGGAAAAACAGGAGAGGAAGATGGATTGGTAGAGGCAGGGATACCTGACAACGCTTTTTCTTTTTATCCCCAGGGAACAGCAGAAGGAGGATCCATTTACCTTAAAGATAGCGAAAAGGGGAACTGGTACACGGTAACTATTACACCCACTACCGGAGGTGTAACAATCTATGAGGAAAAACATTAAAAAAGGTGGATTTACCCTGGTGGAGATAATTATTATTATTGGCATTTTATCCTTTGGACTTTTGACCTTTGCTAAAGTTTTTCCTTATGGATTTGAAGCAAAAAGGAGGGCAGAAAACTACTCCAGAATAGGGATACTGGCCCAAAGTCTGGTAGAAGACATAATAAAGGATGGCTACAGGAGGCTGACTGAAAAATACCCACAGATCTGGCCCGGTTATGGAAAAGGTTCTGGAAAATTTGAAAAACACCCCCAAATTAGCTGGCAGGTGGAGTGGTGGCAAGCAGAGATCCCCAATTTGAGGAAAATAAAGGTAAAAGTTTACGCAGATGTTGAGAAAGAAGACTCTCCCTGCGAGCTTGAGATAGTAACCTATCTTGCCAGGAGGGAATAAATTATGAACAAAGGGGAAATGGCCTTTACACTGCCAGAGATCCTGATAGCTACTTTTATTTTATCTTTTCTCCTCCTGGGGGCTTATTTTATATTTAACAAGAGCCATTCTGCCTGGGAAAAAGGAAATTTGCGTATTGAACAGTACCAAAAAATCAGAGGATGTCTTGATATCCTGACAAGAGAGTTGAAGAGTGCCTTTATAACTTCCAGTAATCCCTCTTTTGTTTTTAAAGGAAAAGAGAATGAAGTTTTGCTTACCTCATCATCCAATATACCCCGCCAGAAAGGAGAGTATGATTTAAAACAGATTAAATATAAGCTTGATAACTCCAGATTGATAAGAAGGGTAAAAAGTAACTTTATAAATCCCTCAAGCTCTGGAGCTGTTACTGTTCTTGCATCTGGCGTAGATAAGGTAACTTTTTCTTATTACAACGGGGAAAAATGGCAATCTCAGTGGGATTCAGAAAAAGACAAAGATAAAAGATTCTCTTCCGGGCTGCCCCGGGCAGTGGGTATAGAATTTGTAATAAGAGAAGAGGGGGAGGCTGCAGTTTTCTCCACAACAGTAACTCTCCCTGTAAGATAATCCTGACCTCCAGTCAAAAAACTGGTCTAATTTCAGCCTCTTAACTCCTTTACAATTATGTCAAATTTGCTATCTTATACAAAAAAGAAAAGGAGAGGCGCAAGTGAGTATAACCAAACAGGAGAGAGAAAAAATAAAAAAAGAACTGGGTAAACACCCAAAGGATACAGGTTCACCCGAGATTCAGATAGCTCTTTTAACAAAGAAAATAGAGAATTTAACAGAGCATTTGAAAAAAAATAAAAAAGATCACGGTTCAAAAAAGGGGCTTTATGAGATGGTATCAAGGAGAAAAAAACTCTTGGATTATCTTAGGAGGAAGGATATCGAAAGGTATAAAAAAATTATAGAAAAACTTGGATTAAGAGGGTGAGATTTATGTATAAAATAGAAGGCGAAATTGCAGGACAAAAGCTAATTATAGAAACAGGAAAAGTAGCCAAAAGAAGCTCTGGATCAGTATGGATTCAGTATGGGGAAAACATAGTACTGGCAACAGCGGTAATTTCTCCTGAGATAAAAGAAGAGGTTGATTTTATTCCTCTTACTGTCGATTATAGAGAAAAAGCTTATGCAGCAGGTAAGATCCCGGGAGGTTTTTTCAAAAGAGAAGGAAAACCCTCCGAGGAAGAGATCCTTTCCAGTAGACTTATAGACAGGTCAATACGTCCACTTTTCCCTAAGGGTTTTAGAAACGAAACCCAGATAATAGTTAACGTCCTCTCGGCCAGTGAATCCAATCAACCTTCAATTTTGGGAATAACAGGAGCGAGTTTAGCCTTAGCCTTATCTGCCAAAATAATGAATAAACTGGTGGGTGGGGTAAGGATAACCAGGATTGGAGAGGAATTTGTGGTTAACCCTACGGATAAACAGCTTGAAAAAGCTGAGCTGGATATTGTGGTTGCTGGAAACAAAGATGGGATAACCATGGTTGAGGGACAGGCTAAAAAAATTCCAGAACCTGTTATTATAGAAGCTTTAAAAAGCGCACATACACAAATTCAAAAGATAATCGAGCTGGGAGAAAAGTTTCTCTCTATTGCACCAGCGCCAAAGGAGAGTATCTCCCTCTGTCAGATTGAGGAAAAACTAAAAAAAGAGGTAATCGAGTTTTTAACTCCCGAGATTGAAAATATCAGCTCAAAATGGAGCAAACAGGAAAAAGATGAGTACCTTGAAAAAGTAAAAGAAAAAATGCTTCAGAAGTTCTCAGCCTGGTGTCCGGAAAATGAATATGACCTTTTAGCTATTCTGGAGGATTTGAAAAAGAAAAGACTCAGAGAGATGGTCCTTATGGAAGGCAAAAGATGGGACGGAAGAGGTCCGGATGAGATAAGAAAGATAAGCTGTGAGGTAGGAATTCTTCCAAGAGTGCACGGATCCAGTCTTTTTACCAGAGGAGATACCCAGTCCCTGGTAGTTACAACTCTTGGAACATCAGCCGATGAACAAATTATAGATGGATTGCAAAAAGAAGAGATAACCAAAAGGTTCATGTTTCACTATAACTTTCCTCCCTTTTCCACCGGAGAAGCTCGGAGAATGGGGGCTCCGGGGAGGAGAGAAATTGGTCATGGATACCTTGCTGAAAGAGCACTCGCAGCCGTAATACCTGACGAGAATACTTTCCCCTACACCATAAGAGTAGTATCCGATATTCTTGAGTCAAATGGTTCATCTTCCATGGCATCTGTCTGTGGGGGAAGCTTATCTTTAATGGATGCCGGCGTACCTATTTCTGAAGCTGTAGCAGGTGTTGCAATTGGACTTGTTAAAGAAAAGGAGGGAAATATCCTTTTAACTGACATCCAGGGTATAGAAGATCATCTGGGAGATATGGATTTTAAGATTGCCGGCACCAAAGATGCTGTAACTGCTCTTCAACTGGATATCAAAACAGATAAAGTAGATTTTGAAATCCTGGCAAAAGCTCTGGAAAAGGCTAAATCAGCACGACAGATCATTTTGAAGAAGATGGCCCAGGCTATTGAAAAGCCACGGGCAACTCTTCCCAAACACGCTCCTCGAATAGCAACACTTACCATCCCCATAGAGAAAATACCCGATGTTATCGGTCCAGGAGGAAGGGTGATAAAAAAGATAATTCAGGAAACCGGGGCACAGATTGATATAAATGATATAGAGGGAAAGGTAACAGTTTCCTCCATGAGTGAGGAAGCCACAAATAATGCTTTAAATATGATAAAGGACATTATAAAAGAGTTAAAGGTGGGAAAAGTTTATCTTGGTAAGGTGAAAAGAATAACGAACTTTGGAGCTTTTGTAGAGATATCGCCTGGTAGGGAAGGTCTGATCCATATCTCGGAGTTAAGTGATAAGTACGTTAAAGATGTCTCAGAGGTGGTTCGTCCTGGAGACGAAATTCTGGTTAAAATAATTGGAATTGATGAACTTGGACGTATAAATTTAAGTAAAAAAAGAGTAAGTCCAAAAGTTGACTGACAGATAAAATTTATTAAACTATATTAGCAAATTACTCCAAGGAGGTGTAAAAAACTTGGTCGACATCAAGGTGGATAATTACAACTCCTTTTCTCAAGCTTTGAAGAGATTTAAAATAGAATGCCAGCAATCAGGGTTAACCTCGGAGATAAAAAGACACCAGGAGTATGAAAAACCAACAGAGAGAAAAAGAAAAAAAAGACTAAAGGCTATTAGAAGACAGAGAAGAAAGATGCGAAAGCTGGAAAGACTAAACAGTTTTTAACCCTGCTCCTTCAAAAGTGAGAAAAAAACTTTGAGCCAACACCCTATTCTCGGGAATCTAACTCTGGGTATGGCGGGCCTTCCAGGAGAAGACCCTAAGTATTCAGGAGGATTCCCCCGTGAAAGAAAGACTCAAAAGTTTTTTCTCTCACAAAGGAGCAGGGTTTTGAAAAAAGAAAAACTCTCTGTTGTATTTATGGGGACGCCTGAGTTTGCCTGTCCTTCTTTAGATAAATTAATAGAAGAAGAAAAGGTTGTGGCAGTAGTTACACAACCTGACAGACCTGCAGGAAGAGGCAGAAAGATCAGACCGTCAGCAGTAAAATTAGCTGCATCCGAGAGGAATATCCCCGTTTACCAGCCAGAAAATTTAAAAGACCCGGATTTTCTAAAAAAAATTAACCTGCTTCAACCTGATCTGATAGTAGTGGTGGCATTTGGTAGACTACTTCCCGGGATAATGTTGAACATTCCAAGAATTTTTTCCATTAATCTCCATCCCTCACTTTTGCCAAAGTACAGAGGTCCTGCACCTGTACCCTGGACAATAATCAAGGGCGAGTCTCAAACCGGGGTTACAGTCCAAAAAATGAAAGAAAAAGTGGATGAGGGAGAAATTATTCTACAAAGGAAAATTTCTATTAATCCGGAGGATACCTGTGGAATCTTAAACAAAAAATTATCCTACCTTGGGTCACAAACTCTAATTGAGGCTATTAAATTAATCAAGCAAGGAAAAGCTAAATTAAAACCACAGCAAGGCAAGACAAGTTATGCTCCCAAAATAACCAAAAAGATGGGCAAAATTAACTGGAGAGCATCAGCCTGGGAAATACACAATCTGGTGAGGGGGCTAAATCCAGCGCCTGGAGCCTTTACCACATTCCCGCGAGAGGGAAAATCCTGCCGAATTAAAATCTGGAAAACAGCTGTTCTGGAAAATTCCCCTTACGGAGAAGAATCTCAACCGGGAACTGTTGTAAAAATCCAGAAAGAAACAGGATTTGTGGTTAAAACCGGAGGAGGGGCTCTTTTAGTTAAAGAAGTTCAACTGCCAGGTAAACCAAGAATTAATGCTTATGATTTTATAAAAGGCTATAGAATTCGAGAAGGTTTTTTATTAGGAGGGTAGCAAGAATGAATACCCTGAAAACAGCCCTGTTTTTGACTATTTTAACCTTGCTGCTTGTCTGGATTGGTGCTCTCATTGCCGGAGTGGCTGGAGCTGTTTTTGCCTTCTTAATAGCTCTTATTATGAACGTGGTAAGCTGGTGGTGGAGTGATAGAATCGTTCTGGGGATGTACAGAGCTAAAGAAGTTTTACCCCGTGATAATCCCGAGCTCCACAGAATGGTTGAAAATCTTTCTCTTGCCGCAAAAATTCCCAAGCCCCGAATATGGATAATCCCTCTGGATGTTCCCAATGCCTTTGCTACAGGAAGAGGTCCAAAACATTCTTCTGTAGCTGTAACCAGAGGGCTCTTAAAAACTCTGAGCTGGCAAGAAATAGAGGGCGTTCTCTCCCACGAAATCTCCCATATTAAAAATAGAGATATTCTCATCTCTACAATTGTGGCTACTATTGCTGGAGCAATTATGATGATTGCTTATTGGGCAAGATGGGCTGCTTTTCTTGGTAGTGGTGATGAGGAGAGGGGAGGGAATCTTATCGGTTTGTTGCTTCTTTCTATCCTGGCTCCTTTTGCTGCAATGCTTATCCAGTTTGCTATATCACGCACAAGAGAATATGAGGCCGATAGCAGTGGAGCTAATCTGAATGGAAAACCTTTATATCTGGCAAGTGCACTTGAGAAAATTGATATGTGGTCAAAGAGAAGGCCTCTGGTAGGAACTTCTCTTTCCACAGCTCACCTTTTTATCATCAATCCTTTTAAAGGAGACTGGCTTACCCGTCTGTTCAGTACCCACCCTCCTACAGAAGAGAGGGTGAGAAGATTAAGAGTTATGGCGGGTTTAGTTTGAAAAGGAGAGAAAAATTGCAAGAAAAAGAAGAGGAGAAAGACTTTCCTGTTAGGCTGGCCCGAAAAACACTGGAGGAATACCTGTACAAGGGGAAAAAAATTGCTCCCCCTGCTAACATTCCAGAAAAATTCAAAAAAAAGGCAGGAGTATTCGTTTCTCTGCGCAAAAAGGGAAGGCTACGTGGCTGCATCGGAACATTTCTTCCCGCTAAAGCCAACATTGCTTATGAAATAATAGACAATGCTATAAGTGCAGCAACAAGGGATCCCCGCTTTCCTCCTGTGGAAGAAGAAGAGTTAAAAGAAATTGACATCTCTGTAGATATACTGAGCGAACCAGAACCGGTTAACTCCCTGGAAGAATTAAATCCCAAAAAATACGGTATAATAGTAAGCAAGGGCTGGCAAAGAGGACTTCTTCTGCCGGATCTGGAGGGGGTAGATACAGCAGAATATCAATTAGAAATAGCTAAACAAAAAGCCGGACTTTTTGATGTCCCTTTGGAGAAGTTAAAGATCGAGAGGTTCACAGTAGAGCGATATAAAGAAGAGAAATAGTCTTTAAATTTAAAGTGATTTCAGTAGTTCTTCAATTACTTCTTTTGTGTAGGAAGAAGGGTCCTTTACTATGTCTTCAAGTCGTTTGACTGACTCGCGCATCTTCCGCAGTTGCTCAGACTTAGCTTTCCCTTTGTTAATAGCTTTATCTGCCTTTTTACTTTGTTTTAAAAGGGACTTTTTAGTTTTATTTATTAATTTCTCCGCTACACCTCTTCTTCCGGCAGCTTGAAGAAGTTTCTCAAAAAGTGGACCTAAATCTACCTCTTCTACAACCTCTATTTCTTCCTCGCCAACTTTTACTTTTCTCATCTTTTACCTCCTCTCGTCGGTTTGATAACCCCTTTTGTAAATGCTAGTCCTCAGGCACAGGCAAGAGAAAAATAAAAAGCTGGTAGCGGCGCGGGGATTCGAACCCCGGACTCCACGGGTATGAGCCGTGTGCTCTTTCCAGCTGAGCTACGCCGCCATCAAAAAACTGGTTGCGGGGGTCGGATTCGAACCGACGACCTCCGGGTTATGAGCCCGACGAGCTACCTGGCTGCTCCACCCCGCTATCCTGTCTATATTTTTATAATAATTTTAGTAAAAGTCAATCCTTAGTGCCGGAGGCCGGACTCGAACCGGCACGGGCGAACTTGCCCAGTGGATTTTAAGTCCACTGCGTCTGCCAATTCCGCCACTCCGGCCCACCCTCCATTTGCCTCATTATACAATAAATTTAAAGAATGTGCAAGTTTACGCGTTAAGTCATCTAAAACAGAATCCTGAAAAAATGAAGATTTATGAAAACATCTTTTTAAGACAAACTTAATTTTATCAAAAAAGGGGAATTTGCCAAAGGCTCTCTAATATGGAAAGATTATGGTACTACTCGAACCTCCTTGCCAGACCTGTTCTGGTTTCCTTCCTCGAGTTTATGAATCTTTTAGAATACCCAATTGATACAGCTTCTCCTTCTTAGGAATACCCTCCTCGCTCCATCCCCTGAACTCATAATATTCACTGAGCATCCTGCCAAAGTGAGGAAGATTTTGAGATGCTCCTCCAGTTTTTCTTCTATGGGTAAGAATTCTTGGAGGTAAAGTATCATCCTTTCTTGATATTCCACAACTTACATTATAAACTCTTTTAAGGTTAAATATCCTCTCCCCTGTCCTCATAAGCTCATCCAGATCCATATCCCAACCGGTAACATACCTTAGCCAGCTAAGCAGATGAGAGACTCTGACTCCTCCAAAGAGAACAAACTTACAGATGCAAAGAGAGTCAAAAATGCACATTAAATCCTGAAGTTTTGCTACAAGCTCACCTTTTCTTTCTGTACTAAAGCGATCCTGCGCTTCTTCAAATCCCAGCTCAGGTGCAGTCAGGTTTCTCTCAAATGGATGGCTAAGTGCCTGAAGATGACAGGCACCTCTGTTGGAGGTAGCATAACCTAAGGCAAGGCTATTGTAGGCTCTGGGATCGTGAGCAGGGAAAGCAAGTCCCTTGGAGTGAATGGCAAACTCCGAAGCTAATCCACCAATCTCTTGAGAGGCCTTTAAAAGACCCTGACCTAAGAGAGCTCCTAACTTTTCCCCTTTGCCAATCTGGTGTACCATTTCCACCACTGCCTTGGCATTTCCCCAGGTGAGCTTAAGTCCCCCTGTATCTTTTTCACTAATTAAACCATTCTCATAGCACTCCATGGCAAAGGAAATTGCCCCTCCCACTTCAATGGTATCCACCCCATAGCGGTTGCAAAGCTCATTAGCTTTAGCTATAGCCTCTAAGCTATCCACCATACAGGATGATCCTATAGTTCCCAGAGTTTCATATTCCGGGCCTGCTCCTTCAACTTTTGCAAAAGGACCCTGTAAGATTTTTATCTCTCTTCCACATCCAATGGGGCAGCCTGCACAGTGATATCTACCAGAAAGGATTGTTTCAGCCATCCTCTCTCCACTGATATTTTCCGCCCTGTCCCAGGTTCCCTCTCGCCAGTTCTTAATGGGAAGATCACCTATTTTCTCACAGGGAATAATCAAACTGGCGGTTCCTAAATCTCTCATTCTGGCAGGAATTTCTCTAAGGGAAGGAATAATCTTTTTCAGACTCTGTTTAAGTTTTTCCTTCTCCACAACTTCCACTCTTCCTGACCCCTTTACCACAACAGCCTTTAATTTCTTAGATCCAGCCACTGCTCCAAGACCACATCTTGCTGCAGCTCGTCCATCTTTTCCATCGGTAAGAATAGAGGAAATTGGAATCATCCTCTCTCCAGATGGACCAATGCAGCTAACCACTGCCTTTTCATCTGTTTCCCTTCTAAGCAGCTCATCCACCTGGTAGGTATCTTTTCCCCAAAGGTGGGTTGCCTCCCTTAACTCTACCCTGTCATCATGAATCCAAAGATAAACAGGTTTTTCTGATTTTCCGCTAACTACTATTCCGTCATACCCTGCCCTTTTCAGTTCTCTTCCCCAGGTACCTCCCACACTTGCCTCACCCCAGATCCCTGTAAGGGGAGATTTGGCCACAATGCTGTGTCTTCCACAGGGAACAGGAGTTCCCGTTAGAGGGCCTGCCATAAAGATAAGAAGGTTACCCTCTCCTAAAGGGTCTGTATCAGGGCAGGTTTCCTCATAAAGAATCTTTGCTCCCAGGCCACTTCCACCAATGTATTTGCGTACTTCTGTCTCTTCCAGGTTTTCAACATTTATCCGCTTTTTTGTTAAATCGACTCTCAAAATCCTGACTTTATGACCGCTATTCATTATCTCATTTTCTCCCTTGTACGATTCTTTTCACACCCGTTACTTTCTACCCTCTATTGTGCTCAGCCTACTTTCGGTTCTTTACTTTTTGGAACTCCTCTATCAGCATTGGAACCACCTTATGCAAATCCCCTACTATTCCATAGTCAGCCACATTGAATATTGGAGCTTCAGGATCCTTGTTGATAGCTACAATTATTTTGGATTCCCTCATTCCCACCAAGTGTTGAATAGCACCAGATATACCTATGGCTATATAAAGTTCAGGGGAAACTGTTTTACCACTCTGACCAACTTGACAGGACTTTGGTTTCCAACCTAACTCCACGGCCGCTCTGCTTGCCCCTACTGCTCCACCAACTACCTTGGCAAGATTCTCTACCAGTTGAAAATTATCCTTTGATCCTATACCTCGGCCTCCAGAAACGATAATATTTGCCTCTTCGATAGACTTTTCTTCCTCTTTTAAAGTTCTCAGGCTCTCTTTCACCACAGCTCTTATTCCTTCAAGCTTTGGTTGTACTGGAATATTTATAACCACCGGCTTTCTTTCATGATCAGGACTGGTTTTTTTCATTACATTTGGCCTTACTGTTGCCATTTGAGGCCTCCGGGCAGGACAAAGGATATCAGCCATAATATTCCCCCCAAATGCTGGTCTGCTCTGAAGCAGTTGTCTATCTTTTATGTCAAGTCCGGTACAATCTGCAGTAAGCCCGGTTTCCAAAAGGGCAGCCAGTCGCGGCGCCAGATCTCTACCTGTTTTCGTTGCAGGATACAACACAATGCTGGGCTTATATTTTGATATTAAACCACCTATTATGCTGGTGTACACATCTGTATTGTATTCATGAAGGTGAGGGTGCTCTGCTAAATATATTTTATCTGCCCCATAAGCAGCCAGTTCTTTGCAAAAAGGCTCAACGTTTTCTCCCAATAAAACTGCACATGTCTTTTCACCCAACTTTTGAGCCAACTCTCGCGCTTTTCCCAATAGCTCAAAAGTTACCTCCCTTATTCCCCTATCCTTTCTTTCAACAAAAACCCACACATCTTTGTACTCCGATAGATCTTTTGGTTTGAGGGGTTCCTTTTTCATTTTTATAGCTCCGAGCTCACAGGCCTGCACACAGGACCCACATAGTGTACAATTCACTTGAATTTGAGCTTTTCCCTCAACAACTTCAATAGCTCCAAAGGGACACCACTTAACACACCTCCCACACCCGGTACAATCGCTTGTAATTTCAATCATTTTAACACTCCCTTACCCAAAAGCTCCTCTACGACCTTTTTACACGCAACCTCTGGTTCTTCTTTGAATATTATCCCTTTCTTTTTAAGGGGGGGAGGATAAATTCTTATCACCCTTGTTGGAGAGCCTGCTAAACCACATCTGGTCTCATCTATCCCTAACTTCTTGGCATCCCAGTTGATAAATTTTTTCTGTTTAGCCTGGAGTATATTTCTGAGAGGGGGGTTGCTTGGTTTAAATGAAGAAGGAGGGGACATTGCAAGAAGTACAGGAAGCTTAACTTCAACAATTTTATATCCCTCATCACTTATACTCTTAACCACACTTTTTCTCTCATCTATACTAATAATTTCCTCAACATAGGTAACTTGCGAGATTCCGAGATGATGAGCTAACTCCGGACCCACCTGACCGGTATCTCCATCTATTGCCTGCTGCCCGCAAAAAACGATGTCGAAATCTTTTATCTTCTTTATAGCTACAGAAAGTATGTAAGAGGTGGTAAAGGTATCTGATCCTGCAAATAAGTTATCTGAAAGCAAAACCGCCTCATCTGCACCTAAGGCTAAGCATTTCAGCAAAGTAGTTCTTGCTTGCAGAGGCCCCATAGAAACAGCTGTAATTTTTCCACCTATTTTATTTTTTACTCTTATACACTCCTCTAAGGCAAATTGATCGAAAGGATTCAAAATGCTGGGAACTCCCTCTCTTACCAAAGTATTAGTATCGGGGTTAATTTTTACCCTTGTTTCAGGGTCTGGAACCTGCTTTACACATACTATATGGGTCATATCCTCCCCCCCTTAATCTTTTTGTAGTATTGTCAAAAATTATAAAATTACCCTTTATTCCCTTCACTCAGCTATAGTTAATTGATTTAATTACCTCACAAAAAGGCGAGGAGAAAACTACTTGTAAGGGATATATTCTTTACCTAAAAGCTCCCTGCCAACAATTACTTTCATAATCTCTATACTTCCCTCGGCTTGGTTAAACGATCTTACACCTCTTAGTGCCATTTGATCCGGGCACTCCTTGGAATAACCAAATGCACCCTGCCAGTTCATTACATCATTAATAGCATCAAATGCCCACCTTGAAGCAATCATCTTCACCATAGCAATGGCTTTACTTACCTCAAACCTTGTAGCTTTTCCCTCTTTTTCCCTATCGAAAATCCACAGTGCTTTATAGGTAAGTTCTTTTAAGGCTTGTATTTTTGTGTAATGCTCGGCTAAGGGGAACTGTATACCTTCATACTTGGCAAGAGGCTTTCCAAAAGCATTCCTTTGCTTTATATAGTTCATTCCGTTTTCCAGTGCTTTCTCGGCAGCTCCCACACATACCAGTCCGATCAGTCCCCTTGCCAGCTCATATCCTTCGTGAATTATATAAAATCCCCTGTTTTCTTCTCCTATTAAATAATGTTCCGGAATCTCGACCTCGTCTATCTTAAATCCACCACAGGATATCCCCTCTCTTCCCATATCCTTAAAGAAACTAACAGCTATCCCCTTCGAATTTAAAGGCAGGAAAAAACAGGTCATCCCTCTTGTTCCTTTCTCTGGCGTTTGCCTTGCCAGGGTGACATGACCTCCACCCCACTCCCTCGCTTCCCTTACTCCACTGATATAATTTTTCTCTCCTGTGACAATGAACTTATTTCCCTCTCTCCTTATCCTTGTCCTCATATTTGCCAGGTCTGAGCCCACCTCAGATTCGGTTGTAGCGATACCGCAGAATATTTTACCCTCTGTTACCTGGGGCAGGATTTCTTTTTTAGCCTCCTTGGTGCCGTATTTATCCAGGAGGCGAGCCCAGGCATTTTCGACCAGAAATAACACCGGTATGGAACAGGTAGGATCATACCTTGCCAGCTGCTCAACTGCAATTCCCGTGGTCACTGCATCAGCACCACTTCCCCCATACTCCGGGGAAACAGTCATTGCAAGTAGTCCGAACTCAGCCATATCTTTTACCAGATCCCGAGGAATTTGCTCTTTTTCCACCATCTCTTCAACCCGAGGAGCAATTTTTGCCTCACAAAACTCTCTTACGCTCTCTCTCCATAACTCCTGCTCTTCTGTAAATGTGTAGTCTAACATCTCTTCCTCCTCCAGGAATTTTTAATTTCATAGAGACTCAATGCTTCCCTACAAGCTATTAACCAGTCATTTCCCTTTAAAACCAGGTTCTCTTTTATCCACAAAAGCTTGCATACCTTCTTTTTGATCCTCTGTGGAAAAGCAGAGCCCAAACATAGCTGATTCCGAAGCTAAGCCATCCTCTAAGGACGTCTCAAAACTTCTGTTGATCAGGAACTTTGCTAATCTTACCGCAATAGGGGCGTTGTGAGAGATCTGTGTTGCCAGAGAATGAGCCTCCTTCATTAAATCTTTTTCCTTTACCACCTTACTTACAAGGCCTATTCTGCAGGCTTCTTGAGCATCAATTATTTTCCCGGTAAGGATTAACTCCTTTGCTTTATATATACCTACCACCCTGGCCAATCTTTGCGTAGCTCCCCAACCAGGTGGGATTCCTAACCGCACCTCGGGTTGACCAAATTTTGCATTCTCAGAAGCAATAAGGATATCACAACCCAGAGCTAACTCTAATCCTCCTCCTAATGCAAATCCATTTATTGCGCCAATTACTGGTTGGTTTAAGTTCTCTATTTTATTAACAACCCTCTGGCCCAACTTTGAAAACTCAAGAGCAGAAAGAGCATCTTTATCTTTCATCTCCTTTATATCCGCACCTGCAACAAAAGATTTTCCTGTCCCTGTAATTATGACTGCCTTAGCTTTCAGAGTTTTTAATCTCTCCAGCACCTCCTCAAGCTCAGTTAAAATTTTGTGATTTACTATGTTGAGTGGAGGATGATTAATAGTAACTACCGCTATTACCTCTTCTTCTTTTAAAGATACACTTTGCAGTTGCATAATCTTCTCCTCATTTATCATACTTATAAAACCCTCTTCCGGTCTTTCTTCCTAAATGCCCAGCACAAACCATTTTTCTTAACAATGGGCAAGGCCTATATTTGGGATCGCCAAATCCCCGGTATAGCTCTTCCATAATATATAAACATACATCTATCCCAATCAAATCAGCAAGCTCAAGGGGACCCATGGGGTGATTCGCACCGAGTTTCATAACTTTATCGATAGATTCTTTTGCAGCTATATTCTCCATTAAGCAATATGCAGCTTCGTTAATCATAGGGATTAGTAGTCTATTAACGATAAAACCAGGCGAGTCTTGAACCTCTACAGGAATTTTTCCTAAAGCCTTTACTACCCCCTCTGTTACCTGGACTGTATGATCTGATGTATCCAAACCTCTAACAACTTCTACCAGCTTCATTACGGGAACAGGGTTCATGAAATGCATCCCAACGAACTTATCGGCTCTCTGCGTGAGGGAGGCAAGTTCCGTTATAGAAATGGCAGAAGTGTTAGAGGCAAAGATAACATCTTTTGGACAGAGAGAATCCAGCCTCTGAAATATCTTTTTTTTAATCTTTTTATTTTCACTCACTGCCTCTATTATAAATTCACAACTGGTTATCTTTTCTAAGCTGGTTGTAGCTTCTATCTTGGATATAGCTTTATTTTTCTCCTCCTTTGATATTTTCGCCTTTTCTTCACTCCTGGTTAAATATTTTTCTATTTTCTGTATCGCTTTTTCAATTATCTCCTGCGATACATCCACCATTGTAACTTCAAAGCCTTGCATTGCTCCCACTAAAGCTATTCCGGAACCCATCGTTCCTGCACCTATTACTCCTATTTTCTTTATCATTTTTTTACCTCTCTAAAATGGTTGTTACTCCCTGACCCCCACCAACACATAGAGTTGCCAGTCCCAACTCAGCATTTTTTCTTTGCATGAGATAAACTAAAGTAACAAGAATTCTTGCCCCTGTACAACCAATTGGATGACCCAGAGCGATAGCCCCTCCATTTAAGTTCATCACTTCCGGGTCAATATCCAGCTCTTCCATCACAGCTATTGATTGTGCTGCAAAGGCTTCATTTTCCTCGATAACATCTATGTCCTTCAAGCTTAGTTTTGCTTTTTTTAAAGCTTTTTTCGTCGCCGTCACAGGACCTAACCCCATATATGCTGGATCAACTCCTGCCGAAGCAAAACATTTAATCTTTGCCATGATCTTTTTCCCCAATTTTTTCGCTCTCTCCTCTGACATAAGAACAAGAGCAGCAGCAGCATCATTAATACCAGAAGAGTTTCCTGCAGTTACTGTACCATCTTCCTTAAAAACCGGAGGAAGTTTGCTTAGCTTTTCCAGGCTGGTATCTGGCCGTGGGTGTTCATCCTGATCGAAAATTTTAGATTCATTTTTTCCACTTGCTATTTCAACAGGAACAATTTCATCTTTAAAATTTCCTTCCTTAATAGCTTTAACAGCCTTTCTGTGACTTTCCAGTGCAAATTTATCTTGTCTTTCTCTAGATATTTTATACTTCTTGGCTATATTCTCAGCAGTTATGCCCATATGATAATTGTTGAAAACTTCCCATAAACCATCCCTTACCATTAGATCAACCAGTTCTGCATCCCAGAGTTTATATCCCCACCTTGCATTGAGTAGAGCATAGGGAGCTCGACTCATATTTTCCATTCCCCCAGCAACCATAATATCGGCATTACCTGTAGCAATGGATTGTGCCGCTAAATTCACTGCGGTAAGCCCCGATGCACAAACTCTGTTTATAGTTACCGCAGGAACCTCCTTAGGCAGACCCGCATAAATAGACGCCTGTCTTGCAGGACCTTGCCCAAGTCCTGCCTGGATAACATTTCCCATATATACCTCATCAACGCTTTCCGGTTCAATGCCTGCTCGATTTAGTGCCTCTTTAATAACCACAGCTCCCAACCTGGGAGCAGGCACATCTTTTAATGAGCCCCCAAACTTTCCGATGGGTGTACGCACAGCTGATATAATAACTACCTCTCTCACCTTGAGCCTCCTTTCCAAAATCCCTGGTATGAGCCTTAATAACTTTCGCTTCCAATTTAACTTTATGCTAAATCACTTGCTCCTTCCTTAAATTGAGGATCTCCTCTTTGCTATATCCAAGTAAATTAGAAAGAACCTCGTTAGTATGTTCACCAAGAAGAGGAGGGGGGCTTTTAACAAAAGCTGGGGTACGGGAAAATTTCATAGGAATACCGGCAAGTTTAATCTTACCTGCTGTAGGATGATCCACCTCAACAACCATCCCTCTGTTTAAAACCTGTGGATCATTAAACACTTTATCAATAGTGTTTATGGGACCACAGGGTATTCCGTTATCCCTGCATAATTTAATCCATTCCTTCCCCCTCTTTTCTAACATTAGCTTATCTAAAATTTTTATCAGCTCTTTTCGATTCTCAACTCTTTTGGGATTTGTTTCAAATTTGGGATTCTCGGCTAACTCTTTAACTCCAGCAAGTTCACAAAATTTTTTCCACTGCAAATCATTCCCTATTGCTAAGGCAACATACCCGTCTTTTACCTTAAATACCTGATAGGGGACTATATTAGGATGGGCATTGCCATACCTTTTGGGTACCTCACCAGAAACAAGATAGTTGCTTCCCACATTAATCAGCCAGGCTACCTGAGCTTCAATAAGGGAAGTTTCCACCTTTTGACCCTCACCTGTTTTTTCTCTATAAAATAAGGCGGCTAAAATGGCACTTGTAGCGTACAGTGCTGCTGTTACATCTATTATAGCTACCCCAACTTTCATTGGAGGACCATCAGGCTCTCCGGTAATACTCATAATTCCGCCCATTGCCTGGACAAGAAAATCATAACCCGGCAGTTCCCTGTAAGGTCCTGTCGTTCCGAAAGCGGAAATGGTGCAGTAAATAAGCTTTGGATTGATCTTTTTAAGTGTTTCATAATCAAGTCCTAATTTATCCATCGTTCCGTAACGAAAATTCTCAACAAGCACATCACTTTTCTTAACAAGCTGTTTTATAATTTTTATTCCTCTGGGATGCTTCAAATTTACAGTTATACTTTTTTTGTTTCGATTTATACAGATAAAATAAGCACTTTCCCCTCCTTTAAAAGGAGGACCCCACTGTCTTGTTCCATCACCAACTCTGGGTTGTTCAACTTTAATAATCTCTGCTCCTAAATCACCTAACATCATGGTACAGTACGGCCCTGCTAAAATTCTTGATAGATCGAGCACTCTTATTCCCCTCAAGGGCTGATTATTTACATGATTGGGTTGTCTCATTGCATCGAACCTTACAATATCTATTCAAGGTCAGCTGTACATTAAACAGGATATCCATCCTTTAATAAAGATTGTTCTCCCTGAAATAAAAAAAAAATTATCTCTGCCCCTTTCCTGTTTGTGTGTTTCTATCCGTTTATTAACCGAAGCGGATTTACTCGAACCATAATCTCTATTTCCTCTTTTGTTATCCCCCTCTTAAGTATAGAACGGATATAACTCTGCAATCTTTCAACTGGTGAAGGATTATCTACTTGGCCCAGATCTGTAGCCAGAATGGTCGACTCAGGACCTACTGTTCTAATTGCTTCGGCTATCTTGGCCGGATCCATTCTTTGGCCTAAGGGAGTTGCAACAAAAAAGCATCTTTCAAAATAAACCCCCTTTTTGGCTAAATCTATCTGATCCTTGAGGAACATATTAATAATATTCAATTCAGGGTGATTTACCAGAATTTTTTTTATTCCTATCTTTTTAGCCTCTTCTACTAACTTTTTGATCTCTTGAACTGAGACATGCCCTGTCCCCAGAATTATATTAGCCATAGTTATCTCTCGAAGAACCTCTATAAAAGGAGACACAATTTTTTCCTTCTCTGTGGCGATCTGAATATCTTCTCCTGATCTTTCTCTGTCTATGATCTTAAGTAGAGGTGCTGTCTGCGAAGTTTCCATGTATTTTCGACATTTCTTACCATCCATTTCAAAATTCTCTTATTTTTGAAATTTTTGCCAGATATTGGATCACCAACCAAACAGGTCATCCGGATGAAGTGCTATATTTTTAAGATTATTCCGCTTTCAGCATCCACTTCAACAATTTCTCCTGTATGGAGAAGGTTTATGACCGATGGCCCAAGTTCATCAACTACCGGAATAACGGTATGGAAGGAAAGTTCCGATCAGATTAGGAGAAAGCAGAAGGGAAGGAAAGAAACCTATTGTAAGAGCTTGTCACCTCACGAGTCTTCAAAGGGGAAAAACAAATAATAGCTTCTCTGATAAAGGGATGCTTTGCGATATCATCTATGCTAATTGCGAGATATCAACCAGAGTACATGTGATGTCCTGTTCCAACGAATACTCTATCTTTCACCAATACGTTCTGTTATTAATCAATTTTGGGAAAGAACTATAGTTAGGAGTAAATTCCTCTTAAAGAAATACTTACGTATTTTGTTTATTAAATACCACACTTATTAAGGCTGTCAAGTACGCATCGTGAGAGTAACTGTTCAATTTTTGGTGGATAGATCACCTCTATTGCTTTCTAAATCAGAGTTTAACCATTTTTAACAAAATTTACTTCTATCCCTGACCTGATGAACATCTTAGCTATTTCATCCACCAATTTTTGAACAGTTACTGATAAGGGGAGTACTTGCCATTGATTTCTTTTATGAGCTTCCTCGATAAAGTTACTTTTTTCTTAAATTTCAGGTGGAAGATTTGATAAAAAGCGAGGAAATTTTTGTTCTTTTTAGCAAATTTGTCTTGCTTTTTCAGAGGTTCCAACATACCTACCTGACAGGGTGTCTTTTCTGCTTTAAAAAATTGAGGTGGGCTTTATTTCAGAAGATTCTCACAGAATTTTACAAGTTTTTCGTTGAAAGGAGCTTTTTGTTTTATTTGCATTTCACATGTTGCTTTTATCTTTCATGTTGAAAGTAAATCTCACAATTCGTATCTCCACCACAGATACAGGAGTTAATTTGCACTTTTAAATTAAGATGGAACTCCTCCACCCAGGTTTGAAAATCTATCTGGCAGATATTGTTGGGCAGAACATATTCTCTTTGAGATTTTTTGATTATCTCATACCAGGGGCATTTTTTAATTGAGAGGGTTAGCTCTTTTCCTCTTAGCTTCTGCTCGTATTGATAATCTTCGGCTTCAAGCTTCACCCTTAAGGCGCGTAGAAAATTCTGGAAGGTATCTTCTTTGAGGTTAAGAAGTTTTTTAACTTCTCTTGCCTGAATCCTGGGAAGAACCCTCCAAACCTTTTCATCTATCTTTAGAGCCTCCTTCAAAGAGAAGCTCTTTTCTACCATTACAAACCAGAGACCATCCAGAGCAAAGTAGGAACGCTTAAAATACTGATTTTTAATTTTATCATCGTTTTTCATCTACTGCTTTTCTCTCGCAAAATCTGTACAGAGTATCCGTAATGTCACCACCACTTATTAAATTATAACATCTTTTTTAACTTTTCTATTGATCTGGTAAATTGTGAACCACAAATTGTCTCCTGCCGGGAAATGAAATCTTTCCATTGAGGAGAGCTTAAAACAGCCTCTTCTACCGAAAGCTGTACTAAAACCTCCCCACTTTCAGTCTTGGCTTTCCTTATCCTTAATTCTGGATTATTTTCTACCTCCTTTTTTAAATTTAAAAAACAAAAACTACTACCAGAAAGAAATATAAAATTCCATAAACTAAAGGGTTTTGCAAAAAACTATTTATGCTTTGAGCAATTTGACCGATAATCCCTCCCAAACCGCTCAGAAAATTAGCAATCATTCCAGGGAAAGTTAAAATCGATAGAGCAAAAATGATTGGCATCACTCCGGCTGGATTAATATTTATTGGCAAATATGTAGAAAAATTCCTTCAGCTTAAATCTGAAAATCTAACTTTAGAGAAGCTAAAAGAACTCGGATTTTAAGCTAAATTCATAATGGGAAGAATTCTATTTATCCAACTCAATGAATATGAACTTCACGGAATAGAAGCGCTAGCAGGTGAGCTTAAAAACAAGGGTCAT